>CAYFYO010000028.1:0-43276 GCA_964347335.1 uncultured Thermodesulfobacteriota bacterium
AGGAATTAACCAAAAGAGTGATTTCGCTTTAACGTTTTGGATGGTGCATGAGGTACAAAATGCGAAACAGTTCTTAAAAGAAGTGCATTTAGTTCTCAAGTCAACGGGCAGATTTCTTTTGGTTGAACCGAAACTCCATACCTCCCTTTCTCGGTTTGAAGAGATCATGACGTCTTCCCTTCAGGCGGGGTTTAGGATCGTGGATACCCCCCGGATCCGATTCAGCCGAACAGCCCTCTTTGAAAAGTCATAATCCTGAATGAAGAAGCTCGAACTTCAGCGATGTTCTCTGTTTGCAGGGGGCAATCCGAGGCGAATTCAATACTGGCAACTGAAACAGGAGGTTCCTCTCCGCCTTCAGATCCGTTGATTTCCGATGCAAATAAACGGGATTTGCGGAGACAACTAATGGCGGGTTTCATCTTGCATTTAACACCTTGGCTAGGAAGAAGGAAGCCAAAACCTTCATCGGAACTTGTCATCTTGTCCCCCTTGGTATACATTGCAATTCGGTGATTCTTAATAAGTAAGCACCTTGAAACACTTCTTCACTCGCTCTCGAATCCCCAGAGGGGTGACTCCATGACCAATGAGAGCTATGAACGAAAGCTCAGCGCGATCCTTAGTGCGGATGTCGAAGGTTACAGTCGCCTCATGGGTGAAGACGAGGAAGCGACCGTCCGCACCTTAACCGCCTACCGCGAGGTCATGGCCACGCTTATCCAGAAACACCGGGGGCGGGTGGTAGACTCTCCGGGTGACAATGTGTTGGCTGAGTTTGCCAGTGTGGTGGATGCGGTGCGCTGTGCTGTGGAGGTTCAGGAGGACTTGAGAGCCAGGAATGCCGAGTTGCCAGAACAGCGGAGGATGGAGTTTCGGATTGGAGTCAACCTCGGGGATGTGATTGTGGAGGGAGAACGGATCTATGGGGACGGCGTCAACGTGGCTGCTCGGGTCGAGGGCTTGGCCGAAGCGGGAGGCATTTCTATCTCGGGGAGCGTCCACGAGCAGATCGAGAACAAACTGACCCTCGGGTACGAGTACGTAGGCGAGCACACTGTCAAGAACATCAAGAAGCCGGTGCGGGTGTATCGGATACGGATGAAAACCGAGGGTACCATTCCTGAGGCGAAGAAAAAGCTTGTGTTGCCAGAGAAGCCGTCCATCGCTGTGTTACCCTTTGTCAACATGAGCGGTGATCCTGACCAGGAGTATTTCAGCGACGGAATCACTGAGGAAATCATCACTGCCCTCTCCAAGGTCCCAAGGCTCTTTGTCATTGCCCGCAACTCGTCGTTCACCTACAAGGGAAAGTCGGTGAAGGTGCAGGAGGTTGGTCGGGAGTTGGGTGTGCGTTACGTGCTGGAGGGAAGTGTTCGTAGGGCGGGAGGACGGATACGGATTACTGCACAGCTGATCGATGCTACCACGGGGCATCATCTGTGGGCGGACCGCTACGACCGGGATCTGAAAGACGTATTTGCTCTCCAAGATGAGATCACGATGGAGATCCTGATGGCACTGCAGTGTGAGCTGACCGAGGGGTTGCAAGCTTGTGTGCTCGGAAAAGGCACGAAAAATTACGAGGCCTATGTAAAGGTTTTTCAGGGGCGTGAGCATATCTATCGAATGAATAAAGAGGGCATAGCTCTAGCTCGACAATCCTTTGAGGAAGCCGCCGCCTTAGACCCGAAGTTTGCAATAGCCCACACCCACCTAGCTTGGAGCTATCTGCTAGAGGTATGGTTTGGCTTCAGTGATTCCTCTGGGCAGTCTATGGCAAAAGCCGTTGAATTTGCCCAAAAGGCCCTCGCCCTGGATGACTCATTAGCGGATGCTTACACCCTGTTGGGTAATATCCATCTTGTGCAACGGCAGTGGGAGAAAGCTGTTACTGAGGGTGAGCGCTCTGTTGCCCTCAATCCCAATAGTGCCGACAACATGGGGCTTTTTGGGAGTACTCTATGCTACGTGGGCAGGCCTGAGGAAGCCGTTGCAATGCTTGAGAAGGCGATACGTCTTAACCCCATACCTCCGGATTGGCTTCTTGAGAACTTGGCGACCGCCTATCGGATGATAGGGCGATATGAGGAAGCAATCGTAGAACTTAAGAAGGTGATCCATCGTAATCCCGATTATACTGAAGCCTGGCTTAATCTGGCCGCGATTTACATTTCGTTAGGCCGGGAGAAGGAGGCACGTGAGGCCGCCGCAGAGGTTCTGCGGCTGGAACCAAAGTTCTCACTCGAGCATTTTGCACAAACATGCCTTTTCAAGAATAAAGCGGACATCGACCTCTACATTGACTCTCTGCGCAAGGCGGGACTGAAGTAGGAGGGACGTCAGGTGGCCTATGACCGACTAAATCAATTTAGTTTATTGCTAACTGAACTACACCGTCTGCCTACTATCTGGTTCTGTTGATTTGGGTTTCAAATCCACGATGATCCTGATGAGAGCCTGGCCTTCTGAGAGAGCCAACTTCTGAGATGTATCATTAATGAAGTGAAGTGCAGGTACCGCCCCTCCCTGTCATCCCCTCGCAACGCCTGCTGATGGAGTCGTCTTTCTATCAAATGGGAGTTCGTGCGAGACAGGGCCGTGAGGAGATTCGGTTATTGGCAATGACCGGGAGAACCCAGATTGGACTTCTACCAGGGGGCGTGTTGAGAAGAGTTGGCTACCTGAGTAACGCACGCATTTCTTTGCCTTCTTGGAAAGGACAGTTTCTACAGCCTACATTTCCATCCACACACTCATCCGCCACCTTCACGCCATGGCCTTCTCCGATTGCTGCGGATCTACAGAGGTAGGTATCGATATCTTCAGTTCGCAGAAAATCTCTTAGGACGAAAGCGATCGGATCCATCTCATAACCCCTTCCCAGCGTCTGAAAGAGAAAACAGGCCGAGATGGCCTGCCTTCCCCATAAAAGGACTGGAAATCACTCATTCACCCTTCATTCGCAGAACCAGCACAAGACAACGCACAACCGGGCCAGTTCAGGAGGGTGATCCGCATAATCACGTGTCAGGTTGGCCTTTTGCTGAGGAGACCTCAGAGAGCGGTCTCGTAACAAACGGTTCTCGGAGATCTGCTGACGCAAAGACTCCCCGTCTTACCACCCACGATAGGGGGGACGGTAATATGGCCCCCAATATCGGTAGTAGTAAAAATACGGCCAATGACGATACTTGTACCTGTACCGATATCCACGGTCCTTATGCCAATATGGGTGTCGACTATAGTAATGACCGTGACGCTGGTGTTTGTAATGGTACCTACCGTGGTGCCGGGGGTAGCCACGGCGGTATTCGCGGCCGTAATGGCGATCACCACCCCGATGATATCCGAAGGCGAAATAAGTCGAATCCACCGGTTCGACAAACACGTTGGATGATTTGGCCTGGTTGGCAGCTCTCCTCCCAGAATCCACAACAAATGCATCGCTTCGGGTTCCAATCAGAAACATCCCAGCCGCAAAGACAAGAAGGAACGAACATTTTCTGAGATTCATGACGTTACCTCCTTTCAACAGCCAAAAAGCATTTTTTCAATTTCCGCTTCGTCCCCACCGAATGCTTTTGGGGGAACGTCCTGTTCACCTCGACCAAGGGCAAGCCATATGCCAAAAGAGGAAATCCTATGGAACCCCCTGAGATCTCACAAGTATCTGATTCAAGACGTTCCATAGATCCGTTCATTGTGGGCCTTGATTTCGACAGAATTGTCGGCACGAATCCTAGGATTTTCATTCAAATTCAATAGCTTATCGAAAGTCGACAGGATTTGACTGCCTCGACAATATTGTCGAGAACTGTTCTATCCTCGCTCGACCCGGGCAAATTTCCCACCGAAATACACACCTACGCCTCAATTTCCTCGATTTGCGTTTGGAAATCTTGCTTCAAGGACGGTGAACCCGATCTCTTCAACATGAAATGAAAACGACCACCTTCCCATCCCTTGTGCCTTTCGATCAGGTTATTCGATCAATCAAGATTTCGTGGTGACAGGGATCGCACGATCGGCCATTCCCAGGGAGAGGCATAATTCCGAAGGACGGGCGATCGAAAACAGGGTTGACTTTTCGCCAGGGAAAAGCTAAACAGAAGAAAAACATTTGGTGAGTCAATGGAACGTTCAGAAGCCATTCGGCAGGAACGGCGAAAGTATCCTCGCTACGCTCCAGTGCCGGAGATCACGTACTCTTATGGTTTTTACAGTGAGCCGCTTGAAGCCAAGACGCTCGAACTCAGCCTGGGAGGCGCACGCATACGAACCGACCTTCCCCTTCTGGTTGGGGAAAACCTCGAGGTGAATATATCCGTTGAGGAAGAAGAGATCGATGTCGTTGGGAAAGTGATTCACACCCATCGGGTATCTGATGGAAGTTTTGTTGTTGGATTGAGTTTCGACGGTATTTCAAAAATCAAGAAGAAGGTCCTCAACCACTTCTTTCGTGACTACGTAGAAAACTACGAAGCTACCTCCCTTTAAGACCGACAAGCCTCTAACTCCCGGTTCTTGTCCTATGGACAAACGGTCTGGCTCAACTTGAGGCCGGTCAGATCTTGATGCGTTTCTTGAACTCATGAAGGTTCTCCAGAAGGCGGTGAAGTTCTTTGCGGGAAATCTGGCAGTGTCTCTGACAGTGCCCGCACTTCACCGTGATGTCCCGCTGGAAATCACCGATCTGAAGCTTGACGATAGATTTCTTCTTGCACTGGGGGCAATAGAGGCGATAGTTGAAGTCTAGCATGATGAAGCCTCGGTGTTGGCTGGTTGCCAACCGTCGCGCGCTTCCACTATATGAACTCCACCTCCACCTCATCAAGTGAGGAGATCTCTGGTTTTGTCAGATCGACCACGGCGATGGACCTGAAGGGAAGATAAGCATAGGATGTGAAGAGCGTCAGACATCGCTTCGTAAACATGTTGGCACTCACATTTGGCTGGTGGGCCCGGATAAGGACTGTCTTGTCGAACCGATCCATGACCCGATTGAAGTATTCCCGCCCGAATTGCGGTCGCCCGAGATAATCACCGAGAGCATCTCCTTCCATATCCTGAAAATCGCCCCATACGATTTGGTTCCAGAAGGCGTCTCCTGGCTTTACCTCATTGATTTCTTCCAGTCTCTCTAGGTCCGGCAAGGCGCCGTGGAGCGCCAGAATTCCATTGGTTGAATAAACGGCAAGAGGGAGGTGAGAAAAAGTCCGATCAAACATTTCACGTTTTTCGAGAGACAAGCCGAGCCAGAAATTTGCCGGGTAAAACTCTTTGATCACAAACCCCTCGTGATTCCCCATGAGAAGGATCAAATTCTGAGGAAATTTGATCTTGAGCCTGAGCAAATGGAGAATATTCTCCTCCGAGTGATCCCCACGATCCACATAATCCCCGAGAAAGACAACGGTGTTTTCCTTGTTCAGGTACTTTTCGGTGACCTTCTGGGTCGCATCGAGATCACCATGCGTGTCCCCCACAAAAATGGCCTTGCCCTTGTCCGGAAGGGCAATCAGCCTCGGTTCATTCTCAAGGATCCCTCTTGCCTTGTCCAATAGCTTTCTCTCGTCCACTGCGCTCGATCCCTGTCTGTTCCGGCCCCCAGTCCTAGCTCCTCGATCTTCTTCCCGCCAGTTCGCAAAACCCCAATAAGAATCTCTCTGCCCGCTTCTCCCCTTTGAAGTCCTCGCTCACAGGCATCGAACATATACCCGTCTGTCCCTTGGCCCATCGAACTCACAAAAGAATATACCCTGCCAGGTTCCAAGAGCGAGTCGCCCAGATTCGACAAAGACGCTTGCAGACGATCCAACCAAACTCGCCCGAATATGGGCAGGCGCATTACCTTCCCCATGTCGATAGGGTAGGTCATCGGCAACGATCGTTTCAAGCGCCATCGTGATGTCCCTTTGTACGCTCGGATCAGCATTCTCGTTTATCGTCACAGCGGCCGTCGTGTGGGGAACGTAAACATAACAGATCCCGTCCGATATTTTCAGCCTCTTCACAGCATCTCCCACAGACCTGGTAATGTCGATCATCTCGGTCTGGGAAGTCGTCCTGATGGTTATTGTCTCCATAGCCTCACTCCACAGCGGTCCATAGAAATGCTGGCGGTCAGGCTTTCCTGTGTCTTACCATAACACATGCTCCGTGGCAATGACCCTCCCCAATATCTCTAGATAGCATCAACTGACATGGGACCCCTGAAAACAGCTGATCTTCATTCCATCGGTGTCTGACAGCGTGGACAGAAGCGATTTCGTCCTCCTCGACCTGCCATTGCCTACCCATGGAAGACCATCGCTGCGAAACTCACGACCGACTGTCTGTCCGGCGTCGGTCCCTGGTCGTATTTGAGAATCTCACCTTGGCGAGCCTCCATGGATCTCAATAGCATGTAAATGGCCGGGAATCCACAGATCCGCCTTCGGTTTCTATCCTTCGCGACGAGGGTGAACAACGCCTCTGCATCGCAATTTGCTACATTCTCTAGGACCTTAAGGTCCGCTTCCTGAATCTCGGATCGGACAAAACCATCCGCTGATCTTCGGTCACCAAACTGGGGTCCCACGTGGGAAAGATCTATCCCTGCAATAAAACAAACCCGCTTCTCAGAATTCGCTAGTGCCAATCTCATAGATTCTAAGAATTGAGAAACAGCAGGATCCTCTTCTGGAAGCCTCTGTTCAACGAAATAGTGGTCGAAAGAGCCACAGAGGATCGGCACGATTCTCGCTCTCATCGCCGGCCCCAAGACCGATTGAAGGAACACTACCTGGAACTCGATCGAGTGTTCTGATCGGTGGAGGAACTCATCCTCGAAAAGGTTCCCCGAGCATCCCCCGGAAAGGGCTTCTATGAAGCATTTATCTGTTTTCGCAACCCCCAAGGGCGTCTCGAAATCTTTTGAGGTCAGGCTGAAACGGCTATTCGATGGTGTGTGGGCAATTCCAAGAATGATGTATAGATCGGCCTCACGCGCTTCCGCCACTGCCTTATACGCATAGGCATAACAATGGCCCCCTCTCTGAAAGTCAATGTGCGGCGCGATGACTCCTTTCAAGGCCCGGCCCTTCTTGTTTCTATCGGGCATCCCTGGGCCCTCAGGACTCAAGAAGTATGATTCCACCTGCTCTTTCAGTTCGGCAGCGTTAGAAGGATAGCTCTTCCCTGATAAGAAGGCGGCCCGACGTGATCCCTTTCTGAATTCCTCCCTCAGTCCGACCAAGGCCTCGCTGGACCGCTGACTCTCCAATAGGAGTGCTGTGTCCATCTGCTGGACAACCGCCTCGATCTGCTCCGTATAAATCAGTTCTCCATATTTCCTCATTGCCTCGTACTGAATGTCTCGAATAGAGTGCTGGCCGTCAAAGAAGGAGACAACGCGGGCAAACAGCTCTGGCGAGATGAGTAGACCCTCGCTGAGGCTCTGACTGTCTTGAAAGCAAATCATGGGCTTTCCTTCGATTGTGAGCGGAAACGCATTGACGCCTTCGCGGATTTTTGGGTGGTCCACCAGAGGCTCCTTTGAGGATATCTCATCCGGCTAAGAGGCACATATACCCATCTTCGCGAGTGACCCCAAACGATGGGGTCCGATCATTTTGAGAATTGGACCCATTGGAGGCCCGAGGCATTCACACCGATAAGAAAGTCCGTTATGGTATGGTTTTTGCATATCAAATCCAAAAAATCACCAAGGAGGCCACTCTTGGCTAACCGTCGATACCACAGCCGCAGGACCCTCACACGCGGTCTACAGAAAATTAAACGACACTGTCTAAAGTGTGACGGCCCCTTTACGGCCAAAGGTAGGTTTAACAGGATTTGCCCAAAATGCACTGAGACCAATCGCACTTACGCGCTCACGGCCAACTATACCACCTGGGCATACTTCTAACACGCTTTCGCAAAAACGAGAACTCTTTCCCTGCTCCATGAATCCCTGGTTCACATTCTCGTGCCTCACCCGTACCCCTCTCGGTTCTTGACTCTATGTTCAATGTTGAACATGATTTGACAATTTTGTAACATCATTGCCGAAAAAAGGGGCTCCCTACCGTTCCAGGGACTCCTGAGATCACACAAAAAAAGCCTGGAGTCCTTCTCTTCTCCAGGCCCTCTCCCTCTGAAGTCAGCCCTTCTCCTATCCTTTCTCGAGAACGAGTGGAATCGCCTCGTCCATCCGGCTAACAAATTTAAATTCCATCTCCTTCTTAACACTTTTGGGAATCTCTTCAAGGTCCTTCTCGTTCTTCTTGGGTAGAATGACGACGTTTATCCCGGCCCTTTTTGCCGCCAGCACTTTCTCCTTGATTCCTCCCACTGGAAGAATCAGACCACGAAGGGTTATCTCCCCTGTCATGGCCACATCGCTCCGGACCAGGCGACCGGTCAGGAGTGACGTGATCGCCATGAACAGGGTAAGTCCCGCCGAGGGACCATCCTTTGGGATTGCCCCAGCCGGAACGTGGATGTGAAGGTCCGTCTTCTCAAAGAAATCCTCTTTTACGCCCAGATCCTTGGCCTTTGTGCGCACGTAGCTCAGGGCTGCCTGAGCCGACTCCTTCATGACCTCTCCCAACTGTCCAGTCAGGGTCAGGCCCTTTTCCCCCTTCATCTGTGTGGCCTCGACAAAGATGATGTCTCCTCCTGTGGGCGTCCACGCGAGCCCCGTGGCGACCCCAGGCTCTGACGTTCTCTCGGCCACCTCCGGGAAGAACTTCACAGGCCCGAGAAATCGATGGAGCATATCGACCTGAACGGTGACCTTTTCCTTATTCCCCTCTGCCACCTCCTTGGCTACACCGCGGCAAACGGAGGCGATCTCACGCTCCAGATTTCTCACGCCTGCCTCCCGTGTGTAGGAATTGATGATGGCGCTAATGGCTTTGTCCTCAAATTCTAGAAGATCGCTGGATAATCCATGCTCCTCCAACTGGCGGGGAATCAAAAAATCCTTGGCGATCATGATCTTCTCATCTTCACTATAACCGGGAAGCTCTAGAACTTCCATCCTGTCTTTCAAAGCTGGAGGGATCGTTTCAAGGACGTTGGCTGTTGTGATAAACATCACCTTAGAGAGGTCGAAGGCAATATCGATATAGTGATCTGAGAATGAATAGTTTTGCTCCGGGTCAAGGACTTCCAAAAGGGCCGACGACGGATCACCCCGAAAGTCCATGCCGATCTTATCCACTTCATCAATCATAAAGACGGGGTTGTTCGACCCAGCCTTCTTGATGCCCTGGATGATCCGACCAGGCAGGGCGCCAACATAAGTCCTCCTGTGTCCCCGGATCTCCGCCTCGTCTCGTACACCACCGAGTGAGATACGAATGAACTTTCGATCCATGGCCCGAGCGATCGACTTCCCCAGCGATGTCTTGCCCACCCCAGGAGGTCCAACAAAACAGAGTATGGGACCCTTCATATCACTTTTTAGTTTTCTTACAGCCAAGTATTCGAGAATCCGCTTCTTTACTTTCTCCAGGTCGTAGTGATCTTCATCGAGAATTCTGCTCGCATTCTTGATGTCGAGGTTATCATGGGTGCTGACCGACCACGGAAGATCAATCAACCAATCGAGATAGGTCCGAGCCACAGTATACTCGGCAGATGCCGGTGGAATCTTCGACAGCCGGTCCAGTTCTTTTTGAGCCGCTTTTAAGGCCTCCTCCGGCATTTTGGCTTTTCCGATCCGCTCCTGGAGTTCCTTGATCTCGGCTGTGTGCTCGTCCAGCTCTCCCAGTTCTTTCTTGATCGCCTTGAGCTGTTCCCGGAGATAGTATTCGCGCTGGGTCTTATCCATATCCTCCTTCACCTGGGACTGGATCTTGTTCCCGAGTTCCAAAACCTGAACCTCTTTGTTGAGGAGGATATGCACTTTATTCAGCCGTTCCTTCACTTCGATGGTACCGAGGATGTTTTGTTTCTCCACTGTTGGGATATTCAGGTTCGATCCGATCAAATCAGCCAGAATCCCGGGAGACTTGATATTCGAAACCATCTGGCCCATTTCACTCGTCAAGTAGGGAGCCAGATCCACGGCCTTCTGAAAAAGGTTCTTTAGGTTCATCATCAGGGCTTCCACTTCTACACCTTTGGCCTGGGACTCCTGGATCACTTCCACCTTGGCCAGGTAGTACGGATCCTTTTGGGTAAACTCCTCGATCCGGATCCGTGAAATACCCTGGACGATTACCCGCTGGCTGCCATCCATCTCGCGAATCATCCTCAAGATCAAGGCCCCGACGCCAACCCCGTAGAGCTCCTCTTCTTTGGGATCCTCTGTTTCCGAACGCCTCTGGGTGACAACTCCGATAATTCGGTCCCTTTCCATTGCGTCGTCGATCAGTTTGACGGACCGCTTCCTTCCTACCATGATGGGCAGAATAAGTTCAGGATACAATACGGTGCCGCGCAAAGGTAGGATCGGGATATTCTCAGGGATGGAGATCCTGTCGTCCTTGCCTTTCTCGCCTTTTCCAGTCTCTCCCTTAGGTAGAAAGATCATCTATGTCTCCTTCTCAAAACCACAACAGAACCGGTCACCTCTGGCGAGCCTACCGAAGATCGTTCCTAAATTAACCATCCCTCGTTGAGATGTCAATTGCCAACCACGGAGCGGAGAGGATTGATATGAGTCGGCGCCTCAATCCGTCTTCCTGCTCGGTTCAGTTAGGTGCTTTCTGGGGACGGGTCCACACCGGGTTTCCCACATACGCCACAAAAGCCCTTTTCATTAATCACCCCAGTACAGGTCTCATCGCTACAAAGGATACGACTCTCGAGATCAAACGATCCCTCCTGTTCGACATCGAGCTCTGCACCACATTTGTAACAATACAGGCTCCCCTCGGGCGTCTCCTCGCTACAGGCCTCACAGACGATTCCTGGAATCTGAAAGTCACACTTCGGGCACTTCATGGTTACCCCCGGATTCTTCTGGGACCTCGCTGTCAATTTCTAGCCTTTCCAGAAATCTCTCGATGTCTCTTTTGTTCTTTCGCAACTCTGTCAGTAATCTTCTGAGACCAGAATCCGGAAAAAGCCGATTCAGGTCTTTCTCCTCCTCGGGAAAAACCGCGTTGAGATCCACGGTCGCCTCGTCCTGCGCGCTCTCGTTCGCGCGCTGCGAGTCATCATCCCAATCTCGGTCCATTTCCTTTTTCCTTCCTATTCTCCCGCCGATGGTTTTCTATATAGGATAACCATCCCCTTTTGTCAACTTTCGCCATAGCGCCGCCGCATACCGAGGAATGTCCCTTTCGACATCAAAACCTGCTTAGCAGATGAGCAAAGCGTATCCATTTCTATTGATATCTCCGTCCGGAGATATCCGGCCTTACTATTTTATCAAAAAATATCGAGCAACGCTCTCGGGTGATTCGAGTCATTCTCAGAGAGGTCAGGAGTCATTTGGAAGTGAAATGATCGATTTTCGGCCACTCTCTGATCCGTTTTCTGGTCGCGAGAGAGCCGGCGAAGAATGAAGGGATGACTGCACCCTGGATCCATGAGAGATCACCAGGAGACGGGTCATCAGGTTTCTGAAATTGCCCAGCGGAAGGAAGGAAGAAAACGCTCACCGTGCGCCATTCATGAGGATCCCTGACGGACTTTTTCTGCCTCCAGCTTGGAGGAATAGATGTCTAATATAGCGAGACAAACGGTCACAACAAGGGGGCCAGCTACCAGACCTAAGAATCCGAAAGCCCTCAGACCTCCTAACACCGCAAAGAAAAGGATCATGGTGTGGAGTTTTGTCCTTCCGCTAATCAGTATGGGTCTCAAGAAATTGTCTGACAGGCCCACGAGAACGATCCCCCACACCACGAGCACGATGGCCTTTACGTACTGCTGTCCCTGGACGACGAGAAGAATCGCGGCAGGAATCCAAACGAGGAAGGGTCCCACCACTGGAACAAAGGCGAGTAGGGCCATAACTGAGCCCCAAAGGATGGGTGATGGCAGGCCCAGAATCCAGAAAGCCACGCCACCCAGAAACCCCTGTATCATAGAGACGAGAACGCCTCCGAAGATTGTGGCGTGGACCATCTCCCGAATTCTCTCAAAAACGAGTTCCTTTTCCTCAGAGGTCAGTGGGATCAGGCGCTTGATTCCGTTGAGAAGGCGTTCTCCATCTCGAAAGAGATAGAACAACGATATGGCCATCAGGAAAAAGCTGAAAAGAAGCTGCGAAAATCCGAGGACGAATTTTGTTGACTGATTCAGAACAAAAGTACTCAACCGTCTCAGGGTCTGGAGAATCAAATCCTGGAGGTTGAGTTGGGATAGGTTCAGCCATGGATCCAAACTGCTAACGAGCCGATCAATCCCGGGAGCCTCACGCCACTTCAAGAGAAATTCGAACTTTCCAGACTTCACACCCCCCTCAAAGAACCTGTAGATCTCTACAACCTCCTGACCAAGCAAAAATAGCAGCAAAATCCCTGGGAAAACAATCATCAGGATGGTGATCACCGTGGATACAATCGACGAGAGGGAACGTCGGTTTCTTAGCCATCCGTTGAGTCTCTCATAGGCCGGATAGAAGACAAGGGTGAGAATGATGGCCCAGAGAATCGAGACCAAGTATGGGGAAAAGATAAGATAGAAAAAATAGAAGGCGATCCCGATAATCGCCATCATGAGGAGAGCGAAGAAGTATTCCTGTTTCATCGTGACCTCGAGTCATTGCCGATCAGCTGAGCGTGTCACCCGGACTCAGAACAATTACCTCTGTAGAGGGAAAACCAGCCATTTCCTCTTTGAACGCCTCTGGTGTCCCAGTCAAAACCGGAAATGTGCCGTAGTGCATGGGAATAACATATTTGGGACGGAGCAGTTTGCACGCATACCCGGCCTCCCGGGGGCCCATGACATAATGCCCGCCAATAGGAAGGAGGGCAATATCTGGTTCGTACAGATCCCCGATGATTTCCATATCCTTGAAGACGGCTGTGTCTCCTGCGTGATAAATGGAAAAGCCGTCTTCGAGCTTCACCACATAGCCGACGGGATCGCCCATATAGATGATCTCGTCTTTCTCAATAATCGAGGAGCTGTGAATGGCCTGAACCATCGTAATTTCAATCCCTTTAAATCGATAAGTCCCGCCCTTGTTCATTCCCACAACATCTTCCAGTCCTCTGGCCTGAAGGTAATGGGCGGCCTCGGGCATACAAACCACCTGGGCCTTCGCATCTCGGGCAATCTCCAGCGTATCTCCTAGATGATCGCCATGCCCATGGGTCACCAGGACCAGGTCAATCCTCCCTATGTCCGCCTTTTCTCGGGCGGCCTGCGGGTTTCCTGTTAACCAGGGATCGATCATCATGGTCAAACGCTTAGAAGAGCGAATCTCAAAGGCCGAATGACCCAGCCATGTCAATTCAAACCCCCGTGATATTTTGGCTACATTCGGCATTTTCACCCTCCCGATAGGGCCTTTACCACAACCATCCGTCTTTCTGAATAATGGAGCATCGAGAGTCTCCTACTTCTTCAGCTCCTCCAACTCTCTCATGATTTTCTCACGCCCCTGGGGGTCCTGAGCGGACAACTCAAGGGCCTTCTCGAGATGGAAACGCGCATACTTTGCCTCGCCCTTCTTTTTGAAATGAAGACCATAGTAGAAGTGTGATCGCCCCATCTCCCCTTTCTCCTTATATGCCGAACCCAGGTCGCGATCCAAGTCCAGAAGGTCAGGACTCAACTCCCGTGCCCTTAAATAGCTTTCAATGGCAGCGTCAAACTTCTTCTGGGCCTGGTATCCCTGGCCTAGATACTGGAGAGACTCAGGATCTTTTCCCGAAAGATAAATGGAACGCTCCAGGGCCCTCACTCCCTCATTGATTCTCCCAGATCGAATAAAGGCGAGGCCCAATTCCTTCAGGATTTCAGGGTTCCCAGGCTCTAGTTCATGGGCCCTCTTCAGGTCCTCGATCGACTCCTTTGTCCGACCGACCTCCTTCTTCGCAAGGGCCCGACCCAAAAACGCATCACCATCATCCGGCCGAGTCTTGAGAATCCTATCAAAATGGTCCAGAGCCTCTAGAGGTCCTTTCTCGATGGCAAACACCCGAAGCTGAACGTGCTTTAGACCGGCCGATGGTGGCCGCACCTGGTCTGGGGGAGAAAGACCGACCATGAGGGTCTCCAGATAGCTAATCCGTGAAGGGATCCCCGGGTGGGTCGATAAATAGGGGGGGAAGGATGTATCTAAATGACTCGTTCTGTATATCTTCTTGAGGAAACTGATCATGTCGCGACCGTCAAACCCTGCCTGGGTCATGTAGGCGAGAGCCAGACGATCGGCCTCACTTTCATTCTCTCTGGTATATCTCAACTTCTCAGATTCACTCACGGCAAGAGAGCCAGCCATAATCGCCCCTCCTCCACTCCCACCAATGAGTATGCCTGCCACTGCGCCAGCCAGGGTGGCAATGTTGAGCCGTTTTGACGCGTCGATTCTCTCAGCAATGTGACGCCTGACCACGTGCGCGATTTCGTGGCTGAGAACTCCCGCCAGTTCGTCTTCTCGTTCGACGAGACTGACAAGCCCGGTTGTGAGAAAAACCCTCCCCCCTGGAATCGCGAACGCGTTGGGCTCCGATTCCTTTATGACAAAAAAGTCGATCGGAAAAACGCTGCCACCAGCACTCGAAACGAGCCTCCCACCTATGCCGTCTATGTACGCCTGAATCGCCGGAACACGAACAATCTCCATCTGACGCTCAATCTGCTGGAAAACCTTTTCACCAAGCTCTCTCTCCTTTTCCACAGAAAAGGCAAATGCCTTATTCCAGGATATTTGTCTTTCTTGAAAGACCCCCACCGGGGTGGGGCAGAAAGACCCGATGACGATGATCCATAGGATAAGCAGCCTGCCCTTCATCGTAATACCCCATCGGCGATCTTCGCCCTAGAGATTTCTGTCCGAGCCAAATGGTAACCTCTTTCGCAGGTGTTGACTCAAAGAGACTACCACAGAATGAACTGATTTTGAAGGCCGGTAGGCCCCTGAAACGATTTGACACGCTATAATGTTTGCATTATCCTATTCTCAGATTCTCCAGAGGGGGGGAACGCCATGGCGACTGTAATTGAGATCGAGGAAAAGAAGAGACGAAAAATGAAGGCGATAGATCAGGATCGGGCGACGAAGGCCTCGGCCCTTTTGAAAGTTTTTGAATGTGCCTCCTGCTATCTGAAGTGCGCCCGGTGTGGCGTCCACCTCAAACTCAACCAAACGCAACACACAGCATCGAAAACACCTTACCGATTCTGCAGCACCTGCTCTGAAGAATTCGCTGAATTCCAGAGCAGAATGGATGGGAATAGAGACAAAGCCCTCTACTGGTACAACGACGAATGGTTAGATATGTGGAAGGCTTGGAGTGGCTACCAAAAGGCGATCAAACGTTTTCTGAATTCCAAGGAGGTTATCCGGCTGCGATATGAATTGAGAAAGGGCTGAATCGTCAGCCCACTTCTGCATAAAGCCGCTTTTCCCGATCCGGTTTAGACTCAAGCGTCGGAGAATCGAGTGATTCCAGGATCGGTTCCCATTCCGTGGCCCGGTCACTATAGAACTGACCATTTCTTAACTGAACCTTACAGAAATAGGAACGATCATCTTCTCGGTCGGTGTCAGGAACCTTCATCACTCTTACCACAATTCCCGAGATGAATCTCAATCCCTTGTGGCGTACGTTATCTCCTTCGGCAAACCGCATCAGTCCCCCGTTTCAGGTGATAAAATTTTCCAGCAGATGCGAAAAAATATCATGTATCCCATCACTCATCTCGAAGAGGGATTTGCCGAATACGGCAACCTCTTGATCCACAGGCGCTTTTTGAAATGATATTGCCACCCGTCGATATCGTCATGGATCAAAGCAATTAATATGCCATTCTGAAAAGGTGAACCACTTTCGGTCAGACACCCTGGGACTGGCTGAGAAGGGCTGATTTAACTGATGAAGGGGAAAGGAAATTAGGTAGGCTAAGCCCGGAGCTTTTGGTTGCAATTCAGGCAGTACTCAATGCCTGGATCGTTTGAATATCCACAGCTCTGACATACTTTTTGACGAGTTTTACTCGAGGTGAGACGACGGCCGCAGCCATTACAATATAGAGAATCTGGTGGGTTTTCGAACTTACAAGTCGGACACACGAGGATCGAGGTGAGTCGGGTACCACACTTCTTGCAGAAATTGGCCGTCTTTGGGTTCACCGTACCGCATTTCGTGCATTTCATGGCGACTCCTTTTGCTTTCATCTTTCGTGATGGCCCGAGAGACAGTTTCGCGTTTTTAGGATATCGAAAGCGACGAGTCTTCTCTCTCCACTCACTTAATCCGCTTGGAGAGGAACCGGGGTCTCCGATGCCTTCGCTGAGGTCTCCGCCTTCAACTTTTCAAGGGCATTCTCGAGTTCTGTCAACCGCTCAAGGGCGTCCCTCTTCTCCCGAGTGGCCCTCTCCTTCTCTTCGGCGAGCTTCTGAGTTTTCCCTCTCAGCGCTTCCATCTCATTTTTTAGGTCCTCGATTTCAGCCTCCCGGTTCTCCAATTTCATCGTAAGGATCTGTATTGTCTGTGAAGACTTGTCGAGTTGGCGGGTCAGGTTTTCGACCTTTTCTGCCTTGGCCGTGCGCTCTTGGTTGAGTCTCTGGACGGCCTGCTCCATCTGGGACAGTTCGAGTTTGGCCCCTTGGAATTCCTGTTCCTTAACGAGGAGCTTAGCCGCCATGCTTTGCGCGGTCTCGTCCTTGGCGAGGGATTCCTTTTTGAGTGTCGAGATTCCCTTTTCTTTCTCCGCAATCTCCCTCTTGAGCTTGTTTGCCCTATCCCTGAGCTTTTTTGTCTCAAGGACCTTCGTCTCCAAGGCTTTTTCTTTTTCCTCTATTTGTCCTGCAACGATCAGCTTCTCCTGCTCAATTTCGGAGAGACGACCCTGGAGTTGAAGAACCTCGCTTTTCAACTCGGCAATGGGCCCTCTGTACAGCTGAAATATGACAAACAGGCTACAGAGGAAGAGAATGATGAGAACAAGGATGAGATGAACACCTTTCATAGGAAATCCTCAGATTTCGTGGTCTTCAATACACCGAATATCAAGACGCCCCTACATTACAAGAAATATCTCAAGATTTCAATCGCAGCAATCCTGTCTTGTGGATCTTTCACGACGGCCTCTCGAAGATTTTTACAAGCTCATCCCTGGAGAAATACGGCACCGGCTCTTTCCTTCCGCCACTTAAAAGGTTTACAGAAGGGATCCCCTTAACCACACGGCCAATTCGAGCAATTGGGAGGTCCTCCTGAGAAGCCCGATCGAGAACCTTTCTGGCCTCTACAGGCGGCGCTGTGATGAGAAGGGCTCCAGAGGCAATTACCCCCAACGGATCCAGGCCGTAAGCCGCACAAATGACCCGGGATTCCTCAAAAACAGGGATTTGGGCTTTCTCCACGACGATTTGGACCTGTGCCCCGATTGCGATCTCATGGAGACCATTGGCGAGCCCTCCCTCAGTAACATCATGCATTGAATGAATACGCCCCACCTCGCAAGCCATATGGGCCTCTCGGATCACACTGATTCCTGGGTCATAGAGAAAGTTCTGCGCACGCTCGATGAGATCCCGTGGAATGCCACGAGAAACGAGGTCGTCTCCCTTTTCTCGGGCAATAATCGAAGTGCCTTCGATACAGATGCCCTTGCTCAAAAGGACCTCATCACCAACTCGTGCTCCTCCCGTTGTGACAATCTCGTCCTTTCTGACCTCTCCCATCATATGGCCAATGACGATCGGACGATCAAGGCCGTGAGTGATTTCCGTGTGCCCCCCGATGAGCGAAATTTCAAGCTCCTCACAGGCCCGATGGATCTGCTGAAAAATGCGATCGACAAGCGCCTTATCAGCCCTCTTTTCCGGCAGCAGGATGTTTGCGGTGAACCATTTTGGCTGAGCTCCCGACGTCGCGATATCGTTCGCATTAACGACAACGCTGTAGTAACCGATCTCATCGGTCGTGAATGTGATGGGATCAGTCGTTACAATGAGGACATTCTCGCCCATGTCAATCGCAGCCGTGTCCTCCCCGATTCGAGGGCCAATGAGAACCCTATCATCACTCAGCGTATATCGTTTGAGGAGTTTGTCAAGCATCTGAATATCGAGTTTCCCAGATGGCAAAAAGCTTTTTCTCACAGGCTCCTCCCCCCTCGGCATGCAGTCCAAAACCGCCTTGGCATCTTCAAGAATGAAATCAGCCCCTGCCTCAATAAACTCCTCTGTTGTCGCGTTTCCGGTCAGGACACCAGCGGTTTTCATCCCTAACCGCTTTCCAGCCTCAATGTCGAGAACGTGGTCTCCCACCATGAGACAGCGCCGTCGGTTCTTTACGGCCATCTCTTCCAGCACACGTGTCAAATGAGCCGGGTGCGGCTTGACGTGGACCACTCGATCCCTCGGAACGAAGACATCACAGAGTTCCTCAATTTGAGGAAAAGACATTCTGACGGCCCGGTCACAGTTACGGGTGATAATTCCGGTTTTGATGCCGAGGGCCCTCAACATATGGAGCGTTTCAAAGACCCCGCCAAGGATCCTCCCCTTCTTCGCCGCCTCGAGCTCAATTTCAGTCACCAGTTGGATAGCCTCCCGATGAAAGGACTGGGCCGCGTCTGGATTCTCCTGCGACAACGTCTGAGTCGCTTTGTCGATTGTTTCCAAGACGTAGAGACCCATCAACGGCGTACGGTCGATTCTCCAGGTTTCGAGGAGTCTCGTGATACCTCTCCTCATGGCCTCAAAATCGATGTTCAAGTCAACCAGAGTCCCGTCATAATCAAAAACCACTGCCTCGAATTCCATCGTCCCCGCTCTTTGCGTTATCCAAAAAAGATTAGATCAAAAGGCATTGGGACAGCAAGGGAATTTATCTGGGGATGAGACATTTTGTTCTTTTTCTATCCGAAAATCGATTTGAAATTCAAGATACTCCCATGAGGACGTTTTGAATTTCGGAGGTCTCCTGTGTCTGAGGGACATTGGCGGAGGAGGGGGTAAGAATTTTTTGCATATTCCACTAACGGTCGGGAAAAGCCCGCTGCGGGAAGCAAGCCAACAGAGCGTGAAAAGGGTCCGATTGAACGAAGGGCTGCCGCACCAGGGAGGAAAAATATTGCTTTTTCCTTCAGTATTGCTAACATGAAACCCATGGCAGAAAGGCCATTCGGTGCCCTCCCAAGGAAATTCTGAGAACAGTCTCAGCTTCCCTCTCGGTCGACCTCAGCGCTCTGGCGGGTGGATCCAGAGATGGAAGAAGAGAGGCCTACGATCAAGGAGAAAGGTAGGGTTTCGCCGTGGGATCTGTTTTTGAATCCATTAAGAGACGTCGAAGCGTCCGCGAATTCGGTCCAAGGGCAATCGAAAATGGAAAGCTGCACATAATTCTTGAATCGGCTCGGCTGGCTCCCTCTTCCTCAAATTCGCAGACCTGGCACTTTATTGTCGTTAGGCGTCCAGAGACCATCACGGGCTTAGCCGAAGCAGTGCCTTTCGGCCCCCGATCCGTCAACCGGTGGATTGAAAGCGCCCCCTTGATCATCGCTGCGTGTGCTAAGCCAGAGCCAATTCTCCACCGGATGGGTCAAATCGTCGACAAGGACTATCACCGAATCGATGTGGCCATCGCCGTCGAACACATGGTTCTGACTGCGACGGATCTTGGCGTTGACAGCTGCATTGTGGGGTGGTTTAGCAGGAGAAAAGCGAAGCGGATTCTGAAACTCCCCGCCTCGATGGAAGTGGTTCTCCTGCTAATTCTTGGCTATCGTCGAGAGCAATATCAGCTGCCTGCGAGGCAAAGAAGGAAACTAAAGGACATTGTCTCATTCGAAAGTTACGGGACGCAGGAAGGCGCAGAGGAGGAGGGACACCCGAAAGACGAGAGGCTTCAGCAGAAACCGGACGCTGACCGCTGAATATCGAAAACGGACGGTGTGACCCATCCTCAGCAAAAAGGAGGAAGGAGCGATGACAGATTTCATCGATTTTTCGGAATGGAAAAGGCTGGATATTCGGGTGGGAGAGATCAAGGCAGCTGAAGACCATCCAAATGCTGACAGGCTTTTGATCTTGCGGGTCGACGTGGGCGAAGAGAGGCAACTTGTGGCCGGTTTGAAGGGCTACTACCAAACTGAAGCGCTGGTCGGGAAGAAGGTGATCGTCTTTGTTAATCTGAGCCCAGCCAAACTCAGGGGGGCTGAAAGCCAGGGGATGGTCTTAGCAGCCGTTGATCCCGCTACGGATGTGGTATCCCTTCTCACAGTCGATCGAGACGTGCCAATCGGGGCGAGGATCGAATAGTTTCCCCGAAATCTGTCTATGGCTCATCTTCATTGCGAAAAGCCTCCTTCTCAAGACCTGTCTCCCTGGTCTTTCGGTGTCGGATTCGTCCAAAGATGTAGATAAAAAACCCGAACAAGGCGATTACCGTACCCCCGTTGGTGATGATTTCTGGTCCCCCTGAATGATATGACCCGAGCATCATCGCTGCTCCAACGATAACCAGGGTCACTCCTAGGTAGATCATTCCCATGCCAGAGGTCTCCTTTGGACAATGATTCAGGGAATTCCCTCTTGGGGGTTCAATCTTCATCGTCCTCCAAATTGCTTCCTTTTTCCCCTGGGCCTTATGCCGAGGAGACAGCTGAAATCCCCAGATTCAAATACGAATTTAAGGCGACTCAATACAGAATGTCAAATATTAAAACCTCGCTGACAAATGAAACCCCGATACCCAAGCCTCGATCCATTGAAATGCCATGGGTCGTTAAACCGAGAGGGCCTGTGGGCATACCTTTTGCACCCACCCGCATCAGGGGACCAACAAACCGTGAAGCTTGCAAGAACCCACACAGCCCACTTGGCAGGCACCAGATTCCTCTCATCCAAGTCGCCTCGGCTCACCATCCGCCGACTTCACCAGGCAATGCGCTTCAGGAAGATTTTCGAAAAGACGCTCGGGAGGGTCGCGGATTCCCTCGCCTCGGAAAAGGGCACGACCTCTTTCTCCATAAATCTCTCACGTCGCCTGGTGCCGATACAAGGGAACCAACCAGACCACAGAGTCTTTCCGAACGACCCTTGGCCCCATACCGGAGCCGATGAAGATTTCTCGGTATCTACGGAACCGCGGCCGGGTGCGCGTTTTGAGCGTCTCATCGGAGAGGCCTCCAGGACCTACGGAGTGAAAAAGAACCTCATTCGAGCCGTGATAAAGGCTGAAAGCGGCTTTGATCCAAAAGCCAAATCGAAGTTAGGTGCAGTGGGACTGATGCAGTTACTCCCTTCAACCGGCAAAGACCTGGGCGTGACAGACCTTTACGACCCCAGAGAGAATATCTTCGGAGGAACCCGATACTTGGCCATGCTCCTCGGCCGCTACAAAGGTAATGTTGAGCTAGCCCTTGCCGCCTACAACTGGGGGCCTGGCAACCTTGAGAGGACGCCTCGCAGGCTTCCCCGGGAGACCAGGGAATACATCCAAAGAGTCCTTAAGTATCTGGAGATCTCAGCGGCATAGACTTTCTCGAGAGACCCTCGCGCCGATCTTTCGTTCACAAAGACCAGCCAGAACCACAAGCCAGCTCCAAACCCCGGACTCTCTCTATTCTTGGCAAGAGTCGGGATCACAACGAGCCACGATCCTGCCGTCGCATGAAACGCCGTAAACAATTGGCAATTCAGGTCAGAGAGCAATCATTGCGAGACGGTTGCTGTAGATTCATGTAATGAGTCGTCGCTGGAAAATGGTCTTGGAGCGAACATTACGGAGTTTCCAGGGTGACCCGTCTTACCGGGGTGTCCACGAAGGGGTGATCTGAACCCTGCCAAGCCACTTCGTGCACGAGTACGGACGCATTAAATGTTTTCAGATTGGCTTTCCAGGACAATGTCCTAAGACTTGCTCTCGCCTGCTCCCCTTCGACTTTGCTCAGGGTAGCTCGATCCCGCAGAGTTCACAAGAGATGATCTTGACTCTGGCCTGTTTTTTTGAGAGGAAAAATCAGGCCACCCCTCCGGGGCCATGCAATATAGCTTTCACAACGAATCGCATGGGGGGACCCAATCAATACATGCGAAGCGCTGACGCTCTTGACCTGAATCGCCCGCTCAGCGATTCAGGTCAAAACTCAGAGATCTCGGTGTGCTCTGCGAGAGATGGAAACTGACTTAATTGCGCATGGAGGACTGTCTCAGGCCACCAGGCCGAGTTTAGGAGGTCGAACATAGGGAGTAGTCCTGGAACGGGTCAGAAACTTCGATCAAGGAGCGGAATGGGCATTTTTCAGTGGTAACGAATTCATCTGAAAGCATGGAAAGTATCCTTTTGAAATGAGTCTTCATCACGATCGAATTGGCCGGTTAAGGCATCGAAATCCAGCACGTGGGATGAAACCGCTCCCCCCCTGCGTCACTCGTCCGACTCATCGAATGCGGGAGAGGCACCGGTGCCATATGACGATCGATGCGGGGAGGCCTCTCCTTGGCATGAAACGTGCTAAATCACGCTTAGAATCCCTGGTTCTTCGGAGTTGAATGGATTCCAGAAGCGCCTTTATCGGAAAAAAAGTCCTATTCTCACCCGAATGGACCGCATGACTGTCCCCGCGTGTGAGGCAGGAAATCTGGAAAATCAATGGAACCGGTCTCAGGCCTTGATCATTTGAATCGGGAGGAGCTCATCGAGCGATGCCTTCAGCTCCAGGACGCGCTCAAGGAGCTGGGAACAGATGCCACTTCCTGGATTGAAGACCTGACGGCTGTTGCCATTACGAACCAAAACATAACCAAATCCCTGACCAAAGGACTTCAACTCACTCTCCGAGCCTCGCACATGGACGGGGGATACTTGCACATCCTCAACCCAGAAGATCGCGTCCTCAAACTCCAAGCTTGCTTGGGGCTGTCGAAAACCGCCGAAGACGACCTCAAAGTGATTCGGGAGGGAGAGAAGATCCCCGGCCAGGTCCTAAGAAGGGCTGAACCCCTGATCGCCACCCATATCACAGAGATCTCTGACATATCCGGCAGAGTCACCCAGGAAAAGAGACGCATGCTCCATGCAGGTTTCCCTCTGTCATGGGAAGGCACGGTCATCGGTACCCTTACGGTTGTGTCCAAGAGCCTAAGGGAGTTCTCTGAAGGCGACCTGGCGATCCTCAAGGCTTTCTCACAATTCTTGACAGTGGTTGTCCAGAACTTCACCCTCTTCGACACGGTCTGTCAGAGCAAAAAACAATGGGAAGATGCCATTGACTCCGTGTCTGACCTCGTCGTCATCTGTGACCGCGATTTTCGGATCCTAAAGACAAACAAAACCATCTTTGAGCGCTTCCGGATTCCCCTCGAGGATGCCCTTGGTAAGGAGTGCTTCGAACTCTTCTATAACGGACAGCCTTTTTCCGTGTCCAGAGAAAAACTCGAAAGTATGCTCAAGAAGGGCGTCACCTATCATGAGGAAGTCGCCCCTCCGCGATGGAATGGCATCTTCTCGATCCTCGTTTCTCCGATCCTCACGTTTGGAAGACTCGCGGGCTCCATCCATGTGATCAAGGAAATCACCCATGAAAGACTTCTCGAAAGAGATCGGGAAGAGCTTGCCGAGAAGGTGTCACTGTTTGCTGCCGGAATCATCACGATCGATTCGAAGGGGAGAATTCATTCCTGGAATGCTGGTGCCAGCGAGATTCTCGGCTATGAGAGAGAAAAGATGAAGGGCAAGCGCCTATCACCCATGCTCCCCTTAGTGGATTTGGAACAACTCATTCAGAATGTGCTTGAAAATAGGGAAGTTCTCGACCTTGAAACGGTCGCAATCGTAAGGGGAGGAGGCCGACTTCCCGTCAAGCTCACCCTAGCGGCCCACCCGGGGGTCGATGAGAAGCCAGAAGGGATGACGATCTTTGTTCGGGACATAGCTCATGACGGGGAAGAAAACATAAGGCTCATTCATTCTTCCCGTTTGACTGCCATGAAAGAAGCAGTTTCAAGTCTCAGCCGAAAGGTGGGAGACAGGCTGGAATCTGTTATGGCTCAGATCGGTAGCCTCGAAGAGGTCATCTCAGAACCTCATGAGATCAAAGCGAATCTAGAACAGATGCTCGTTGAGGCTCGCTCGATACGAGCGGTTCTCAGACAAGTTCGCCGTTTTTCTGAGGAACCCACCGATGAGCAATTCAAGCCCTTGGAATCGGCCCAGTTGATTCGAGACATCATGCACTTTGTCCGAAAAAAATGGAACAGCGTGTTTCGAAGGGAAGGTATCGATTTCGAACTCAATCCTGACCAAAGAACTCTCCCCTCAATCCGGGGGAATTCCCGAGAACTCCTGGAGGTTTTTGACCACCTCATCCGAAACTGTGTCGAGGCAATGCCCAAGGGCGGCAAGATCATTCTCCGGACTCGGACGGACCGAAGGTGGGTGAACATCGCTGTGATCGACGACGGAACGGGAATGACGCTTGAGGAGATCGATAGAGCTTTTGATCCCTTCTTCACGACCCATTCGGAAAACCTCGGCCTCGGACTCAGTATCGTCGATAGCATCATCCGAGGGCATAAGGGTGAGGTGAAACTCATCAGTCGAGCCGGTCAGGGAACTCAAGTCACAATCCAATTGCCCGCAATTGCAAAACCGAAGAAAGACAGTCCCCCGACATGAGCAAGGTCTCGCGCTTCGGTTGAGGAGTCAGCTCCCGATACTCTGCCACCATTTACCGCATTCCCCCTGTCTGAAACACGGAGCCCTTCAATCGTTCCACGGCTCAGTCACCCGAGTTGAAAACACGAGCGCTATTTGATCAAGAGATTCATAGACGTTGTGTCACACCCATCCCCATATCCGTGTAGTCACCGGTGCCGCAGTAAAAGCTATAGTCTGCAAGGAGGTTGAATTCCTTGATATGTCTCTCATGGTGACGACCAAGGAGAACAAACTGGCTCCACCCCGTAAAGGCCGGTCTTATCCCCGCTTCGGTCTGATATTTCACTGCAGAGATTCCGAAATCCTTCAGGAAAACGTGTCGCTCAATGAGTTTCTCAAGATCGGTTGAGAGGGGTAGAAAGGCAAACCAGTTCCAGGATTTGAGATATCTAGTGAAAAGAACCTGGGGATCTGGAAGCGGCAAGGTCCCTCCACGGCGAGAAAGTGTGGTCGGGGTGACAAACTGAAGTCGCAATTCCTTTCGCGTTGAGGATGCCTGATCCCGCAATTCCTGGTAGGTTTGAGATCGGGGCCAGGGGTCAGCCTTTTGCTTCGAGGACAGGACCTCGCTTACCCTGAGGGACTGACCTTTTATTGAAAGAATCAAATCCGGCCGACCAATAATCCCGGTCATGATCTGGTAAAGCTTATCCTCAAGAAGGGTGAGCCGAAATCGGCACGGTGTCCCCGCCTCAATCCGCTCACCCCGGAGCGGGCGATCATCTCTCCCAACACCCCCTTTTGTGCCTTGAGACCGCCGTCTCGCGAAGAAAGGCGAAACGGTGAACGGCCTTTCTCTCGCCGCGGCAACCTGTTGCCCGATTTGGGGAGTGAGTTGATCGAAGAGGCTGATCACCATTTGCCGAAGACCCTCCCCCCTCAGAATGTCTCCCCCAAGGTCCTCTTCCGCGATACAGTGAAACACCAGAGAGTGAGGCATAGACCCCGGCTCCTAGGACCCATTTCCAGGCCAAACGCGTACGACCGCTGGCACGGTCCTCCTCAAAGCAACCTGGGCTTTTCGCCCGTTTCTGTAAAATCCCAAATGCTCGAAGAATGAACCCCTCTCAGAAAGAAGATAAGGGATGAGGTTCAAAAGACCAGGCCGTCCTAACCCGCTCATGATCGGTTCCAATCGTGGAACCGAGTCCTCCAGGCTATCGACGACGACTCGCACCCCCGCGAAGGGAATCCTTCGTTTGTGGAAAAATTCGCCGAGATGAAAGGTCTCCATTTCAGTCGCTATGCCCCCCGTTCTATAAGCCAGACTACACTCCGTTTTTTGGGAAGAGACAGGCCGAGGAACCGTCACCAATCCACCGACCCACGACTGCACGCCGCTTTCACTGAGGGTTTCTTCCAAGAGGCGAGCGTGATCCGTCAGAAGGAGCTTCTTCGTCTCCGCACAGGATTCGGTTATTCCCGAAAGGACCCATGAACCAACAACCACATCGGAGGACCTGAGCTCCGGCACCAATCCACCGCAAAAACCGGTAGACAGCACCCCTTTCAAACCGTATTGCGAAAAGATGAAAGCTGCAGCCTTAAGGGATCTCTCGCTTCCAACACCAGAACAGACGAGCACCACCTCCCTCCCCTCCATCCACCCCATATGGACCAGGGGCGTCCGATTCACCCGCTCAGATCTTGAGAGGATACATCTCGGCGCTCAGTGCTGTAAAAACAGCGACCCTTGGCATGTTTCCCTATTCTTTCACTCTCCTATCGAAAGGTCAACCTCAGAAAAGGTGAGGAAGTGGCGGGTGGCGCATCACGCCATGTTCACGCTCGAAAACGCCATATCGAGTCTGGATCAGAATGAGAGGGCCGGGAGGTCTTGAAGAGTATCCGCCCATGCGCACGCGAGGAATCGGATGCCCACATCGGCACAATTAGGCGGATTATTCGGTACGGAGACCGCTCTGGACCTTACGATGACAGAAGGGGCAGGGACGTCCTTCCTGGATCAGGATTTCTTTCATTTGGGCCAACAGTTCCTGATCGTGCAAAATCTGCCTCACGATATTTGGATGCGGCTTTCTGTCAAACACGCGATACGGAAAGCTACTTTTACTCATTCCCTCGCCTCCTCGACTAAGAATACATCACTCAGGAATAAGAATACAACTGGAAACCGACTCGAAATTAGAGGCCCCTTTCACCCCTGAGCCTGGACAGTGCAAGATGGCTTCCATAAATTCTTCAGCCCGAGAGAGAGACGACACAACAGCCTGAAAACATACAAAGACCGCCGTGTTTTTTCAAGACCTTATTTCGGCTCGTCCCGGTTCGTCCGGTACCCCCCGGAGTTACTCAGGGGTACACAAAACCGATCACGTCATTGATGTATCTGTCTTCCTCGAAGGAATGATTGCATATTCACCACAGAGGCACGGAGGGCACAGCGGGGCTTTCCTTTTTTGTCCATCGGGAGACGACGATGGACAAAAAAATCACTGCCATCCGGAGCGAGGATCGGTCCAACATGGTTCACTGTGGCCCAAGAAATCCTATACCCCTTGCCCGATCGGCCGGATGGTTTTCGTTTGCCGTCCTCAACCGGCAAACGAAAAAGCAATGTCATCTCCGTGTACGCTGTGGCTCTGTGGTAAAGATAGATTTTCAAGGTTAATACTTGGTGACAGGCCGAAAATTAGATCACCGTCATGCTGAAGCCATGCACTCAGATACTCCCGAAGGGCGTTGTTTTTTCCCTTCTGCCCGCTCGGCAGAAAGGAAAAAGGAATCTCCTCTCTGCGGTCTTTGCGTCTCGAACGATCCCGCCAAGCAGGCGGGAGCGTGGGCGGTTCATCCTGCCGTGCCGAAAACGAGACTGCCAATGAAATGCAAACCGTAAGACGCGTTCTCTAATAAGTCGCCAACGTTGACGATTCGACGTGGAATCGCCGGTGAACGAATTTGGCCGATTTTTGTATGGGAATCTTCGATTTCGAGCGGCCCTCGATGGACCGCGTGCGGGAACGGGTGGATTCTCTCGCAAACCGAGAATGGCCCCTCCTTCTCGGTCGGCTCCACCTCACGTCGGGATATAGAGGGTTTCTTGTGGTTCTGAGTTTCTCAGTAACTCTCGAAGCTTCTCGAGTTCTCTAGATTTAACTTTTAGGAACCTCATTCCATATTTGTAATTGTCCAGATACTCCCTCCAAAGATCATCTCTCCAGACGATAACCGACCTCGTTTCCATGGCGGTAAACGTGAATCCCAGCCGAAAAAACAGGGTCAGGTTCAAAACGGTCCCCACATCGACCCGTTCGCCAATAAAGGTCATGATACCCCCCTCACTGGCGTTCGCCGTAAGACCCGTTGACACACGTTCTTCATCGACACCCGTATAATCGAGGGGAATCTCGACGAGATACCTCGGGTGTTTTCTCCGATCAAAGTCCGAGGGTAAGTTTGTTCCTTCACCCGTGCCTACTGAAACCATTTTTCGGCCTTCTCCTTCACCATGAATCGTGTTTTGCTCTGCTTTACTATCCACATCTCATCTCTCATAGAGCCACATAGAACGTAATCCTCACATGATCCCTTTCAAACTGAGCCGCACTCCATGAGTAATTCAGCGCCTCCAGGATCTGGAGAAAATCCCGGAGATCCGTTACGACCTGACCTCTTGCTTTCTCAAGCCCTCCCAATGCACCCTGGTTCGTTAGACCGTTAATGAGTCGACTCGTTGCCCTCAGATCCACGTAAGTCATCCCATTGTTTTTCTCCCGAACAAAGCGCCTCATCTCACCCAATCGGCTGTCCTTAAGCATGGAGGCACCTCGGCCCCGAGAGAGGTCCACCATCCGCTTCAGGCTTTCCACCTCACTGCCAATAACCAGAATATCATCCACAAAGGCGTAACAGGGTGTGAAGGCCGACAGGAAGAAAAGCCTCGGGTCATTTTCCTGGTAACGCAGATAGGTAATGGGGACCTCCTCATGGCTCACACTTAATAGATCAATACCAGCCTCCTTCAACCGCAAGCGAATCACCGGTTTTTCCGAAAGCTGCCGAAGGGAGGCTTCCATTTTCGATGGGTCTTTCAATGGGAAAAAGAGTTGGACCCCGGGCAGTGGAAGGTTTCCCTCTCGACTCGGAGCGAGAATCGCATATGAGAATCCCCGGCCAAGCAGAGCGACAATCTCCTTCTCGACATCCATGCCCGTTTGCGCATTGATTCCCTGGATGATTTCGTTGAAATCCCGGGAAGCGTCGGGTTGGGTCTTCAGGTTCTCTCGGAGCCAGAAGAAGTAGCTCCCCAGTTCCAGACAGTTATTGGAAGCATACAGGATCGTGTTTTCTGGGACGTAGGCGAGTGTCTTATTCTGAGCCGGGGGGCACTCGAAGAGCCCCTTGAAGGGCGGATCCAGACCCTTGGCATTTACAGCCATCGCAGATTCAATGATGAGGCCTTTTCCATAAGAAATTGCACCCGCTATGTCTCCATGACCCTCCAAGGGCACAGGCAAGGACGCTCCGTCATTGCTGCTCCGATTCGGTAACCAAGATCCGATGAGTTTTTGAAGACCAACATAGAAGGTTCCGACCTGGTTGGCATTGGTCCTCTTAACCCTTTTGAACAATGGAGAAATGGATTTCACGGAATGCTTCGCGGGAAGTCTCTGATCCATCAAGGATATGCTGGTCCTGATCAAATCTGGTGAGCTGCTGACGATATAGACAAGTCCTTCAGAGAAGAAATAGACTTCGCTTCCCAATCCTTGAGGCCGAAAGACATAAATGGCCCCGTTGGTGTCCATCTGCCGCGGCAAAGAACCCTTGAAGGATTGAGGAATCCATTTTACCAGTGTTTCCATCAACTTTATCTTAAGATTGCCTTTCAGAGTCAAAACGAACTGATTGGCCTCTGGGGATTTGCCTGGGTAGAACGCGAGCCGGAGGTCAGACCCAATGAAGTCCATCAGATCAGGCCCAACGAGAGGAAGCCCCATACTCCTCTCCAGATCTCTTTTCTTGGAAACAAGATCCTGAACCGGGCGAGTGGACTTCAACCTCTCAAACAGGGCTCCAAGACCCCTCTCGGCGGCGTTCCCCTGAATCCTCTTCCAATTCTCTTTGATGTCCTTGAAGTGGATATAAAGGAATGCCCCCGTTGGGATGATCGAGTCGACATCCCTTTGCTCAAGGGCAGTCGTCTTTTGCACCTCTCCGTACATATGATACGAAAGGCCTCCTCCAATCACGATGAAAAAAACGAGAATCGCAGCGAAGACCCACTTTTTCCAGCTTCGACTCGGAAAGCCCTGTCCGCCTTGTCCCAGACTGACTCGAGAGACATCAAGTGAAGTGAACTCCGCCTTTGCTCCGGTCGATTCGATCGTTTTGAGAAGACCGTCTGCCTCCCCGGGGCTCACCTCAACCGAAAACGTGACCGGCGTTTTCGAGAGTCTCTTCATGAGCGGGGAGAGTCCTTCCCGTGTGAGTGCCATGAGCCTGGTCGCAATCCGTAGCCGAGCCGTCTCATTGGGGATACTTTTGATGACGAGGGCCTGAGGGTGAACACCCTGTCCAGGTGAAGCCGAGGGTTCCTCCATCGGAGGAGGTGGGGGAGCGGTTTCCGGAGGGGCCGACGGAAACATGTTTCTCGAGATGACAAAGATATTCTCACACTTCCGACATTTCACCTTCGTCTTGTCTTTGGTCATCTGGGAAATATCAAAGCGATATCTTCTTATACAGACCGGACACTCAACGATTTTCACGTCCCTCTCCGCTGATTGCCCATTAACTTGATCACGAGACTCCATGGCCAACCCTCCCCACTCCCTTCAGAGGGCAAAGCAGTCAGGCTTCTGATTTACCAGGCTTTTCCATGCCTTATCGATCTTCTAGTCCTTCGGACAGGACTCGTATGCCATGAATCGATCATGACAAAGAGAACAACGCCGTTCAACCTTAGGTTGATTGTTTTTGCGTTCGGATAGAGGTTTTTCACAAAAGCGACAAGTTGGCGACCTACCCTGACTCGCATGCTTTGGTGGCGGGACACCCAACCGCCCAACGCAAGGAAACATGGAATCCTCCGTTAAGAGGGATTTCGGTCCTGTCGCGAAAGGGGCTGGTATGTGACGGATGCATTTTTTGTGCCAACGGGCGAGTGTAGCAGGAGAAGAAAAGGATGTCATCGAGCCAGGATGATCCACGAATCTTTGTGATTCGTGAATAAACACCCGCAACAAATTGAAATCTCTGTTACGGATTTCGACAGGGTGCTTCACACCCGCGCAAGGCGAGCGGGTTGTTCATGGATTCAATCGGGATTCATGAATAATCCGGGCGAGAAAGGCTGGGAAGTCTTCATTTTGAGGGAGCTTTTTCTTGGGGTTTGATTTCTAGCACTTCGGCGAAGGAGCCGCCTTGTATCACGTCTCAAAACAAGTGGAAGCGCATGAAGTCAATTTCCATCTCTCGCAGAGCACACTGAAATCTCTGAGTTTCGACCTGAATCGCTGAGCGGGCGATTCAGGGCAAGAGCGTCAACGCCTCGCGTGTCTCAATTGATTGGATAGCCCCACGCGATTCGTTGTGAAATCTGTATTGTATGGCCCCGAGGGGGTTCAAGGGGTGGCCTGATTTTTCCTCTCAAAAAATCAGGCCAGAGTCAAAATCATCTCTTGTGAACGCTGTGGACCCGAGCGACCCTGAGCAAGGCCGAATGGCCTACCCTGAGCAAAGCCGAAGGGGAGCGGGGAATTGTGGGAGCTATTACTGAGACACGACTCCAGGACTATCGAACCCATTCCAGAGGTCTGCCGGCCCTCTTGGCAAGAGACGGAAGTACCTGGTCTCTTATCTTTTTGGCCTCTTCAAGGTCGGCCATGAATTCCTTCATTTCGATTTGCATTTGATCCAGCTGGATCTTGAGTTCGTCTCTTTTCTTTTCGTCCTTTGAAGAATTGAACTCCGTGGCCATCTCATTGTACCGAAGCCTCACGTCCTCATAATTATCGTAGGCCGCTTGGACCCGATTTCTCCATTTTTCCCCAAGCTGACGCCACCATTCCTCGTCCTTCTCCAAAAGGTCATCTTCGACGAGGATTCCCTCCTCATCGAGAATCTCCTGTTCCCCGACAATGGCCTCCTCTTCACGTTCGACATCGCTTACGGATTCCATTGGGAAGCTTTCTCGCATCTCTCGGGTTTTTGCCTCGCCTCGATAGTCTTCGGGGACAGCTGCCGGATCGTCGGTGAAGTGAGTAATCCCCTCTTCATCGACCCACTGATAGACCTCCCCACCGATCGCGGCGAGGGGAAGAGTGAGAAGGATTAGGAAAAGAACGATCACCTTCATCGGTCTTCCTCCAACACTTGTGTTAGGGAAACTGTGGCAATTAGCATGCCAATTCTCACACCAACTGCGCAGTCGGCGGCGATTCAGAGAATGCTCCTCTTCCGAGTTCCAGAAAGGTAACGCTGCCATCTTTTTTCAACTTCCCCGCCGATTTCGGTAAACAATACACCCGCTCTGAAACGGTAATCCGAACCTTCTGGTGAAAGATCGTACCATATCACCCTGCCGATGGCCTCCAGTGAATCCTCCTCAGGTATCTGAATGGACAGGAGGAGCCGCTTTTCATCACCCATTGCCTCACTCAGTATGTGAATTCCGTTAATGATCACCGTGTTCGTTTCCAGACAGAGACCCTCGGCTGATACATCCCTTGTTCTTCCGGTTACTGTCTGCGAACGAGGCTCACTCCGGTCGATCGGAATGAGACTGAACCGGACAGGAAGGGGGGTGGTCAGTCGAGTCAGTTTCCTTCTTTCCAACCCTGTGTAGCCGATCTTCTTCCTCCCGAGAGGCCAAACTCACGTTTGGGCCTTATTGACCAAAATGTCACCTCGGTCGATCAATCCGTTCACATGTGGAGTTCCACAATATCCCGATCAGAGAGAATGAAACCCCTTTTGACCCTTTGGCCGGAAAACTTCCCAGATCCCCAGATGCGTGCGAATTCGAGCTTTCTCGTGAAGTCTTTATGCACAAGGCCTGCCAGCTCCTCCACAGAACTTCCTTCAGGGAGTACAAAGGGCACACTCATATCGGGCTCATTCCCCGGAATCTTGCTGTATACACGGATGATTTGGAGGACTTCGAAGAATTCCTTCCTCAACGGCTCCAGGCCGGTCCGATCCGCGTTCGACAGAGCCACGATGGGGAACCTCCCTGCGTACTCCTTCTGTAAGACCGCCATGTGCTTGTCAGATACTGGCAGTTCCGCCTTATTGCAGACAATAATCGCGTTCTTCTCGTCCGGAGAGGGCGTTGAATCCACTCCGATCGGTGTGATCCAGGCCTCCTGGAGCTTATGCATAATGATCTCCATCTGTTCCTGAGGGTCGCGTCCCAAATCGATCATCAAGGCGAGGGCATCAGTATTTCGCGCCAGATTCGTAAACCAGGCCTCCCCAAGCTCCAACGTAACAGCCGGTGAGTCGACGAGCTGAATCTGAATGTCTTCAAAATCCATCATTCCCACAATCGGGGCACGCGTGGTAAATGGGTATTCCGCGACCTCTGGGGATGCATTGGTCAATAAGGAGAGCAGAGTCGATTTCCCCACATTGGGGAGTCCGACGAAAACAATCTGGCCTGCCCCTTCCTTCTTCACATTGAAGAGGTAGGCACCCCGTCCCACGGATTTCTTCCGCTGCGATTCTTCTCTCACTTTGGAAAGCCTGCTACGCAGTTGCCCCCTGAGTTTATCTGTTCCTTTGTGCTTCGGGAGCACGGACAGCATCGTCTGAAGCGCCAGTAACCTCTCCTGAGGCGACTTGGCCTTGCGGAATCTCTGCTCAGCTGCCAAATACTCGGGCGGCAAGTTGGCAGGCATAAGATCCTCCCCTATTCAAGGCTGGAGGAATTATAGTCCACGAGAGTCCTCCAGGTGTCTTCGAGAAGCTGAAGGTGTCTTCTTTCCTCGGATGCCAATCGTTGATAGAATTCCTTCTCGCTTTTGTCGGCCGCCATTCTGGCCAGGTCAGAATAGAATCGAAAGCCTTTCTGCTCCAGATCCATCGCGATCTTCACGGCCTGCAAATCATCTGTCCGGTCCTTGACGATTTCGTCCAGCTGCGTTCGCGCCGTTTCGAATATGTTTCTTCTCTCTTTTGTAACATGATCTCCCGAGGGTGGCCATGTTTCACCTTTCATCAAAGACCGGTCGATGGCCCTGATCTTTTCGATATGCTCGAGCTCATCATCAGCAAGTGAATTGAATATGATCCGACCGAAATAGTCTGAGGTCTTCCCCGCCGCTTCAACAAAAAAAGCTCTTCCGTCCATTTCGAATTGCATGGCATCTCGGAGCGCTTTTCTTCTCGTTTCAACTTTCTCGTCCATGGCTTCCTCCGATCCGCAAGACTCATCAAGAAGGCGAAATTTTTCTCAACGCGTCAATCATCCGCTTGACTTGGTCCGTTTTCTCACCTACAGGCGCTATCCGGAGAAAATCCTCCCAAACTTCGATGGCGCCTGCGGCATCGTTTAGATCGTGAAAAAGCACAACCCCCAGATTGTATCGACTCGTACTATGATTCGGATCTATGCTCGTCGCCTTCCGAAAAGCTTCTACAGCCTCCTCCGGCTTCTCTGTTCTTCTGTAGGCGGTCCCAATATCGGTGATGACATCCGCGTTGTTCGGATCCGTTATCAGCACTTTTGAATAGGCTTCGATCGCCCTTAGTACGCTCCGGTATCGAAATAGCTATTTCCGAGTTTTATCCAAACGTCAATCCTTGCTGGACGGAGGTTCAGGGCCTTCATGTATACCTCAATGGCCTTCCCGTAACGCCTGCTCTGATAGAATAGATCACCAAGACGGACCCACGGATCTGGGTTTTCCGGATCCTTTTGTACCAGTTGCTGAAGCATTTGGATCTCCTGAGAGAAATCCGGCTGACCGACTGAATTTATGCCCCCGCCAATAGAAGTCCCCGCGCGCCATCCTTCCTGTGAATGAGGGGTCCTTAGAAGAGCCACAACCGCACCCACAACAAGACCCGACGCAAAGGCGGCCACCACCAGAATGACAACGGTCTCTGTTTTCACGCCCCGTTGCGAAGGGGGCCCCTTCCGAACGCCCTTTGGCTTTTCAGGACCTGTTCCTTTTCTCTTTTCCATATGGTCCCCAAACCTTCTGAAACTCACACATTGGTTGGATAGGATCCCAGGAAATCTGATGACCCCAGGGTTTTGGTTGCGGCCCTAGTCAAGATCTCATTGTGCTGAGGTTGCGAGCCGTAAACACGACATATGGCAACTTTCGCCGGGATATACTTAAAAAGCTCTTCTAATGGCTCTCTTGAGACTTTCTTGGAGACCGGATCGTAGATCACAAGAGGCGAATCCTCCGAATGCAGAGGATTGAGGGGCCGAGGATCGTGATGGGCCATGTCGACGTGAAACTCGATATTCCTGAGTTCTCTTGGCAGACTCGTCCGGATCTGATGCTCAACCTCCTCCTTGTCGATGAATCCGGCCCGACCGATTTCGAGATCCTTTATGGTCAGAATCGTCTCATAGACACTCCGCCACTTCAACCTGCGCGCCAAAAGGTCTTCCCACTTGCGCGCGAGGTCCCTTTTCTCGGCGTCTTTCGATTTCAACCAACCGTGGACTCCCTCAATGAGTGACCAATCGGTCAGATCGCAGTACTGGTCCAGATTTTCCTCTGGATTGTATGGGAATAGCCTCTCGATTGTCCTCGGAAATATCTCGACGAGCTGCAGGTCGATGGATCTTGTGGTCCGATGATAATAGACATTCGTGTAAAGGTAGAGGCGGGCATTGAGAAACATGTTGAGGGCCGAGGCACCTCGTCTGTCCAGCGCCAGTCCCTCGGGGTGGCACAAGCTGTAATGGAGCATCCTTTTCCAGTCTATCGGCCCCACAGCTACCCCGGTCATATAGGAATCCCTGAGAACGTAGTCGATATTGTCCACAGTGAAGATGCCACGGAAAAGCTGTTGAAGATACTGCAACCACACCGGATACCCCTCGGCACGATGACCGGCTGGTTTCTTTATCAAGAAAGCCACATGATTCGGATCGAGTTCTTCCCCATCCGTCAGCATGCCGTGGGGGCTCCGCCTGATAGACCTGATCATCCCTCCGAGTTTCTCCAGAATGATCTTCTGGCTCAGCGCCTCATGGGTGAGACCGAATTTGCCGAGAACGTGTTCGTCAAAAAAATGGCAGAAGGGCCCATGACCTACATCATGAAGCAGCCCACCCAGGCGCAACAGTTCTTCGATGTAAAACCTCGAGGGGATTCCATTCGGAAAGATCCCCTTCAAGAAAGGGAAGAGATGTTGGGCAAACTCCCCCGCCACATACATCGTCCCGAGGGAGTGCTGAAACCGACTGTGTTCTGCCGATGGAAAAACCCATCGGGCACTCTGAAGCTGGTAAATCCGCCTCAGTCTCTGGAGCCAGACAGTATCGATGAGATCTCTCTCCGTCGCTCCCTCGCTCCCCTCCCACCTATCCGTCATTAGGCTGTACTGATAGATTGGGTCTGCGATTAGACTCGTTCCTTCGAGGGGATTGAGTGGGGAAAAAGACATCATCTGACCTCTTTTCCTGCTATAGCCCCCGTGCACCACTGCCTCGATCCTTGATATGAATTTAAGCCCCAGGCCGAAAAGAATCAACCCTTTGCATTTCTCGCGAAGACTCCTTTCCTTGAGATCCGAATTTCGGGTCCTTCCTTTTTTGGACGCAGGCAAAAAAAAAACTAAAGTCCTGAGGGTATTTGCCGAAGAGTTTTGACACAACCAAGTTCCGACCCGCATCTCGTACGACAAACCACACTCAAAGTCAAAACTCCAGAAATCTCGTAAGAGGCTGTGAATTTGAGGTACCTGACCATCTGTTTCTCCGGAAGAGACAAGTTCCCTCAGAAGGCCCATCTTTTTCGAACAACCGACTCAACATCAAATTCGAGGATTGGAGGTTTCGGAATGAAAATCATAGCGAAAGCACTCGTGTTCTTCTTTGTCCTTGCCACCTGCGCGGTGACGATCGCCAGCTCGGTGAGTATCGAGGTTGATTCTGATTCGATCACAGGCAGCGCAGATGGCGCGCCCATGGGGCAGGTCTTGAAGCTACTGAACGAAAAGATAGGGTGTGACGTTTATATCGACTCAGCGCTTGCCGAGACACCGGTTTCTTTCACCATAGAAGAAAAACTAACTCCTGAGAAAGCCATCCAGCGTATTGTTCACCCCCACAGCTATGCCATGGTCTTTGGCACAGAGGGCAGGGGAAGCCAACCGAAAATTCAGGAGATTTGGATATTCCGACAGGGTGCCCAACATAGCGCCCACTTCGTACCCCTTGGAAAGGAAGACCCAGATTTTGATACATCGTCTCCTGTCGAAGAGGATAAACCCAGGTCGGCAGCTTCGCTCAGTGCATTAAGCGTTCCCGACCAGAGAACCGAGGGAAAAGCTCTGGTCCGACGTGATCTCCAGGTGGGAAAAAGCGCGTTTGGGACACCGGTTCTGAAGGGCAAAGACAAGGCCAAGGGGCCGGATTATCGTCCCAGCCCACACCAGATGCGCCTGGCTTACCTGAAATATCAGTGGGCCAAACGGCAAGAAGAGCGGCGCATTGCAGAAGTGACGATTCGACAGGCGCAACTGAATGCTGAGCGGAACAGAGACGTCTATCTTTCCAAGAGAAACCAGGAACTGAAAAACCAGATTCTGGAAATGAAACAGAAATAACAGGTGAGGAGGAGGAAAATGTCAATGAAAAAACGGTTTGCATACTGGTCTTTGGGCATCTCGATCCTGGTTGCCCTGATTGTCGTAACCTTTCAACCCAGCGCAGCGCGAGCCGGAGTAAACGATGTGCTCCTCGGTGCCAGGAGTTCGATCGATGATCCGGCGAATCCATTCGATCCTGGTTCGGTCAGCGCGGCCAATTTCACGGATTATTTCACCAACAATGGAGCGAGTCCATCCCTTACTATCGGCGCAAGCAACGGAGGGGCCCTGATCGGGGCCATATGGACCGGAGGCTCACCAGGAGACTGGAGGGAGATTCGGATCGTCATCGACTCCAATGGTGACGGGTCATTTGATCCCTTCAATTGGGATGACCCCACCCATCCGTGGAACATGACCAGCGGACAATGGTCATACCCTATCGACTATCCTGGTATTCAATATGATAACGGCCCAGAGGGAAGCCCGACCACCAATGACGGCGTTATCGACTTCGATTTAGGCGAATCATTCCCCTGGGACAACTTCCTTTGGTGGTGGTATGAAGCTGACTATGACAAGACAGACATTTGGGGGTTAGAGCGTGGCCAGTTGATGAACACTTATTGGGAGGGGCGTGATCAGGAGTGGAACATGCTTCCCAACGGAAATTACTCGGTACTGGTCCAGGTCGATGAGGGCGACGACGGCACGTTTGATGACCCCAACGCCCTGGGCAGTGCCACCGAGGCCTACCAGCTTATGGTCATTGCCATTTTGACAGCCAACATCACAGGTACAGTGCAGGATTCAGCGGAAACACCCATTGCCGGAGCCGAGGTGGAGGCAGGCTCCTATCTCGCCTGGGGCAAAGCGCGGACCAGGACCGATGGATCCTTCACTGTTTCAGGGCTCGAGGCTGGTACCACCTATCATGTGAGCGTGCGAGCACCTGGTAAGGTGACCGCTCAAAAGGATGTCGACCTTCCGACAGGGTCGACCACGACCGACGCGGGAATTATGACCATGGATGACGCCATCTCAATTACAGGTGTACTGAAGCTCGACGTGAACGCGAATGGCCTCGTCGATGAGCCAGAAGATCAATTTACACCCTTCGAAAATCAGTGGGGCTGGACACAGAATGAGCTGCCAGTGTGGCTCGACGCCTGGAACAGACAAGGACCTGGATGGGGAAATGGCCAAGCATTCTTCCTTGCAGGGGATAGTTCTCAGAGCTTCACCGTTAATATCCCTCCTCCCAGCAGTCCGACGACATATCAGCTCAACATTCACGTGGAGGGATATGCCGCAAGCCCCGTCACTGTCTCGGTCGATACAAACGGCGGCGACGCCGGTGCGATCGTTTTGACCAAGGCCTCGGTCTTAACGGGGTCAGTCTCGTTGCCCGCGCCCATCACGGAGTGGAAAAACATCGACATTCAAGCGATAAACACCACAGACGGCCAAGATCGCTACTGGGGCTGGGGCAATGTCGATCCATACCAGGGCCAGCCGCAACCTACACCCACTGATACGGGAACCTTCCGTATCGACGGTGTTCCAGCAGGAACATTCGATCTGGAAATCCGCGTGTGGGGTTACAAGACCGCAACCGTCCAAGACGTTGTCATCGTTCAGGGCGAGGATAAAACCCTCGCACAACCCGTGGCGATCGAAGAAGGAAGCAAGATTAGCGGCACCCTCACCATCCAGGGAGATACCACGAATCTGGAACGGTGGGAGGGCGACACCGAAGATCCCATGTATATCTGGATCGATGCCTGGTCTCCTTCGGCCGGTTGGGGTGGCACGAACGTTCAGGTGCCGCGAGGTGTCAATCAGAACGTGGGATACACCATTGGCGGGCTCTCCGACGGTACCTTTGAGATCCACTCCTGGCTCGGCCGGGAGTATGAGCTGGTCGATGCACAGGACAATGCGCCGGTCCTAGTAACCATTGACCCAGTAACACACAGAGCCGAAAATGTGGATATCAAATTGAGGCCATATCAAGGTACTATAACCGGCACGATCGACGGTTCCAGCGTCGCCGGCTTCGATCTGACCAAGGTCGTGGTCGAGGCCAAGCGGCCATGGGATTGGTTGCCACCAAAACACGCCATGTTTGGTGATGGTATCGACGCAGATGGCAACTTTTCAGTGTCTGGCCTTGGAACGGGAGACTATGTGGTCAAGGCCGGGATGTACGAAGGCTTTATAGACTGGGATGGCGTGCAACAGCCCCTTGCCGGGTACGATGGTGATGGCATTCTAATCCCGAGTCCAGAAGTGGGTGTAGTGATGCAGCGGGTGTTTGTGGAAAACGATGCCTTAAACCCCACAACAGCCAACGTCACTTTCGAACAGGGCTATAAGATATCTGGAACCATTTCTCTGAGCAACACCGATCCTCCCTGGCATGATGTCAACGAGAACGGGGTCAGGGATCTCAACAACATTGATCCTGCAGTCGACCCCAACGAAAGCGAGGCCGTAGATATGGTCGCAGATGTCGCTGACCAGCCGGTCATGGCCATGCCCATGGACATGATGTTCATGGGCGGCGAGGATCCCAGAATGGGTGCTGTCAACCCGGACGGAACCTTTGACATTGTTGGCCTTGCCCCCGGGGTGTATTTCGTCATGCCACCCTTCTATTCCGAGCGCATTTCAGATTTAGAGGCAGTGCTTGAAGGTCCTGGTGCTCCTCAGGGTGATTTCTACGAAGGCGGCCAGGAGACCCACCACTGGACCGTTAGGCCCCAGATGGTTGTGGTCACCGAGAGCGATGTCGTTGGGATCGATTTCACTCTGGGCAACGGCTATACCCTCTCTGGCCATCTCACCCTGCCCGAGGCTCAGACGGTGACCGAGCCGTGGGAGGAGTTCTGGTGGATCGGCCACCTCGAGCTAGAGACTCCTCAAAGCGGTCATCTCGGCCACTGGCAGCCGGTGTTCAAGGGAGACTTCAACGACACCAACCGCTACGACTTCACCTTCCATCACGTGGCCAATGGCGACTACCTAGTTCGGTTCTGGAGCGACCGCTATGTGCCCGGAGGGGCCAAGGTCACGGTCAACAACGCCAATGCCTCGGTGAACCTGACGATCGAGGAAGGCGCCAATCTCGTGGGCAAGCTGGTCGATGCTGACACGGGTGAGGCAATCACCCACGAAGACGGGGTCACGGTCATCTGTGAGGCCTATCCATGGGTGGAAGGAAGCTGGCGGGAAACCCGAGGTGACGGATGGTCCCAGAGCTATATTGAGGACGGTTCAGGTCTTCAAGGAAAAGATTTCGGCGGACAAGGGGGCGAGCGCGAGAACAAGACCCCCGGCAAGTTCCATCTGACCGCCCTTCCTACCGGCCACAAGTATGTTATCTATGTGGAGACACACTCTAGTGGAGACAAGACCGGAGGGGCCAAGAACTACGTGGGTGCGGTGATCGCCGGAATCGACATCCCTGAGGGTGCAACCGGGGACATTGATGTCGGAACCATCAAACTGAAAGAAGGGATCACGATCCAGGGCCGTATCACCGAAGCGGATGGCGTAACGCCCATCCCGGGCGTCGAGGTTTTTGCCTTCCCATCTGACCCCCACGACGGCGACATCGAAGGCGAGGGCATCTCTGACACCAATGGCTACTACACGGTCTACGGCATCGATCCCGACATAGAATACTGGGACATGATCGCCGCAGAAAGACCCGAGATGTTCGATGACTGGGGCAAGCAGATCGAATGGGGCGAGAAGTGGAAGTACAATGTCGCGCCCGGAAGCATTGATGTCGACTTCGTGCTCGGTCCGGCAACGGCCAGCCTCACCGGAACTGTCACCATCCCAGCAGGAGCTGACTTCATGCTGCCCTTCAAGGGCGAAGGCGAGGAATTCCCGGCCACCTACATCATTATGCAGCGAAAAGGCGTCGTGTACGAGGACGTGCTCGACGGGTTCGAAGGGATGACCGCGCCGCAACCGAGCGACGCGACAACGTCAACGTATCTCATCGAGAACATCGAGCCTGGTGTGTACAAGATCTTCTTCATGAACTATGGCCTCCCCACGCAGGTCTTCGATAATGTGGAGATCTCAGACGGGAGCAACACATTGGACGTGACGTGGAACAGCATAGGTTACACTGTGTCGGGAAGCGTCGTCCTTTCCACCGGAGGCTACCCAAGCTCCTCGGATATCAGCGGCGTGGTCTGCATGAACGCAAGCGATCAGACCCTTATCTTTGGCCAGCTGACCGAGGAAGCCGACGGGACCTATTCGGCCTATGAGGTTCCAGGGCTTGCGAATGGCCAGACCTACGAGCTCGCGTTCTACAAGGATAGTGGGCTCGACGACATGCCGGACATCTTCCCGGTAGGCCAGGTGACTGTGAACGGTGCCGACATTACGGACAACACGGCCACGATCACACGAAACGCAGAGCCCTTCTTGATAATGCAGGCCGTCCAGGACACGACAGATACCGACATGTTCCATATCGGTATCTTCAGCACGACCTATCTGGTTGACGAAAGCATCAGTGTTGTCGGTGTTTTGCCCACAACTGACTCCACAGCTGGCGAAATCTACATCCAGACCGGAAGCGGCAGCCTCAGCGGTGTCACCCTTTCGGGAGACAAGAGGAACATCTCGGCAACCTATACCAAGGACGCGAGCGATACGACGGTAGAGTTGGTCCTTGCCGTTCACTACGGCAGGGGTGCGACGACCAAGATCGAAACCCTCTCCTTCAACGTCAATTCCGTGGCCAGCAACGGCGATGTGGTCAATACCTACACCGCCGGGCAGGTCAAACTCGGTAACGGCGATGGCAGCCAAGTGTATGTCCCTGCCGGTTCTCTGGATGCCGGAGGCGAGAAGGTCTCCGTGAACATCGAAAAGTCGACCGTGGAACCCGTTGTTGAAGGCCTCTCGCTCTCGAGCAGCGCCTCAGGGTTGGGCGTCTTTGCCGCGTCCACGACGACTCCACTTCCGAGCGGGGTGACCGCAGCTGGAGATCAATACGATATCAGTGTCTCAGGAGTCGACGGTGGCACGGTGACGTTCAACGGCACCGTAACCGTCCAGATACAGTACGACCCAGGAAGGGTGAGCGATACGGATCTTCTGAACGTTTACCATTACGTCAGTGGCGCGTGGAGACTCGAGAACACCAACCGGACGCTTGACACGGAGAACAACACGATCTCCGTTGAAGTTACGAACCTATCTCCGTTTATTGCAGGCGAGGGAACACCGCCAGGCACCCCTGTTGCAGGCGGCAGCTCCGGTGGGGGTTGCTTCATCACAACCGCAGTATCCGGTTCGAACTAAGGGTTCGAAGACAAACAGATCGATCACCTATGGCCCAAAAAGGAGGCGGGATATTTCCCGCCTCCTTTTCATAGGAAAAATCGAATCAAGACGTCTTCAAATCCTTAGGGGTTGACCTGACAAAAGCTCTCAGGGTAAAAGTGGGTCTATACGAGACGCCTGGCTGTCTGAGTCTGAAACAAACAGGGATTAGGATCTCCGTTTTGGATGCGGAGAGCATGACGAGGATTTGATCCTCTTATTGAGTTGCCTACTAGATTTCCTCGCGCCAGTAAATCCGGGTGATGGCGTTAGGGTTAGCAACGGTAGACGAGGATATTCCTCCTCCCACACCGATAAAGCTCATTCCTTTGCCCTCGATGATCGCGATGACGACGCCCGAAGGTATAGCGGTGCCG
>CAYFYO010000029.1:0-394 GCA_964347335.1 uncultured Thermodesulfobacteriota bacterium
GGAGTTCGCAAAAAACGTGGCTGGATTGAATGGCGCCCACAGCACCGAATTCGATCGAGACACGGATCACCCGGTGATCAGCCTACTCACGGAATGGATTGATCGAGATGGGAATGTCCAGAAACGATCTCGAGAATCGAATCTTGGTGGCACCATGAGGCTCGGGGCTTGCCCCTGTAGACTGGCCTCTGGAACGCATGCGTATCAGGCATATAACAAAAAGGTGATCAATGAGAGACACCGCCATCGGTATGAATTCAACAACATGTATATGAAGACCTTGGCAGAGGCCGGTATGGTTTTCAGTGGTATCTGCCCGGATGGCGATCTCGTCGAGATCATTGAAATCGATGAAAAGGTTCATCCGTGGTTTGTTGGATGTCAGTTTCATCCA
>CAYFYO010000029.1:404-42208 GCA_964347335.1 uncultured Thermodesulfobacteriota bacterium
AATACCTGCCCATCCCTATTTTCTTGCGACACAGTTTCATCCAGAATTCAAGTCTCGACCGATGGATTCCCACCCGCTCTTTCGAGATTTTATCAGGGCGACACTCGATGAATCGGGTGGAAGGCGGAGAAACAGAAAAAAACGATGAAGCCGCTGACCAGGGAGATTCAAATTGGAAGCTTTGCGGTGGGGGGATCCAATGGGTTTCTGCTGGTGGCCGGTCCCTGCGTGATCGAGGGGCGTGAAATAACACTTCGTATCGCCCGCAGGCTTAAGGCGATTGCCGAAACCCTGAAGATATACCTTATCTTCAAGGCTTCTTATGACAAGGCAAACAGAACATCGATTCGGTCTTTTCGGGGGCCTGGCTTAAGCGAAGGACTCGAGATATTAAGAATCGTGAGAGAAGAGACAGGTGTTCCTGTTCTATCGGACGTTCATAGGATCGATGAGGTGGAGAGGGCATCTCAGGTACTCGATGTTCTCCAAATTCCGGCTTTTTTGTGTCGGCAAACCGATCTGGTGGTCGAAATTGGACGGACGATGAAACCAGTGAATGTGAAAAAAGGACAGTTTCTGGCACCCTGGGATGTGGAAAACGTGATCGAAAAGCTGGTTTCGGCTGGAAACCAGGACCTTATGCTCACGGAAAGGGGGACCTGTTTTGGGTACAACAATCTGATCACCGATTTCCGGTCCCTCGCCATTATGCGGGGGTATGGCTATCCTGTGATTTTTGATGCGACTCACAGCGTGCAGCTGCCCGGAGGCACGGGAGAAGCGTCAGGAGGACAGGTTGAATTCGTTGGTCCCCTCTCCCGAGCTGCCGTGGCCGTAGGAGTTGATGGAATTTTCATGGAAGTCCACGAGAACCCCCGTGATGCCCTGTGCGACGGAGAGAACTCGCTGAGTCTGGATGCCCTTCCCCCACTTCTGGAAGAACTCAAGAAGGTCGAATCGGCTCTGAGGCAGGGCGATGATGGCAATTGAACGAGCCAGAAAGGTTCTCAGAATTGAGGCCCAGGCGGTCCTTGATCTCATTGACAGAGTCGATGATCGTTTTGTTCAGGCCGTTGACATCCTATTTGATTGTCAGGGCAAGGTGATGTTGACCGGCATGGGGAAGTCAGGACTTGTCGGCAAGAAAATTGCGTCCACCCTTTCGAGTACAGGAACACCAGCGTTTTTTCTTCATCCAGCTGAGGCTCTGAATGGCGACCTGGGGATCCTCGGAAGAGGAGACGTGGTGATCGCGATCTCCAACAGCGGGGAAACCGAAGAGATTGTCAAACTCCTGCCATTTGTCAAGCGACAAGGGAGTCGGCTGATCGTCATGACCGGTCATCCGGAGGCAACGATAGCAAAGGCTGGTGACGTCGTGTTGGATATCGCGGTCAGAGAAGAGGCGTGCCCTCTTGGCCTGGCACCCACCGCCAGTACCACGGCCACCCTTGCTCTTGGAGATGCGCTCGCTGTATCGCTGATGGAGAAGAGGGGATTCAAGGAGGAAGATTTTGCCCTCCTCCATCCTGGGGGATGGCTTGGAAAAAGACTCCTGATGAAAGTCAAAGACCTGATGCATGTTGGTGAAGCTTTTCCGATGGTGGGAGAGGAAGCACCGATGAGAGAGGCGGTTTTTGAGATCACTTCCAAGCGGCTGGGTGTGACCGGTGTCTCGGATCATTCGGGAAGACTCGTCGGTGTCATAACGGATGGAGACCTTCGGAGAGGGCTGGAGAAATACCCTGACCTCCTCGATCGAAAGGCCTGCGAGGTGATGACAAGATCACCGAAGTGGGTGGATGCGGAGGCTCTGGCTGCACAGGCTGTCCAAATCATGGAGGAATACTCGATTACCTCATTATTCGTGTATCGAGATTCGAACAAGAGCCGGCCAGTCGGCATCATCCACCTCCATGATCTCCTGAGGGCCGGAGTGGTTTAACACAGGGGAAAGGAATTCGTAAAGATTGTCAGAAAAGGCCCCGATAAAGAAAATAGGCGCCCGAGAAAAGGCAAAGAGGGTTCGGCTCCTGATCCTCGATGTAGACGGGGTTCTCACGGATGGCCAGATCGTGATCGATGATCGAGGGGTGGAATTGAAATCTTTCAATGCGAGGGATGGTCACGGTCTGAAGCTCCTGATGAGAGCCGATATCCAAGTGGCTCTGCTATCGGGCCGTGAGTCAGAAGCGACGCGGCGTCGAGCCAGTGATCTGGGAATTTCGAAGATCTACCAGAACATTCACAACAAGATAGAGGCTTACCAGGAGATCATGAACGAGAACGGTTTGGCGGATCACCAGGTCGGTTACGTCGGGGATGATCTCGTTGACCTGCCCGTATTGAGAAGAGTCGGCTTTGCCGCCGTGGTTTCAGATTCGATCGATGAGATCAAGCCCTTTGCCGACTATATCACCCAAAGGGACGGTGGCAAAGGGGCTGTCCGAGAGATTATAGAGTTTATCCTTAAGTCGCAGGGAAAATGGAAAGAGGTTACCGCACGATACGGAGTTTGAAAGGTATAAGGAACCTCGTCGTTCTTTGCCTCCTGGCCCTGGTTTTGGCCATATCGGTTCTTCTCCTCATCAATTGGAGAAAGGTCGACCTTTACGTCAAGGCAAAGGAGCTCCCGCGGATCAGGGCCGATCTTGAAGTGGGCAATCTCTTCCTCACCGAAGAGAAGGATGGAATGATCCTATGGGAGCTGGAGGCTAGGGTCGCTCAGTCTTTCGAAGCCGGCGATCAAACCCTTCTCGAGGATCTCCGGGTTACCTTTTATAACCACGACGGGAGAACGGTAACACTTCGGGGGGACCGTGGGCGGATCGATGACAAAACCAGAGATATCAAAGTTGAGGGGGGAATCGTTGTCACCTCTAGCGATGGTCTCCGCCTTCGAACCGATTCTCTGGAATACAGGCATGAACGCAGAGAGATCACCACAGGAGCTCCGGTGAGAATCGAGGGGAAGGGTGTCGAAATCTCTGGCGTCGGACTCTCTATGGACCTGGAGAGTGAAAGGATCTCGATACTTGGCGGAGTGGATTCTCTTATTCATGAGGTTCCTTTGAGGGCTGGGTGACCATGGTTGGGTCAATGGAAAAGGGCTTGAGGACTGCGCTCGGGTTGACCGTGATTGCCCTCGTTTTTGTGGCTTGGAACGGGATTGGTCCGCTCGCTGGGACGGAGGAAGAGGGACCGGCAGGGCGTGACGTTGAGGTGGGTTCGGAGCCAATTCACGTATCGGCCAAGACCCTTGTCTGGGATCATAAGGAACACAAAGCGACCTTCCATCAAGAGGTGGTCGCGCAGCAAAAGGATCTGACAATCCATGCGGACGATCTCACGATCCATTTTAACGAGAAAAACAACGACGTGAGTCGCATTGTCGCGATTGGCAATGTGAGGATCGTACAGATGGATCGACGCGCTTTTTGTGAAGAGGCGGTCTATAATCGATCCCAAAACAATATCATCTTGAAAGGAGATCCGGTTATCCGGCAGGGACAGAACGAGGTCAGAGGGAAGCGGGTGATTTTTTTCATCAATGAGAATCGGAGTGTTGTTGAGAGTGGAGAAGGAGACCGAGTCGAAGTGACCTTGGTTCCGGAAAAAGAGGAGTCGGCCGGTAAGCTTTAGGCGACATAAAAGCGACCGGAACGGCGTCGGCAATGACGATGGCAAAGCATGTTCATGCTGGAGGACTGACTGCGGAAAAACCCAAGGCCTTGGCGCGGGGAAATGGGAAGTTCTCGGCTCTCGATCTGACAAAAGCCTTCCGGAAAAGGAGGGTTGTCGATGGGGTCGACCTTACGGTTAAAGCCGGAGAAGTCGTGGGCCTCCTTGGACCGAACGGGGCCGGCAAGACAACGATCTTCTATATGATCATCGGACTGATCAGACCGGAGAGGGGAAGGATTTTTTTGAATGACGAGGACATTACTGATCTTCCGATGTACATGAGGGCAAGAAAGGGGATCGGATACCTGCCTCAGGAGTCCTCGGTCTTTCGCAAATTGACTGTCGAGGAAAACATTGTGGCCATCTTGGAATCTCTCCCCCTCTCAAGCGCTGAGCGGGAGGAGCGGCTGGAACGGCTTTTGAATGAACTCGGGTTGGACGTGATTCGGAATCGAAGGGCGTATTCTCTCTCGGGGGGCGAGAGACGGAGGGTGGAGATAACGCGAGCGCTCGTGACCTCGCCGGCGTTCATCCTCCTCGATGAGCCCTTTGCGGGGATAGATCCAATTGCTTTGACGGATATCCAAAATATCATTTTCCAGCTAAAGCATAAGGGCATCGGGGTCATTATCACCGACCATAACGTGCGAGAAACTTTGGGGATTTGCGACAGGGCATACATTTTGAATGAGGGAAGGATTCTGGAGTCCGGATTTCCGGAGAAGATTGCAAAAAGTAAGCGAGCCCGCAGGATTTATTTGGGCGATTCCTTTTCCCTAGAACAGAAAAGGCTCGCGGGGCCTTTGGAAGAGAGGTGGACTTGAGCTCAATTCTTGACAGAGAGATGAGGTTATGGCGCTAGAAATCAAGCAAAGCCTGAAGCTGGCACAGCAACTGGTCATCACGCCTCAGCTTCAACAGGCCATCAAACTGCTTCAGCTGACTCGGATGGAATTGGTGGATCTGATCCAGGAGGAGATGAACGAGAACCCCCTACTGGAAGAGACGGAACCCTCGGAAGACGGCGATACATCTCAGCAAGATGAAAGCCCCAAAGAGGAACCTGGTCAGGAACCGCCAAAGGAGATGACTCAGGAAGTCAAAGGAGAAGGAGAGGGGCAGGACGATTTCGATTGGGAGAGTTACCTCGAAAATCTTAATGTCTCGTCATACCGGACATCTGGAGACAGCGAGGACCGCCCCTCCTTTGAGAACTTCTTGGCTCGTAAGACTGGTCTGGTGGATCACCTCATGTGGCAGCTCCGTCTCTCTGACCTGAGTGAAGAGCGGATGAATCTCGGTCGCTTTGTCATCGGGAATCTGGATGAAAATGGCTATCTTGCGATGTCAGCCGAGGAGATAGCCTCCGATATGGGGTTTTCTCTGGATGATGTTGAGGAGGTCTTGGGGCGGGTTCGCATGTTTGATCCTGTCGGAGTTGGAGCTCGGAATTTGAGAGAGTGTCTTTTGGCGCAGTTGGAAACGATGGGTGATCCGAATCCTGTGGCTTGGGAGATCGTGACGAACCACTTGGCCTATCTCAAAAATAGGAATTACGGTCAGATCGCCAAGAAGCTGGGAGTTTCAATGAATTCAGTGATGGATGCGATTCGACTGATCTCAGCGCTGGAACCAAAACCGGGCCGGGCATACACGGGTGAAGAGGTTCAAAACATTATTCCTGACGTTTTTGTGTATAAGATTGAAGGGGAGTACGTGGTGGTATTGAACGAGGACGAAATGCCTCGACTCAGAATCAATAGCACCTATCGAAACTTCCTGACTGCCGGCAGTGGAACCCCTGAGGCTGATCGCAAATACATTCAGGACAGGCTTCGTTCTGCAGTGTGGCTTCTGAAGAGCATTCATCAGAGGCAGCGGACAATCTATCGGGTGACAAAGAGTATTGTCAGGCTTCAGAGGGAGTTTCTCGACAAAGGGGTCAACTATCTCAGACCGATGGTTTTGAGAGATGTCGCCGAAGACATTCAGATGCACGAATCCACGATCAGCCGTGCGACAAATAACAAGTATGTTCATACGCCGCAGGGGATTTTTGAGTTGAAGTACTTTTTCAATAACAGCATCAGCTCTTTTCGCGGAGAAGATTTTGCTTCTGAGAGCGTGAAGAACCTTATCAAGGACATCATCGCGAAAGAAAATCCGAGGAAACCTTACAGCGACGAAAAGATTGTTCACATGTTGAGGGGGATGAACATTGATATCGCACGAAGGACGGTTGCCAAGTATCGAGAATCCCTGAAGATCCTATCTTCGAATGAGAGGAAAAGACTCCTGTGAACAACAGGAAGTCTAGCCACAGGGTCTGCCGGTCGTGAGGCCGGCCCTTCGCTTCACCAAAACCTTTCTCTTCTCGGCCTAAATCCACCCAACGCTTCAGTGCAGGGCAAAAGCTCCCTCGGCCTCATCCATTGACACTCGATGGAAAAGGAAGTAGGTTAAAATTCTCAAGGAGGGTCATATGCGGGTTCTCGTGACGTTCAGGCATTTTGAAGCGGATGACGCGGTCAGAAGTTACGCAAAAGAGAAGGTTCTCAAACTGAAGAAATACTTGGAGCGACCCGTCGAAGCACGGGTCGTCTTATCGGTTGAAAAATTCAGGAACATTGCCGAAGCGACGATCACAGGTGACGGATACACAATCAATGGAGTGGAAAAGACGGACGACATGCACTCGGCCATTGATAAATTGGTCGCAAAGCTGGAGAGACAGATCATGAAGCACCGGGGTAAGACGAGGTCCAGGAGATCTGTTTCTTCTCTGAGAGGGGCCGCTTCGGATTGATTTCTGACCCAGAGACAGCCCTGCCATGGGATGCGACTCCCGGCGTGCGTTGGTTCATGGAGTTACCATGGAGCGCATGGAAACCATGAATTGATTGAGCCAGGGGTTACTCATGGTGTCAAAACGATTTAGCCTTGGAGGCAGAAGGCATGAAAATCTCTGAGATTTTACATAAGGACCTGCTTATTCCTCAGCTCCAATCGAAAAACAAGAAGGGTGTCCTCGAAGAATTGGCTGGAGTGCTGGTCAATCAGGGAAAACTCCTGGATCTTGAGCAGGTTGTGGAAGTTTTACTGGATCGGGAGAAACTTGGAAGCACAGGGATTGGTGAAGGGATTGCCATCCCTCATGGGAAAATCAAGGGTCTGAAACAGGTCGTTGCTTCCTTCGGAAGAAGCCGGGAAGGTATCGATTTCGAGTCCATTGATCAAAAGCCAACGCACCTTTTCTTTCTCCTCGTTGCGCCGGAAAATTCTGCAGGCGTTCATCTTAAGGCCTTGGCTCGGATTTCGAGGCTATTGAAGGATTCGAATTTCAGAAGAAGATTGATGGAGGCAGAGACGGCGGACGAACTCTTTCAAATCATCTCAGAAGAGGATGAGCAGTATTGATGGTGTCCCTCAGGAGGATCTCGCTTGATAACCGGAGTTTCGGGTGAAGACCTCTATAACGATCGGGAACATGATCTCAGACTCAGGCTCATCGCTGGGGCGAAGGGACTGAAAAAGAAGATCAAGTTTTCTCAAGTTCAGAAAATGGGATTGGCCTTTGCAGGCTACACCGATGTTATCCAACCCTTCCGAGTTCAGGTTATTGGGAATTCGGAGCTTTCCTACTTCAGAACGCTCAAACCTGGGAGAGGAGACGAGGTGATTCGAAAGATCTGTGACTTGCGCATCGCCTGCTTTGTTGTGACGAAGAACCTGAAGATTCCATCTCTCCTTATCGAGGAAAGCCAGAAGAAGAGGATTTCTCTTTTCCAAACCGAACTTTCGACACCAGTCCTAATCGAAAGGATGACGAAGTTCCTCGAGGACAGGTTATCTCCGAGTGCGACGATTCATGGTGTTCTCGTAGACGTTTTTGGGGTGGGTGTGCTGATTCTTGGGGGAAGTGGGATAGGAAAAAGTGAATGCGCGCTGGATCTCATTCTCAGGGGCCATCGATTTGTGGCCGATGACATCGTGTACCTCCACAGGAGGCCTCCCGACAACATCTTTGGATCCGGAGTCGATACGGTGAAATACCATATGGAGATCCGAGGGTTGGGAATCATCAATGTCGCAAAGTTGTTCGGTGTTGAGGCGATCCGGGAGAGAAAAATCGTCGACATGATCGTCGAATTGGTTGGATGGGAGAGCTCCAAGGAATATGATCGCCTCGGGTTCGAGGAAGAATCCTTCCCGGTTCTCGGTACAAATCTTCCCATGGTGAAGATACCGGTGACGCCGGGTCGCAATTTGGCTTCTATTATCGAGGTCGCTGCCAGAAATCATCTTTTGAAGGTCATGGGATACGATCCTGCCAGAGAATTCGAAAAACAGTTGATGGCGAAGATCTCAAGTCGGAGAAAGAAAAAAACCGTCAGGGAAGAAACCGAGTGAGGGATCTTACGGTCGTCCTTATAAGTGGTCTTTCCGGTTCAGGAAAGACCACTGCTATTAAGGCCATGGAGGATTTGGGATTTTACTGTGTTGATAACCTTCCCATTGTGCTGTTCCCGAAGGTCATCGAACTCTGCCAGCAATCGGTCCGGAGAATCTCCAAGATTGGCCTGGTGGTTGACATTCGGGGTGAAGAGTTCATGGCAAATGCGAGACAGATCATCGAAGGTTTGAGAGACGAGGGATTCTCGCTTGAGGTCGTGTTTCTGGAGGCTCGGGATGAGATTCTGGTGAGAAGATATCGGGAAACCCGGCGCCATCATCCGCTCGCTGCGGGATCCATCCACAAGGGGATCAGGATGGAACGGGAGCGGCTTGTCCTACTGAGGGATTTGGCGGACAAGGTAATCGATACGACCAATCTCAACGTTCACGAACTCAGGGACGTGATCTCTCGGTTCTGTCTCAAGGAATCGGCGAAGAAGAGGATGACCGTCACTTTGATGTCATTCGGATACAGTTTCGGAATACCTGATGAAGCCGATATTGTCTTTGATGTGAGATTCCTGCCAAATCCGTTTTTTGTTGATCAGCTGAAACGACTCACCGGCGAGGCGAAGAGTGTCCGAGAGTATGTGTTGAAATGGCCGGAAGCTCAGGAGTTCATAACCAGGTTTCAGGATTTCATCAAATTTCTCATCCCGCTCTATGAAAAAGAGGGAAAAGCCTATCTCACCATCGCGGTCGGATGCACAGGAGGTCGCCACCGTTCCGTGGTGATTGTGGATGAACTCGAAAAGATCTTGAAGCGGGCCCTCGGGAAACAGGGGGCTCTTATGGAGATGAAACATCGAGACCTGGAAAAGGGGTAGAAGTCTTACCCGAAAGGGCCCGAGTCTGCGGAACGTCTCGTAGACGCCAGGTCAAAAGCCCGGACAGTCGCTGGTCTCACCGACGAGGAAGGGACGTCATGGTTGGTGTGGTTGTGGTGACCCATTGTCGTTTGGCAGAGGAATTGATTTCGGCGGCCGAACTGATTGTGGGTCGACTGAAAGGATTCGAGGGGATATCCATCGATCCTCAGAGCGACCCTGATGAGATCCGCGACAGAATTGCCGAGGCGATCCGGAAGGTGGACACAGGGTCGGGTGTGCTCATCTTGACCGACATGTTTGGGGGGACGCCGTCGACCATTAGTTTCTCCTTCCTGCAAGACAGCCGAATCGAGGTGGTCACGGGGGTGAATCTTCCCATGCTCTTGAAGCTCTCGACCTACGACCGCGATATGACACTGCGTGAGCTTGCAGCATTCATAACTTCCTATGGCAAAAAGAATATCAACATTGCGAGTGAGATTTTACAAAAAGACATCAAACAGAAATAGCCATGGAAGAGCAGACATTTCTGATTCAGAATAAACTCGGTCTGCATGCCAGAGCTGCGGGTCTGTTGGTCCGCACGGCCAACAAGTATCAGGCGGAGATCTCTCTAGAGAAAGATGGTATTGTGGCAAACGCAAAGAGCATCATGGGGGTGATGATGCTCGCCGCTGCCATGGGATCTCGGGTTAAGATCAAGGCTAAGGGTACGGATGCCCGAAGGGCGGTTCGTGCCCTGGGCAGGTTGATCAACAATAAATTTGGTGAGACCTAGGCTGGAATTCGTAATTGCGGTGACGTGTTTTGACAAGTATGCTTATGGATCTGTCTTGCTCGAAGGAACGATTAAACATTCACGACCCGCTTCGCTCGAGGCGCAGAGATCGCAGAGTCCCACAGGGCGGGACTGATTTGTCAGGAGAGGGCGGCAAGTCAAAACCCTACAAGCTCTTTGTGATAGCTCCTGCCATGGTGAGTGGATGCCTGGAAACTGGAGGATTCAATTTTTATGGGTAAAGAGCGATTCGTGAATCAGTTCATCAACGGCATCGGCGCTTCCCCTGGGATCGTGGTGGGACGAGCCTTTCTTGTAGACAGAGGTAAAGTCCGGCTCCCCCAGAGAGCGATCACCGAGGGTGAGGTGGAGTCGGAGATCGAGCGGTTCAGAATGGCCATTGAACAGTCCAAGGAGCAACTCCTCGAGATCAAGAACTCGATCCTCGATGAAGAGGTGCGAAAACATGCTTTCATCCTGGACGTCCACCTGATGATTCTCGAGGACCAGATGCTTATTCAGGAGACGATTGATGCAATTCGGAATCAAAAGGTGAACGCTGAATGGGCCCTCGATACAAACCTGGAACGGCTCACAAACGCCTTTGATGCGATCAAGGATCCGTATCTGAGGGAGAGAAAAAGCGACATCAAGTATATTTCTCAGCGGATCTTCAGAAATCTCGTGGGCCACAAACACGACGACATTACCTGCATTAAGGGAAATGTGATTGTTGTGGCCCATGATCTTTCCCCTGCCGATACGATACAGCTGAATCTGAAGAACGTCCGGGGCTTCGTAACGGATATTGGTGGACCGGTATCGCACACGGCCATTCTGTCCAAGTCTATGGGGATCCCCTCTGTTCTCGGGACGGAGGTCGGGACGGCTCAGATTAATGGGGGAGATCAACTGATTCTCGATGGCGATGCCGGCGTAGTGATTATCAATCCAACCGACGAGGTTTTTGACGAGTATCTCGCCCGACTGGAGCAGAGAGAATCGATCGAAAAGGGTTTGTTGAAGTTCTCAAAGCTGCCCGCCAAAACACGTGACGGATATCGGATTACTGTAGGAGCGAATATTGAGCTGTTGGAGGAGATTGCGTCGGCCAAGAGCCGAGGGGCTGAGGGAATCGGACTTTACCGGACTGAATGCCTTTATCTCGGTCGTGAGGATCTTCCATCTGAGGAGGAGCATTGCGAGACCTACAGGAGGCTGGGGGAGGCGGTCTTTCCCCATGAGGTGACAATCCGGACCCTGGATATCGGGGGGGACAAGTTCTTCGATCACGATGGGACGGTCAAGGAGTTGAATCCGGCCATGGGGTTACGGGCAATCCGTTTTTGTATCAAAGAAACCGAGATATTCAAAACCCAGTTGAGGGGAATCCTGAGAGCGAGCATCAATGGACGTCTAAAGATCCTATTCCCTATGATTTCAGGTATCGAAGAAATTCAACAGGCGAGGGCTGTTCTCTTTGAGGTGATGGAGGAGCTTCGCCGCGAGAAGATTCCATTTGATGAGAATATACCTGTGGGAGCCATGATCGAGATTCCCTCAGCCTGTATGACAGCGGATCTGCTGGCCAGGGAAGTGGACTTTTTTAGCATCGGCACCAATGATCTCATCCAATATACGCTGGCCGTCGACCGCGTGAATGAGCATGTTTCCTATCTCTATGAACCGCTTCACCCTGCTGTGATTCGATGCATCCAGGAAGTCGTAGAAGCCGGGCACCGAGCGGGGTTACGCGTCGCTATATGTGGAGAAATGGCAGGTGAGCCTGTCTATCTCTGGGTCCTTCTTGGGTTAGGACTAGACGAGATTAGTATGAACCCACGTTCCATACCCCGGGTGAAGAAGATCCTGAGAATGTCGTCGGTCGATGAGGCCAAGGAGCTGTTGAGGGAATTATCCCAAATGACGTCTGGGAGTGAGATTGAACGGTTCGTTCGAAGTACGATGGCTCGACGATTTCCTGATGATTTCCTGGAGATATACAGCTGGACTCAAAGTGGTGGAACGGTCCCTGGAGACCAGGGCTCAACGTGACCGACGTGAGCGGATTGGAAGGAGGAACTCAGATGGGAATGACCGATTTTCTCTTTACATCGGAGTCTGTGACCGAGGGTCATCCAGATAAGGTGGCAGACCAAATATCCGACGCGGTTTTAGACGCCATTGTTGCTCAGGACCCCGAAGGGAGGGTTGCTTGTGAGACGATGGTGACGACAGGTATGGCGATGATTGCCGGGGAGATTACCACAAAATGCTATGTGGATATGCCTGGGATTGTGCGGGAGACGATCAAAGAGATCGGCTATAATGATTCGACCATGGGGTTTGACTGGGAAACTTGCGCCGTGATCACCTCTATTGATCAACAGTCCCCTGATATTGCCCAGGGAGTCGATGAGACACAAGACCATGAACAGGGTGCTGGAGACCAAGGCCTCATGTTCGGGTTCGCCTGCAGTGAGACGCCTGAGCTGATGCCCATGCCGATTATTTTGGCTCACAAGTTAACCAAGAGGCTTGCCGTGGTCAGAAAGAAAAGGATCCTCGATTTTCTTCGGCCAGACGGAAAGTCACAAGTAACGATTGAGTATGTTGATGGGGTTCCCACCCGTGTGGATGCTGTTGTTCTTTCGGCTCAGCACACACCGACTGTGAAGTATGAGACTCTGAAAGAAAGCCTCATTGAGGAGGTGATAAAACGGGTTATCCCGGCGAATCTCCTCGATGCAAAAACAAAATACTACATTAACCCGACAGGTCGGTTTGTCGTCGGCGGACCCATGGCAGACTGCGGCTTGACGGGGCGAAAGGTCATCGTTGACACCTATGGCGGCCATGGGAGTCATGGTGGGGGATGCTTTTCGGGTAAGGATCCCTCAAAGGTTGATCGGAGTGCTTCCTACATGGCCCGGCACATTGCGAAGAACCTCGTCGCGGCGGGCCTGTGTGAAAGGGTTGAGGTTCAGATTGCGTATGCGATCGGCGTCGCTCGCCCCGTTTCGGTCATGATCAACACCAATGGGACTTGGAAGGTCGAGCCGGACCGGATTGCGGCTATCATCAATGACTTGTTTGATCTTCGACCCAAGAAGATTATCGAGTATCTGGAGCTTCTTCGACCCATCTATAAGAAGACGGCCTGTTATGGCCATTTTGGCCGGGAAGATCCGGATTTCACTTGGGAGAAAACAAATCGGGTTGAAGAACTTCAGGAAGTGGCAGGATTGGGCTAATGGAAGTTGTCAGCTGTCGGTGGTCGGCTGTCAGTAAACCTCCAGAGTCAAGCTGACAGCTGAACCTCGATGACTGAAGACTGAATCCATGGAGAGTCATCATGACTGAATATCGGGTCAAAGACATCCGCTTGGCCAGAGAGGGGAGGCTAAAAGTCCAGTGGGCAGAATCGCGAATGCCTGTTCTCATGGCCCTTCGGCAGAAGTACGGAGATTCGAAGCCGCTGCGAGGGATGCGTGTTTCGGGATGCCTGCATGTAACAAAAGAGACCGCTGTACTCGCTGAAACCCTTGTAGCTGCCGGAGGCGAAGTGAGCTGGTGTGGATGCAATCCCCTTTCGACTCAGGATGAGGTTGCCGCAGCCCTTGCTGAAGCCGGTATTCCGATCTTCGCGTGGCATGGCATGAATAAGGACGAGTTCTACTGGTGTATTGAAAAGACCTTAGAAATAAAGCCCACGCTAACTCTGGATGACGGGGCAGATTTGATCATGACGGTTCATCAGCGAAAACCCGAATTGGCTGAGGGTATTCTGGGAGGTACAGAAGAAACCACAACCGGGGTTCATCGACTCAGGGCAATGGCTGAGGACGGGGCTCTAAAATACCCCATTCTCGCCATTAATGATACGGAGACAAAATGGGATTTTGACAACGTCTATGGGACCGGTCAGTCGTCCCTAGACGGTATCCTTCGAACCACCTCCATATTGCTTGCAGGAAAGAATTTTGTGACAGCAGGTTATGGTCACTGTGGTCGGGGATGTGCGATGCGGGCCAAAGGGATGGGGGCCTTGTCGATCGTCACAGAGGTTCGTCCCACTGCGGCGATTAAGGCCCTCCTCGAGGGTCATCGCGTGATGACGATGGATGAGGCTGCGTCGATCGGCGATATCTTCGTCACGGCCACTGGCATGAAGGATGTCATCGTCGGTCGGCATTTTGAAAGAATGAAGGACGGGGCCGTGGTATGCAACACGGGCCACTACGACTGCGAAATCAATATTCCAGAACTGGAGGCGCTCGCGTCGTCTCATCGTGAAGTCAGGAAACACTGTGAGGAGTACACCTTGAGAGATGGCCGCAGAATATACCTCCTCGCTCGGGGCAGGCTGATCAATCTCGTTGGGGCTGAAGGGCACCCCTCAGAAGTCATGGACATGTCATTTGCGAATCAATTCCTTGGGCTGATGAGACTGGCCAGGGAGGCGAAGAATCTGAGTCCTGGGGTCTACGATGTCGATGTCGCTCAGGACGAAGAAGTGGCCCGTCTCAAACTGGAAACGATGGGGCTTGGAATCGATACGCTAACAGCAGAGCAGAGAGCCTATATCGCCGACTATGAGGCCGGAACGTGACGGTTGCATGCCGTAATTCGTGATGGCGGTGATATTTTTCAGACACGCTTCTTTACCACAGAGACGCAGAGCGCACAGAGGATTGTCTCTTTTTTGCCCATCGGGAGAGTACGATGGGCAAAAAGAACCGACCATTGGGGAAAGGTCATAGTCTCTTTACATGTGGCGGATGTTTTTCTTTTGCCGTCGTCTCCAGGCATACGATACGAGTTCTTCTCTCCGATCTGGCTGTCTCTCCGGTGATGAAAGAATTTGATTAACCAGCGATATTCTCCTGCCCCCTTTGAGCATGCATCTTCACCATAGCTAGGCCAAAATAAAGTGAGTCCTCGCTCGGATTCAGCCATCATGAGTCACCTTTCTGTGCGAGGTCGATGGCCTCGAGAACCGCATCGTGAAGAAGGCCGTTGGTGGCGACAATGCCTCGGTTCTTTTCGAGCCTCTTTCCCTGAGAGAAGTCCAGGGCGATGCCTCGGGCATCGGTCACCTTTCCGCCGGCCTCTTCGATAACGATTGAGCCGGCCGCGTGGTCCCAGATTCTCTCTCGATAATCTGGAGTATCTGGAGACGGCAGCCTCAGGTAGATCGAGGCATCTCCCCTCGCCAGGACCGCGTATTTTGCCTGACTGTCCATTCGAAGAGACGAACTGGTGATATTGAGCGCTCGAGCGATACGCTGATGGGTGTGATGGTCGGAGTGGGCCGATTCAAAGCTTTCAATGAAACGAGACCCAGAGGACAGTGTGACCTTTGAAACGCCAACGGGCTTCTCGTCTTTCCCCTCCAGATCGGTCTGGAAGGCTCCCTGTCCTCGGAGGCCTAGGAAAACCGCTCCCCTCTCCTTCGCGTGAAGATTTGGGGCCACCGGAAGATTTGGGCAACCCAGGACGCCAAGGCGCACCTCCCCCTCTTCGATGAGGGCCAGAGCAATGGCATACTGATCCCCCCGCAGAAACCCCTTTGTTCCGTCGATTGGATCGAGCGCCCAAAATCTTCGCGTGGGTTCTTGGTGACCCGAATCGATCCATGAACAGATTTGGCTCGGATCCAAGCCGGGGAGAATTCGACGAACGTGTCGAACAACCTCGCCGAGTGTCTTCACATTCTCCTGTCTGGCGAGGGCGTGGGAGTCCTCTTCGGCCACGATCGCATCATCGGGAAAGGCTTCCCTGAGGATTTTGCATACAACGGCTTGAGAGCCAAAGTCGGCAATGGTAACGGGGCTTTTGTCTCCTTTAACCAGGGTGGATCCTTCGACCAAGGACCCACGCACGGCGATGCATAGCTTTGAAGCCGCGAAGACCGCTCGCATTGCCGTCTGTCTCTCCTTTTCGAGAGAAAGGACCATGACGCCCTACCTCCAGCGGATGAGTAACACATCCGAAGCGTATACGGCAAGTCCCCTGCGCCTTGACAAATACCGTGGAGGCTCATAAATTCCAGTGCAGATGAGATCACCCGTTAGAGGAGGTTTTCAATGGGCAAGGCTTTTTCGGATGTCATCGCTGCAGAAGTTCCCGAAAACGCGCTGCTGATCTCGACGGGCCTTCCAGGGAGTTGGAAGAGTCCGGTGACCGAAAAGATTTCAGAAATCAAACACAGCGGGATCTTACGGTCTGACATCATTCGTGTTGAAGTTTTGAAGGGTCTCGATATATTCGATGAGAAAGTCGCCTCGAACAAGGAAAACCGGATGAGAGTCTATGAGGAGATGTTTAGGCAGGCGGAAAGCAGACTCGCTCGGGATTCAAAAGGACTCATTCTCGATGCCACCTTTGTGACCCAGGACTTGAGACTCCGGGCTGCCGAGATCGCGGACCGGGCTGGTCGACCCTTCGTGGTTGCCGAGATGGTCTGCTCTGAGGAAGCCTCAATCCGGCGGATCCTGAAGAGGACAAAAGAAAACTATGAATCAAATGCCTTGACACGGCAGGCCTATCTTAATAACAAGGCGATCTTCCAAAAGGTGGATGTTCATCGGGTCAAGAAGCGATTTTCGACGCTTGATGTGATCTATCTCGTCATTGATACGGAGTATGACGAGTCGGAAAAATGGGTCGTCAAAAAGGTGGAGAGGCAATAGGGACATCGACCAAACATAATGGATACGGAGAAGCTCCAAAACGCCTTGATGAACCCGGAGATTTATCCCGAAAAACCCGATAAGGTGGGTTTTGCGGAAACGCATATTTCTCTCTTATTCTTTACGGGGAAGCACGCCTACAAGGTGAAGAAACCCGTAGACTTCGGCTTTCTCGATTACACGACACTGGAGAAGAGAAGGCATTTCTGCCAATTGGAGGTAAGCCTGAACCGCAGGCTTTCGGAAGATATCTACCTGGGTGTGGTGGAAATCAAGCAACGTGGAAATGAGATCGTCTTTAACGGGGCGGGACGAACCGTCGAATATGCTGTCAAGATGAAGCAAATATCCGTAGATCTTTTGATGGACAGTCTCCTCGACCGTGGACTCGTTACCCCAGATATGTTGACCAAAGTCGCCGATAGACTTGTCGAATTCTATCAAGAGGCGAAGACCAACGTGAGGATTAAAGGTTTTGGTCGACCCGAGAGAATCCAGCAGGACACGGATGAGAATTTTGAACAGACAGAAAGATATATCGGCACCACCATTTCAAGAGCGCAGTTCCAAGAGATCAGGGAGGAGACCAATTCCTTCTTGAGGGGAAAAAGGGCAGTTTTCTTCAGGAGGATCGAGACCGATCGAATCCGGGACTGCCACGGAGACTTGAGGCTCGAACATATCCTTTTCGACAAAGGGGTTTCGATTCTTGATTGCGTCGAGTTCAATGAGAGGTTTCGATACACGGATGTCTCGGCTGACATCGGATTTCTCGGGATGGATCTTGACTATCGAGGGCGAAGCGACCTCAGTGATCATCTCATCGAGCGGTATGTCGAGCGATCAGCAGATAGGGAAATCTACCTCGTTTTGGATTTCTACAAGTGCTATCGGGCCTACGTGCGGGGAAAGGTCGAGAGTTTTAGGCTGGATGATCCAAACATCCAGGCAGAAGAAAAAAGCAAGGCCCATTTTCGGGCCGAGAAGTATTTTGCCCTCTCCCACCGGTACGCCAGAAAATTGTCTTGAGAGGTTTCCAGAGGATCATGAAATCCCGCCCTGACGGTCATGGGTTCAGTCTGAAAAGTCAAAACTCTTCAATTCCAGCGAAGCGGAGAATGACACGGCAGATTTGCGTTGGAGGAGTGAAGATCGGAGGGGGTGCGCCGATCTCGGTCCAATCGATGACCAAAACCGACACCCGGAATGTGGATGAAACGGTCTCACAGATAAAGAGGCTTGAGGCAGCGGGATGCGATCTGGTTAGACTGGCAATTGTGGACCTACAGGCCTGCACTGCCTTGAGAAAGATCAAGGATGCCGCAAAGGTCCCGCTGATCGCTGACATTCACTTCGATCATCGACTTGCGCTGAAAGCTCTGGATGCAGGGATGGATGGATTGAGAATCAACCCGGGGAATATCAGGGGAAAGGCAAAGCTTCGTGAGATTGTCCGGGCGGCGAAAGCGCAAAAGGTTCCAATCAGGATCGGTGTGAATGCCGGGTCTCTGGAAAAAGGTCTCCTGAAAAGATATGGCCATCCAACAGCTGAAGCCATGGTGGAGAGCTGTCTGCGGCATGTTCATCTGCTCGAGGCGCTGGATTTCGATGACATCAAGCTCTCCGTCAAAGCGTCGGATGTGGTCAAGACCATTGAAGCTTATCGGCTGCTTTCGGAGAGAACGGATTATCCTCTGCATGTCGGTGTCACCGAGGCCGGCCCTCTCATGGCAGCGAGTGTCAAGTCGGCCGTTGGTCTCGGCATACTTCTCGGACAGGGAATCGGGGATACGATTCGTGTGTCGGTGACAGGCGACCCCGTCGAGGAGGTCCGGATCGGATGGGCCATTCTGAGGGCCCTCCATCTCGGTGGACGAGGCGTTGATCTCGTTTCGTGTCCGACCTGTGGAAGATGCTCGACCGATATGGTCCGGGTGGTTTCTCAAGTGGAGGAGCGATTGAGGCATATTGCTGTGCCCCTGACGGTTGCGGTCATGGGCTGTGAAGTCAACGGACCAGGGGAGGCACGGGAGGCGGACGTCGGTGTGGCCTTTGGGAAGGGATGGGGACTCCTGATGAGAAAAGGTAAGATCCTAAAGAAGTATCCCGAATCCCAACTCGTTGATGTGCTCGTGACAGAGGTGGAGAAGATGGCACGAGAGGCAATGAGATCGGCACCAGATCCGAGTCCGCACTGAAAAAGGCCCCCTTCGCCAAGAAGGGTATCCGCCAAAACCTCTTCATGTTCGCTCAATGACATTTTTCGGTGCGGTCTAGCCGGTCTGAGATCGATGGAGCTCCTTCCAAGTGTGGTAAATCCGGTGGCCAACGGTGAAGTGGCTGAGGATGGCAATGATCCACAGAACAGGAACCATCCAGTCAAAAAGCGCGCCGACCGACAGAATCATGATCCTTTCGGCCCTCTCCATGATGCCGACGTCACACTTTGAAATGACATTCTCTGCTTTGGCCCGCGCGTAAGGTACCATCAAGGCACCTGCGAGGGCCACGATGGCAAGGGTCATCTCGCCCATGGCCTGTGTCCGAAGGTAGAATACGAGAATGCCGAAAAAGAGGAAGAAATCGGAGTACCGATCGATCACCGAGTCAAAGAAGCCACCAAAGGCGGTAGCATTTCCCTGATTTCTGGCCATAGCGCCGTCAAGCAGATCGAACAACCCTGCCACCAGAATCAGCCAGGCACCAACAAACCACTGCCCCAGAGCGAGTAATGTCCCTGCAATGACGTTGAGGATAAGTCCACCAAAGGTGAGAATATTCGGATTGATGGGCCTTCGAATGACCGAGTTCGCCACCCTGTTGATGTAGGGATCAAGACTGTGACCGATTTTCCAACTCAGCATGATAGAATCTGTGATCTCCGAATGGGTCCATGCATGTTTTTCTTTATGGGCAGAATTATATGGGTTCCAAGGCAAAAAGCAAGGTGTTTTTGGCTCGGTTTCTTGACAGGCCCATCCTCTCATTGTAACTTGTGACTTTGGAATTGACCAGCCTTTGCGGCGAAATACCTCTCCCAAGCTCTGAATGCGGATTCTCAATCACTGCAGTTTTTGATCGATTCTCCGGACTCACCCCGTGAGACGGATGGCGACCTGCGCATGGATTCAAAGCGGGTGGTCATTGTGGGGTTCTTGAGTCGTGGTGAATGAGCCGGTCATCGCCACGATGCAAAGGATGGGCTGCCGTGGACTCGCGAGACCGTCTGAGAGAGATCCTCCTCCGAATTGATGGAAAGGGCTATAAAGCGTACAAGGCCATTCAGGGGGGGTATGACTTTGGATCCTTCGTCCTATTCATCGATCATGTCCAAGGTGATCCCTTCGCATCGCCTTCACGGGTTAGGGTGCTGGTGGATCTAATCCAAAGTGGGATTCCACCTGAGTTTTACAGAAGTCAAGTCAGGTCTGTTGCCCTGCGCGATCATCTGGCAAGGATCTTCGATGAGAGGCTGAAATCTGCTGTGAGGGGACAGCGAGGGATAGGTAAAAGCGGTCTGATCAGCATCGATCGAGGGGGCCAGGAGATCATCGATCGGACTGCCGTCGTTATGAGTGGAGGGAATGTTGAAGTGCGATTCGTTGTTGGCCTTCCGGCTGCTGGTCGCACCATTTTAGGGAGAGAGGCGCTGGAGATTTTTTTCGATGAAATTCCTCAGGTCGTTCAGGGTTCACTCTTTGCCCGGTCTTTATCGCTTTCTGGAATACGAGACCACGTCGAGACCGTTGAAAATCAGAAGTTTTTGAGAGACCGTCTCGATGATTTGGGACTCGTGGCCTTTGTTGGGAATGGGTCGATACTTCCTCGGAAAAGCGGCGTCGATGATCGCCCGATGAAAGCGGATGTAGTCTCCTTCAGAAGCCCCCCTGAACTTGAGGTGGAGTTTGATTTTCCGAACCAGAGAAGATTGAAGGGAATGGGGGTTCCCCGGGGCGTGACACTCATTGTGGGTGGCGGATTCCACGGAAAATCCACCCTCCTTCATGCCATTGAGCGAGGGGTCTACGATCACCTTCCAGGGGATGGCCGGGAGTTCGTCGTGACCCATGCCGGGGCCACAAAAATCCGCGCCGAAAATGGAAGGCACGTGGAAAAAGTCAATATTGAACCTTTTATCTCTCAATTGCCTATGGCCAAGGAGACAAAGACGTTTTCCACAGAGAATGCCAGCGGGAGTACGTCCCAGGCCGCCAACATTCTCGAAGCACTCGAAGTGGGAGCAAAGGTTCTTCTCGTCGATGAGGACACCTCTGCCACCAATTTCATGATCCGGGACCAGAGAATGCAAGCCCTGGTCGCGAAGGACAAGGAGCCAATCACGCCGTTTGTGGACAAGGTCCGAAGGCTTTATGAGGACATGGGGGTGTCGACCATTCTGGTCATGGGGGGGTCGGGAGACTATTTTGATGCGGCAGACACCGTGATCATGATGGACCATTACGTGCCCCGGTGCGTGACCAGAGAGGCGAGAGAGATTGCCCGCACTCAGGCCAGCCACAGGAAAGACGAAGGCGGACCGATCTTCGGGGCGGTGACCCCACGCCAACCCCTGGCATCGAGCTTTGATCCGAGGAGAGGGAAGCATCACCTCAAGATCGATGCGAGGGGACTAAAGACCATTCTGTTCGGCAAAACAGCCATCGATCTCGCTTGCCTTGAACAACTGGTCGATGTGAGCCAGACCCGTGCCATTGGTTATGTGATACATTACTGTGCGGAGCGATACTTGAATGGGAAAACAAATCTATTTGAGGGACTGAAAAAGGCTTTTGCCGATCTCGAGAAAAGAGGGCTTGATATTCTCGTTCCATACAAGGTCGGAAATCTGGCGCTACCTCGGATCTTCGAGGTCGCAGGGGCAATCAATCGGATGAGAACACTCCGGGTCCGCCAAAGCCATTGACCCAGTGATGAGGAAGCGCATTCAATTGTTTGCATTTGATGAAGTGACATAGAAGCAACTCCGATTATGATGAATCCGTTGTTCACCGACCACTCGCTACGCTCCTTCGAGACGCAGAGACGAGATTCCTTTTTCCTTTCTGCCGTCTCAGCATAAGGGAAAGGCAGCATCCCCTCGGGAGGCTTAGGCAAACAACTTCGCCATTCACGAATCGACCAAACTTCGGAGAACCTCGTCCGATAGGGCTGAAAGCCTTTGATTTGCCGGCGTCTCAGTGGCAAATGAAAAAATCAGATTTTCTCACCGTCCTCTGTGTCCCCAGCGCAGCGGGTGGTAAAATTACAGGATTTGTCAGCGTAACATACGAACTTGGAAATGCAATCTATTTGGCGCACGCGTGAATCACGACAGAGGAGGATGCCTTATGATATCGACCGTACCGCAAACAGACTTTAAAGGCCTGAGGCTGAGGGGAAGGGGGAAGGTCCGGGACATATACGATCTCGAAGATCAGCTTCTCATCGTGGCCACAGATCGAATCAGTGCCTTTGATGTGATTATGCCCAATCCCATACCGGACAAGGGGAGGATCCTGAATCAGATTTCCGGTTTTTGGTTCGAGAAGACCCAGGACATCGTTCCCAATCACATGATCTCTACAGCGGTCGAGGACTTCCCGAAGGCATGTCAGAAATACCGGGAAATGCTGGAAGGGCGGAGTATGCTGGTGAGAAAGACCCAGCCCCTTCCTGTGGAGTGTGTGGTCCGCGGCTACTTGTCAGGTTCGGGTTGGAAGGAGTATAAGAGCACGGGAGAGATATGTGGTATCGGGCTTCCGGCTGGCCTTATGGAATCCTCAAAGCTTGAGGAACCTATTTTTACACCGGCCACGAAGGAAGAGCTTGGCGCCCATGACGAAAACATCCCCTTTGAAAGGGTCGTTGACAAGATCGGTCGAGATTTAGCCGAGAGGGTCAGGGGGTTCAGCATCGCCATTTACACAAAGGCACGGGATATTGCCGAAGAGAAGGGCATCATTATTGCTGACACAAAATTCGAATTCGGTCTTCTGGGCGACGCGCTCATCCTCATCGACGAGATTCTCACGCCCGACTCCTCTCGATTTTGGCCCATGGATGAATACGCTCCGGGAAGACCTCAAAACAGCTTCGACAAACAGTTCTTGCGGGACTACCTCCTGACCCTCGATTGGGATAGAACCCCGCCTGCACCGGAACTGCCTCTTGAGATTATTCAAAAGACCAGGGAAAGGTATTTGGAGGCTTATCGGCGGCTCGTGGGAGGGTCCCCAACTTGACGTTGCGGCGCGGCTGAGGGGAGTTGCTTCCAGAGAGATGGAGCGATCCCGTCCCCGATCAGTCGGTGATTTGCTCAACCACATCCACCTGAGTGGACCCCCGGGGCTTTGCCTTTTTCTTGTTAGATTTTGACGACCCTCCGGTCAGGACCTCACGCTCATGGACCGTGCGGCCTCGGGGTGAAGTCAAAACTTTTCCCAGGCGTTGGGTCAATCTGTCGATCTTACCATCGATTTCGACCAACTCGGGAATCGTGACTCTCAGATCAACCTCCACGGGTTTGTTGACGGGGTAAAGGGCGAGACGATTTTCCAGGTTCTTCAGCTTCTCATAGAACCAAACGGACACCGTGATCTGGATGAGAATCGAGAAGATGAGGAACGCCAGGATGACGGTCTTGAAGGCGCGCTCTTTGAAACCTGTTCCATTCATAGGGCTCTCCCTCATTTGGGCCGACGCGGTTTGGCCCTTTGGAAATCGGGCCTTACTCAGTATCGGCAAAATGGGGAGAAAACTTGATCCCTTCCACCATCATTTCTTCTTCCGCAGGGCTTCGAATCTCTCCCGTAATTTCCTTTCGACACATTCGGGGACAAGGCCTTTGACGGATCCACCCATGCTAGCGACTTCCTTGATGGTTCTGGAACTCACAAAGAAATAATCTTTGTTCGCCATCATGAAGAGTGTCTCAATCTTCTGGTTGAGGTTCTTATTTGTCGAAGCCATGTGGAATTCGTATTCGAAGTCCGATGTCGCCCGGAGTCCCCTGAGTATGACCGTCGCCTTTGCGCTCGCAACATAGTTGACGAGGAGTCCTCTGAAACTTTCAACGACCACATCCGGTTTGTCCTTGAGGGCCACCTTGGCCATCTCCACCCTTTCGTTGACGTTGAAAAGTGCATCCTTGGGTGTGTCTGCTGCGACCGCTAAGATGACACCGTCAAAGCATTCGAGAGCACGGTCCACAATATCGACGTGTCCAAAGGTGATCGGATCAAAGGAACCGGGGTAGACAGCGATCTTTCCCATGAAATCCTCCAATCGTGCCAAGCGTCCTACCTTTGGCAAATAGCCATCACATACGCTAGGAAAGCGGAACCAAGAAAAACAGACGCCTGCATCTTGTGATGTTTCGGTCGTGCCCGTCGGGGCCGGTTCTGAGACTCTACGCCTACTCCAGGCGTGTCCCCTCTCCATCAGAAGCATCGATTTCTCTGTAAGTCCTCACAACTTCTCATAGCCCAAAAACGAAATCGCCGTATCGCCATACGTTTTTTGCCTTAGCGTGATAAGTTTCCCCTGGCCTCCGCTGGGGAATTCGTGGGGAGCGTGCTCCATGACAATCGTCCCGTTCGGAGATAGGACATTGTTCGCGAGAATCTGCTTGATCGTCTTGTCTACCCAGCCTCTGCCGTAGGGGGGGTCGGCAAATACGACCCCAAAGGTTTCCCCCCTTTTCCCCATCAGGCTGAGACCACGGGGCACTGACATGGCCATGACAACCGCATGGGAGTCGAAAGCACAAAGAGAGATATTTCTCTCCAGAACGTGAAGGGCAGATCTCGAATTTTCCACAAAGACCACCTCGCGAGCTCCCCGACTGATGGCCTCGAGTCCTAGATTCCCCGTTCCTGAGAAGAGATCGAGAACCCTGGTCCCCTTGCATCGATCACCGAGAATATCGAAAATAGACTTTTTGACTCGGTCAGCCGTGGGACGAACAGCTCTTCCCTTTGGGGAGTAAAGTTTTTTCCCTTTTGCGCTCCCAGAGATGATCCGCATGGGTCAATGGCACTCAGCCGGGTTTTCCATGGGTGAACACCGTTGTCCCGCCGTTCTCATGTCCTCTCGGGTTACCCTACTGGGGTTCGCGTGCTGCTTGCGACGGGACAAATGAAAAAGGTAAAAGGCGAAAGGAGAGGGACTCAAGGGAGGCCTCTGTTCTGTGGCCTTCATGAAAGCCCCATCGCTTCCACAGTTGTTGTTCAGGGACAGCGGGATTCTCCCCCAACACAGGAAATATCAGACCCCCAGCATCTTTTCTATCCTCTTTTTCATATTGTTTGGATGCGTTCCCTCCCAGTAAATCCTGCGGCAAGTGGGGCATCGATGAAAGACCTTGTGACCGTGAAACACGAATTCGGGAACGCCGCCTTCCGCTTCCCCTCGAGGGATCCTGACGAGCTCGTCGTTGCAAATGAGGCAACGAGAGAGGAATCTCCGAGGGTCTATCTGCAGTCTCAGGGCTCGTAAGACCGCGGCAACCTGATGATCAGGTTGGTCTTCGTCGATGATGACGATATTTCCCAGAAAGCGCTTGGCCTCGAGTCGTCGGTTGCGCGTGAGAATAATCCGTTTCTCCTCCTGTGAAATCTGAACGAGTCGGTGGAGGTCCTGACCCTGGAAATCGACGGTGTCAAAGCCAATTGCTCTGAGCCACTTGGTCAGTTTTCCCAGAGTTCTGTCGGCGATGAACCTTGCTTCCATGCTATCGAGAAGCCCGCTTTAAAAGATCAAATGCGGCACGCTTGGCGCCTTCTAAGATCTCGTCTTCTCCTTCTACACGGCGCCCTGTCATCAGAATCTTACCGTCACAAATTACGGTATCGATGCACGAGCCATTGGCAGCATAGGTGAGGTCTGAATGCAGGTCAAAGTGAGGGGTCAGCTCTGGCTTCCTTAGATCCACGAGCGCGATATCGGCGAGGGCACCGACTTCAACCCTCCCGCAATTAAGGCCAAAGGCCTTCGCCCCTTGGGCAGTCGCCATTTCGAAGGCCTCTTTTGCTGGAAGTACGGTGCTGTCACCGAGGTTGTGTTTCTGCAGAAGTGATGCGAATTTAATGGTTTCCAGCATATCGAGATTGTTGTTGGAAGAGCATCCGTCTGTTCCCAGGCATGTTGTGACGCCAGCGGCTCGGAGTTTTTCATAGGGAAAGATACCCCCCACGGTCAGTTTCATGTTCGAGACCGGGTTATGAACGACCTTAACGTCATGATCTCTCAAGATGCGGATCTCCTCGTGTGAGAGCCATACGCCATGGCACGCGATGACATTTGGACCGAGTAGGCCTACCTTTTCAAGATACTTGGCCGGTTTGACCCCGGTTTCCTTGACACAGTCCTCGACCTCTTTCTTCGTTTCGGATATATGGATATGAAGGAGGAGATTGTTCTCCCTCGCAAAGTCTGCTGCCCATCTCAAGCTCTCCTCGGAAACCGTATAAATTGCATGGGGACCGAGCGTGAAATGGATTCGACTGCTGAACTGCTTGCTTTCTTTGAAAAGCGCTTCGTTGAGTGCTTTTTGCTCTGCAGCCTTTTCCTGGTTGAAAAAGTCGATGAAGACCGCACTGATGGCGGCTCGAATCCCCGTTTCCTCCACTGCCCTGGCCGTCCCTCTCCAAAACCAGTACATATCATTGAAGAAAGTCGTCCCTGTCTTGATCATCTCCAAGCAAGCCAGCTTTGCCCCCCAGTAGATGTCTTTCTCGGTCATTTTTGCTTCCAAAACCCAGATCTTCTTTTCCAACCACTCCTGTAAAGGCATATCATCGGCGTATCCTCGAAGCAACGTCATCGCCGCATGGGTGTGCCCATTGATCAAGGAGGGGATGACGGCCTTACCGGCTCCAGACACAATGGTTTCGGCCGGACGATCGATGGATTCATGAATGGCCTGAATCAGATTACCCTCGATATAGATGTCTTTGACGGTTCCATTCAGGGATGCCCCCTTAATCAGCATGGTCATGTGAGTTCCTCCAGGATGGCATAGATCACTTCCTTGACCGTTTCCACATTCAGGCGGGCAGTCTTCTGAATTTCCTCTTCTCTCAGGGCTACTTCGGTGATCCCGTGGCAAAAGTTGTCTACCGAGCAGAGACTGGCATAAGCAAGGTCCAACTCTTTCGATATCGTCGCCTCGTTCGCCATGGTCATTCCGACCACGTCACCAAAGGATTTGAGCATCTCGATTTCAGCCCGAGTTTCCAGACGGGGACCGGTGGCCTGAATGTAAATTCCCCCATTGACGACATCGATTCGTCTTTTCCTCGCCGCGGTCAGGATCAGGTTCCGCGTCTTCTCATCCAACCCGGGGGTAATATGCCGAATCTCGGTGTCGAAAACCGTCTCGATTCCCCAGGGGTTGAGATAATCATGAGGGACAATCAACGACCGTGGGGGAAGATTCTTTTTGAGGCTACCTGTGGAATTCACGCCGATGACCCTCGCGATGCCCAGCTTTTTGAAAACCGACATATTGGCCTGATGGTTGATCCGATGAGGAGGGATATCGTTTTTTGGCCCATGGCGGGGAATAAAAGCTAGAGAAGATGAGAGCCAGATAAAGGCCTCTCCAAATTCGGTCGATATCTTTTCGAGTTTTGCATCGTCTTCGGAAAGAAGATCACGAAAGGCGGAGCCAGCAATTAGGCCCAACGGGCGCATTTCTCTCCTCCAGGTCTTCGGGAAGACACTATTGTAGGGAATTGCCAGGAGGAAGTCAAATGAGAGCGGATCAGAAGTTTGCTCATTTTTTAGTGTATGATTTTTCCATCCTTTCGATTTCTCATTGGAATTCCAGACCTGCAGTGGGGGTTCTCTTATCCTTGAGGATAAGAGAACCCCCGGAAGTCAGGAAACTTCAATCAGAGGTTTAATACAGCCTCCTGCTCGGGCAAAGCTTTTCCTCATGACACTAGGAGCGTTTAGACAGCACTCTGGATCCTCCCCGGAGCTGCCCGCAAGCCGCCGAGATGTCGATGCCGCGGCTCTTTCGAATGGTTGCGGTCAGGTTTTTCCGGAGAAGGGTTTGTTGGAAAGCCAGCACCCGGTCCTCGTCAGGGCGCTCGAAAGGGAGATCGGGAGACTCGTTGTACGGAATCAGGTTGATCTTGACCCGCATTCCCCGGAGGAGCTCTGGGAGACGCTTCGCATCTTCGTCAGAATCGTTGACTCCCTTGATAAGCAGATATCCAAATGTGATGCGCTCCCTGGGGGCAAGGGGGAATCGCCGACAGGCGTCCAGCAGATCCTCCAATGGATACTTCTGATTGATCGGCATCAGGAAGGTCCTGGTCACGTTATCTGTGGCATTCAGGGAGATGGCCAAACGACAGTGGCGTGCAGATCGCCCGAGTTTCATGATCTCAGGAACCAGGCCGACGGTAGAAAGGGTAATCCGCCGCCGTGAAAAGCGGAGTCCGTCGTTGTAGTTCATGATTTCAAGAGCCTTTAAGGTGCTATCAAAATTCGCTAGAGGCTCTCCCATCCCCATCATGACAATGTTGGTCAGCCCCCTCTTATTGAGGGTCTTCTGTACCGCCAAGATCTGGCCCAAAATCTCAGAGGTCGTGAGGTTCCTTGACAAAGTCTGCTGACCCGTCAGGCAAAACCGGCAGCCGAAATGACAGCCAGCCTGTGTCGAAACACAGAGTGTGAGGCGCCCCCGATCGGGGATGAGGACGCTTTCGATGGACTCACCGTCGTCGAGGAGAAATCTGAACTTCTGCGACCCATCGATCGAAGTCTCAGCGTCGGCCACAGCCGGGCAATCCATCCGGGCGCTCTTTTGAAGGAGCTCTCTCAACTCCTTGGAAAGATTGGTCATCTCGCCAAAGGAATCGACTCTGCGCCGGTAAACCCATTGAATGATCTGCTGGGCTCTGTAGTCCTCCTTACCGATCGCTGTCAGAAGCCCTTTCAGTTCCGCTCGGCTGAGATTCTTGATGTCGACTCTCACGTCCATCATCATAAGGCCTCAAACTCATACGGCCGCATTAAATGTCTTCCCATTGGCTTTTCAAAACAATGCCCGATGGCTTTGTCTCTCGCCCGCTTCCCTTCGACTTTGCTCAGGGTTGATCGAGTCCACAGAGTTCGAAAGAGGTGTTTTTGATTTTTCCTGATTTTTTGAGAGGAAGAATTAGGCCACCCACTGAGCCCCTCTGGGGCAATGCCATACTGATTTTACAACGAATCGAGGGTGGTACCAAATCAATCAACATAAGCGAAGCGTTGACGTGCTTCACCTGAATCGCCCTCTCAGCGATTCAGGTCGAAACTCAGAGATCTCAGTGTTCGCGTCGAGAAATGGAAATTGACTTCATGCGCTTGCGATAGAATATTCATGGAAAATCTATCCCTTGATCTGATGGATTGTCAACAAGACGCAAAATCGAAGCGACTCGGGTGTTCAAGGCGTTGCAATGAGGGATCAAGTGAAGTCCAAGGTCGCGGAAGTTCAAATGGTTTTCATTTGACAAAAGGTGGGCGGAGCTATAAGGTTTGGATGGTTCGGATCCCCTAGGGAAAGGTGGAGTTTTGGTATGAGTTATGGGAATGAGGAGGTCGTTCACAAGCAGGAGAGACAGGATCAGACTGTTGACTTGATCATCGTGGGTGGCGGGCCAGCCGGGCTCACGGCCGGGCTCTATGGTGGTAGAGCCCGACTTGATACGATCCTTCTGGAAGGCGCCGCCGTGGGAGGTCAGATGACGACCACCGATGAAATCGACAACTACCCTGGTTTTCCCAAGGGAGTGACGGGGGCCGAACTGACTCGGTTGATGGAGGACCAGGCAGGAGCCTTTGACTGCCAGATCATTTCCGAAATGGCGACGGAGGTTGTGGCCGAAGGGGAGGTGAAGACCGTCAAAACCGATCAGAATCAGTATCGGGGACGGTCCCTGATACTTTGTCCAGGGACAGAATATCGCAAGCTGGGAATCCCCGGGGAGCAAGAGTTCACAGGACGAGGGGTTTCTTACTGTGCAACCTGCGATGCCGCCTTTTTCAAGGACAGCAAAATCGTCGTCGTTGGAGGAGGAGACTCGGCCCTGACCGAGGCCCTCTTCCTGAGGAAATTTGCCAAAGAGATCACCATCATTCACCGTCGGGACAAACTCAGAGGGGAAAAGATCTATCAGGAGAAAGCCTTTGCCGAACCAAAGATCAATTTCCTCTGGGACACTGTGGTTGAAGAGATTCTGGGAAATAAAACCGTGGAAAGCGTCAAGGTCAGGAATGTCAAGAATGATGAGCGTCATGAAATTTCAACTGAGGGGGTTTTCATGTTTATCGGCGTTGTTCCAAAAACGGCATTCCTCAAAGACGTTGTTGAACTCGATGAGTGGGGCTACATCGTGACCGATGATTCATGTCGAACCTCAGTCGAGGGTGTCTTTGCCGCAGGAGATGCTCGAAAGAGTTTCTTGAAGCAGATCGCCACGGCGGTCGGTGACGGCGCAACAGCGGCTTTCGCTGCGGAGAAGTATCTGGAAGAGAGACAGGGGTAGCGAAAAACCGGTTGGGTTTTCAGAGGACACGAGCGAAAAATCTAGGAGCGAGATAGTTTCCAGGGATCAGGGATTGGCCCCCAGGCTTCCCCTTGATGTAAAGCTCGCAGTCGTTACGGGTTTGCAGCCGGGCGAATAGTTGTTTGTGCTTTTTGCGATTCCTGTCCTCTCGTCCTCAGAACCTGCTAGATGGGTTTTTGGTGAACCCTGTCCCCCGATCCCTGGGAACACTTCCGGGAGAGAGGCCTTGATCTTGCCCTTTCTTATGGTACGATTTGTATAGGGGCCACGAACAGGTTCCAAGGGATTTGCTCTTAATCATGGAGGTTAACCAATGAGAGAGATGGTCGAAAAGGCACTGGAAAAGATCAGACCTGCACTCCAACGAGATGGGGGAGATATTGAACTGGTGGATGTGAAAGACGATGGTGTTGTCCAAGTGAGGTTGACAGGTGCCTGTGGTGGGTGCCCCATGTCCCAGATGACGCTGAAGATGGGAGTTGAAAAAGTCTTGAAGCAGGAAGTCCCTGGAGTAACTCGGGTCGATTCCCTGTAGAAAGGGCTTGTGAGGGGTCACATTTAAGGATCTGTGACACTCGGGAAAGGGCATGAGACGAGATGTATCCGAGGATTCGGGTCGATTTATGTGAGCGGTGCGGAATCTGCATTGACATCTGTCCTTCAGAAGTCTATTAGATGATTGAGGAAACCGTCGATATTGCCTTCCCCGAGGAGCGTATCGAATGCGGGGCTTGCGTCACGCAGTGTCCTGCCGAATGCCTTTTTCTGGTCGATGATTAGCAGTATTTGACCGCCTTTTGATAGCGCTCCTTCTGAAAGCTCGCTGATTAGAATGGGCCCAGTGGATCGCATCCCTTGCGAAGGAATTCTGTCAGTGTTGCTGACGGTCTATCTCGGGTGAGAGACTGTGTCCGTGCCGGTGAATCAGGAAGCGGGGTCGGCGTCCCTCGTCATAAAATCCCCGGCCAAGGTGAATCTGACACTCGAGGTTCTCGGGAGGAGATCGAACGGGTATCACAACATACGCAGTGTGATGGTGCCTATCGATCTGTCTGATATTCTTTGTATCGAGCTTACCGAGGATGATCGGGTTCGGCTCTCGTGCAGCGGGATGGATATCCCGCAGGATGAGGATAATCTGGCCTACCGCGCAGGCCTCCTGATGTTAGAGGCAGTTGGGAAACGCCGGGGATTCCAAATCCAAATCCAAAAAACGATTCCCGTGGGGGCAGGTCTTGGCGGAGGCAGCAGCAACGCAGCGTCCACCCTCCTGGGACTGAACCAACTTCTCGGGGCACAACTCAGCCGCTCCGAACTCATGCGAATCGCCATCAATCTGGGAGCAGATGTACCGTTTTTTGTTCTGGGTCGTCCCGCCCTGGCGACAGGGATTGGAGAAAAGCTCGAGACGCTGGATGGTTTACCACGATTTTGGTTTGTCCTGGTGTACCCCGGGATTCCTGTTTCCTCTCGCTGGGCTTACGAGAGGCTAAATTTTTGGTTGACAAACCCCGGCGATCATATTAATATGCCAGCGTTTTTCAGGGATATTAGGTTTTTAGGTCGGCACATGACGAATGATCTGGAAAAGGCCGTCCTAGAGGAGTACCCCATTCTCCGGTGGATCAAACAGAGGCTTTTGGGTGAGGGAGCGGTGGCGTCGCTGATGTCGGGGAGTGGATCCACGATATACGGGTTGTTCTCCAAAAGGCGAGCAGCCGAGGAGGCCTACGAACAACTGAGAAAAGAATGTAATGATAGAGGGTGGGAGGTTTTTCTGGCAAGGAGTATTGGATACTAGAGCGAAGGGGGGCAGCCATGGAAATCACGGATGTACGAGTTTTTCCTGTGAGCGAGGAAAAGCTCAAGGCGTACGTGACGATAACCTTTGATGACTGTTTTGTCGTCAGGGATCTCAAGGTCATTCACGGGAACAATGGCCTCTTCGTGGCCATGCCAAGCAAGAAAAGGAAGGACGGGAGTTTTCGGGACACGGCCCATCCACTCAACAACGAAACTCGAGAGATGATCGAGTCCAGAGTGCTATCAGCGTACGAGGAAGAAATCAACCGGACCCCATAATCCATGGTCGCTCCGTGGGGTGTCGCCAAGCGGTAAGGCACAGGTCTTTGGAACCTGTATTCGGAGGTTCGAATCCTCCCACCCCAGTCTGTTCCGGGAAGAATCTGAATGCGGCTCTATCCCCGTAACCACGCTTTTTGACGTTTTGTCAAACCCGAGCCGAAGGTGGGCTCTTCTTTTGACCCATTTCGTTGGTTTGGATCATGACGAAGAATACAGACAGGTTGAGACTCTTTGCGGGAAATTCCAACGTCGAACTTTCCCATCGAATCGTGAACATTCTTGGGGTGACTCTCGGTGATGCGATCGTGAAGCGTTTTACCGACGGCGAGATTAACGTCGAAATTGACGAGAGTGTTCGGGGAATGGACGTTTTTGTCATTCAATCGATTTGCCGCCCGGTGAATGAGAACCTCATGGAGTTGCTGATCCTGATCGATGCATTTAGGAGAGCCTCAGCTGAGAGAATCACTGCGGTCATCCCCTATTATGGCTATGCGCGGCAGGACCGAAAGGTCTCTCCGAGGGCACCGATTTCAGCTAAGTTGATCGCCGACCTGATCACCACAGCCGGAGCCTCTCGGATTCTGACGGTAGAACTCCACGCCGGACAGATTCAAGGATTCTTCAATATCCCTGTGGATCATCTGTTCGGCTCCGCGGTTATCGTGAAGCATTTAGAGAACAAGTTCAGGGATGACGTGGTTGTGGTCTCGCCTGACGCGGGTGGCGTGGAGAGGGCGAGAGCCTTCGCCAAACGAATGAATGCGTCCCTTGCGATTATCGACAAAAGAAGAGAGGGTCCCAATGTTTCTCGGGTTATGAATGTCATCGGAAATGTGAAAGGAAAGGCAGCGATTCTGGTGGATGACATTGTTGACACGGGGGGAACGCTCGTTCATTCGGCAGAGGCCCTCCGGAGGAAAGGGGCGAGCCGCGTCTATGCATGTGGTATCCATCCTGTCCTTTCTGGCAACGCCGTCGAACGGATCGATGCGTCCACGATTGAAACACTTGTGGTGAGCGATACCATTCCCCTGAAGCCAAAGGCCAAGGGTTGCAAGAAGATCAAAGTGATTTCCCTCGCAGAATTGCTCGCAGAGGCCATTGGTCGGATTCACAGGGAAGACTCGGTGAGCGAACTGTTCGTCTGACCGGTTAGGAGTTTGTCATGGAGAGATTTGAACTCATCGTCCATAAGCGGGAACTGCTCAGAAAGGGAGGAGCCAGGAAACTGCGAAGCCAGGGATTCATTCCCGCTGTTTTTTACGGACCGCAAGCGCCATCGACCGCCGTTTCGGTATCTCGGCGAGACATCATTCGGGTCTTGGAACACGGACAGAATGTCCTGATCAATTTGAGAATCACGGATGGTAAGGGCAAAAAGGAGGCGTCTGACCATGTGGCAGTGGTCAAGGAACTCCAGATGGATCCCGTCAAGGGGGTACCGATTCATGCAGACTTCTTTGAGATCTCGATGGAAGAGAAAATGACCGCTGAAGTCCCCATTCGACTTATTGGAAAACCTGAAGGGACGAAAATCGGCGGTGTTCTCGAGCAGGTCCGTCGGGAACTGGAGATTGAATGCCTCCCGAAGGATCTTCCTGCCTACCTCGAAGTCGATGTGGGACATCTGAACATCGGGGATTCGATTCATGTGGAGGACATCACGGTGGAGAAGGCAAAAGTCCTCACAGAGACTCACTTGACCGTGGCGACTGTGGTTCCTCCGACGGTGGAGAAGGAGCCTGAACCCGAAGTTGTGCCTGAAGAGGTCGAGGAGGAGGGGGAGGCTCCTGCGGAAGAGGTTGAAGAGAAGGAAGGAAAAGAAGAGAGAGAAAAGCACGAAGAGAAGAAATAGGTAGAGTCGGGTGAGATTCATTGTCGGTCTGGGGAATCCAGGGCTGGCTTACCGGTTTACTCGCCACAACCTCGGTTTCATGGTCATTGACCGATTGGCTCGAAAGCGTGGCATCTCCCTTTCCAAGCGGAGGTTCCGGGCTCGTTATGGAGAGGGAGAAATCGGCAATGAACGAGTCGTTCTTTTCAAACCGCAAACCTACGTGAATTTGAGCGGTTCCTCGATCAGAAACCTCTTGTTTGCCTATAGAGGCTCTCCGAGTAATCTCATCGCGATTCATGATGATCTCGACCTCAGCTTCGGCCGGATTCGGATCACGAAGGGGGGAGGGCATGGCGGACACAAGGGGGTTCAATCAATTCTCGAGAGCCTTGGCGGGCCGGATTTTGTCCGTCTAAAGATCGGAATTGGGCGCCCCGGGGAAGGTGTTGATTCGAAAGACTATGTTTTGAAAACCTTCACAGGAGCGGAGCGAGAACAGCTGAGCACGATTCTCTCACGGGCAGTCGATGGTGTCGAGACAATTCTCCTGAAAGGTGTTGAGCGGGCCATGAACCGCTTTAATGTGGCGAAGCTTTGTGAAAAAAAGGACAGCTAGGATATTCCTGGATTAGGGAGGTGGTGATGGCGCAAGTTGTGAGCTATGCTCCCATGTTTGGCATCGGCGGACTCATTTTTGCGGTGCTCATCTATGCTTATATCATGCGATTTCCAGAGGGTTCAGATCTCATGAGAGAGCTGGCCGGGATGATCCACAGGGGAGCCATGGTCTTTCTCAAAAGGGAGTATTCGATCCTTGCTGGATTCATCATCGTGGTATTCCTGCTTCTCTGGTGGAAGATTGGTTTCTATACCGGAGTCGCCTTTTGTTCCGGGGCGGTCTGCTCCATGCTGGCCGGTTTTCTTGGAATGAATGCGGCGACCAAGGCGAACGTACGGACGGCCCAGGCTGCCTTTAAGCATGGCCAGTCAAAGGCACTCAACGTCTCCTTTGCAGGCGGTGCAGTCATGGGGATGTCTGTGGCGAGCCTCGGGCTTCTCGGCGTCGGCATCTTCTTCTACATCTTTGGTGGTGATCCAGAGACGGCGAGCGTCATCAACGGATTTGCCATGGGCGCCAGTTCGATTGCCCTTTTCGCACGGGTTGGTGGGGGGATCTATACCAAAAGCGCTGACGTGGGTTCGGACTTGGTTGGGAAGGTCGAGGCGGGTATTCCAGAGGACGATCCACGAAATCCTGGTGTTATTGCGGACAATGTGGGTGACAATGTGGGAGATATCGCGGGAATGGGTGCGGACATATTCGAATCCTATGTTGGCTCGATCATTGCGACGATTGCGATCGGGGCCACAGCGGCCATGTGTCAAGGGCCGCTTCAGCCGGCTTACATGTCACTCCCCCTTTTGATTGTCATGGGAGGGATCTGTGCCTCCTTCCTTGGAATTCTCTCGATAAAGATCCTGGAAAAGATGAGCCCCCAAGCCGCCCTCCGATATTCCACTTTTATTGCCGGGATTTTTCTGGTCTTGTTCAGTTTCTTCATCGTGAGGGCCGTTGCACTGCCCATCGGGGTCTTCTATGCCCTCGTCTCCGGTCTGATCGTGGGCATCGTCATTGGCCTTTTGGCCGAATACTATACGTCGGCGAAGCCGATTCGAACCATTGCCGAATCGGCCGAAACAGGCCCCGCCACCTTGTTGATAACCGGTCTATCTGTAGGAATGGAGAGTGTGGCCCTGCCGTTGCTGGGCATCTGTCTGGCAACATTTGTTGCTGCCAAGTTTGGCGGGATCTATGGAATCGGAATTTCTGCTGTTGGGATGTTGTCGACCGTGGGTGCCACGATGTCGGTGGATGCGTACGGTCCAGTCGCGGATAACGCGGGAGGGATTACCGAGATGGCCGGTCTTGGCCCGGAGACGAGAAAGATCACCGACGGGTTGGATGCTCTGGGCAATACCACAGCCGCTATTGGGAAGGGTTTCGCCATCGGCTCGGCTGCGCTCACCGCGCTGGCCCTTTTCACGGCCTATTCTCAAGCCGTTGGATTGGAAATCGTAAATATCACCAATCCATCGGTCGTTATTGGGCTGTTTATTGGTGGAGTTATCCCGTTCTTTGTGGCGTCCCTCACCATGTCCTCAGTCGGAAAGGCCGCGTTCAAGATGGTCGAGGAGATTCGAAGACAGTTTCGGGAGATCCCTGGGATCATGGAAGGGAAAGGGAAACCGGACCCAGCCAGGTGCGTGGATATTGCCGCTAAGGCGGCGCTGAAAGAAATGATTGTTCCAGGATGCACGGCGGTGCTGGCACCTATTCTGGTTGGCTTTGTCCTCGGCGCGAATTCCCTGGGTGGGATGCTGGCAGGAGCGACCCTCACTGGCGTTCTTCTCGCCCTTTTTATGGCCAACGGGGGGGGTGCGTGGGACAACGCCAAGAAGTACATTGAAGCCGGTAACCTGGGAGGTAAGGGCTCCGATGCTCACAAGGCTGCTGTTATTGGAGATACGGTTGGAGATCCTTTCAAGGATACGTCAGGGCCATCGATGAACATTCTCATCAAGTTGATGAGTGTTGTCTCGCTCGTGATCGCCCCCCTCCTGATGTAAACTATTGAAGCACCCCCTGGTAATGCCCGACACCGCCAGTCCTGGCGAACCTCAGACCCTGCGTTCTTTGTTCCAGCCGTGGAAGTGCTGGTTTGTCTAACGCTCCTTATTTATTGAGAACTTATCGAATGTTCGGCTTTACCAAACATGGGCTAGAGGCCATCACAGGAAATCCCGCCAAGTCGAGGGTTGTCGAGTTTCTGGCACATGGCTTGCTATTAAAGTTAGAGAGATGCTACTCAAGACGTTTTGTCTCCAGAAAAGTTTTGTCAGGAGAGAACCACATCTATCGTAGTCGAAGAGGCTCAAAGGTTTGGCTGCTCCTTTTCGAATCGGTCCGTAGAATGGAAACTACGAAATCAAACGTCACCCAGTGTAGAAGACAGGTATCGGATCGAAATAATGGGATAAGATTCGCCGTATCTAGGAAGAACAGCCTAGAAGCAAAACCGTGTTCGCTCAGTATCGATCTTGACCCTCTTGACCATTATCTGACTGTTCGGGGCTGGAAACCTCTACCTAACACCAATCTCAATACGATCTATGACGGCGCACTGTTACAATTCCTAGACGTATTTTCAGAGTTTAACATCAAGGCAACTTTTTTTGTTGTGGGCAAAGACCTGTTGAATAAGAATAATCAAAGATTGATCAAGAGGTTGAGCGAAGAAGGACATGAGATCGCCAATCATACAATGAATCACATACAAGATTTCGTGAGTTTGGAGAAAAGCAAGAAGAGATTAGAAATCGAAGAAATGGCCAGGAGGGCAAGCGATTTGATCGGGAAACCGATCATCGGATTTAGGGCGCCAGGATGGAACATCGATATTGATACGATCGATATACTTGAGGAATGCGGTTATTGTTACGATTCATCTGTTTTCCCATCTTTTTTCATTCCTTTGCTCAAGCTCGTTCATTTTCTTAAGAACCGCGGTAGGGGTGCGAGTTGCTTTGGAAAGCCTTTTCTCATTTGCACAGCGCCGCGGGGGCCCTATTTCCCATCATTAGATAGGATTTGGAAGAGAGGAAACAGAAGTATATTGGAGATACCACCGAGTGTCCTACCGGTTGTAAGATTCCCATTTTTTGGAACGCTTATTTTCCAATTGGGTGTTAACTTTTTCATCATGAGTTTTTCTATTTTCAGGCTCAGTTCATTACCGCTGGTCTATGAACTGCATGGGATTGAATTAGCGGATTACCATGACATCGGGGACGAGAGATTAAAGGTGAAGCCAGGTTTGACTTGGCCATTAAAAGACAAAATCGATGTATATAAGAAAATGATTACCCTTTTCAAGAACGGCTATCGATTTATGCCGATGCAAGAACTCGCGTTTGAGTATACTATATAAGATGCGGATCTTCCTACTTATCAACAATGACAATCTATATCAGCCATACATCTATGAGAGGATAATTGTTGCAAGAAGAGAAGAGATAATCGGGATTGGTCTCGTGCCGTTCTTGCCACCGAAGAGAGGGAAGCGCCATTTTTACAGATTCGTTCTTCGTCTGTATGGGGTGAGAGGAACGATTATAAAATCAACACAGTTATTTTATTACAAAGCACTAAGCGTCTTCGAACTCTTTTTTTCTTTTTCCCGATCATATTCCATACCGAATTTAGCGAGAAGATACGCCATTCCTTTGTGGCATATTCAGAATATCAATGATCAAGAGAGTGTTAGGTTGTTAAGAAGCTTACAACCAGATGTTATCATTTCGGGACAGGGTCAGCTGATAGAAAAGGAAGTCCTTGACATACCTAGGATTGGAATCATAAACAAGCACGCCGGTATGCTCCCTAACTACAGAGGTACGTATCCGATATTCTGGGCTATGTTAAACAACGAACAGGAAGTCGGAGTTACGGTACATTTTATGAATGAGAAATATGACGACGGTGAGATCATTGTGCAGAGAAGGATCATTGTGGAAAGCGGCGATACATTCGAAAGCCTTTACAAGAAGGTGATTAAGGTGACCCCCGAAATCATGTTGGAGGCATTGGATAGGATAGAGAGGAAAGAGGCTTCGGGTATTGAGAACGCATCGGCCGACGCCACTTATTACTCCTATCCGCAAAAAGGGGATGTTTTGAAATTCAAGAGAATGGGAAAACGTATCATTTAATAACAAAAATGATTATGAAATTGCTGAAAGATTTCCTGCGGATTGTTTACAGGGCTGCTTCTTATAGTTTTGAAAAATATCGGTATCAGAGCCCCGATGGCTACAATGCTAAGAGATATTGGACTGACAGACTATCGAAATTTGGGCAAAATCTACGGGGCGTTGGCAACAGATGGTCCTCTGAGATTGAAAACGAGCAAATGTATCATAGGGCCAAAAAGGAATTTCTGGCTTTGTGCAGGCAGGAAGGTATCGATTTTGAAAACGCACGTATCCTGGACATAGGTTGTGGTACGGGTTTTTATGCAGATGTTTTTCGTGAAAACGGGGGCAGAAATTACCTTGGTATCGATATCACCGATGTACTGTTTGAAAAACTCAGAAAGGGTTATCCAGGATTTGAGTTTCGTCTAATCGATATAACCGAACAAGAATTAGATGGCGAATATGACCTAATAGTCATGATTGATGTTACCCAGCACATTACAAACGAGGCAAAGTTCTCATTTGCGATGAAAAATGTCAGGTCACTTTTGAGTGAGCAGGGCGTTTTCGTAGTCACATCGTGGTTAAGTAAGAAACCTCGGTATCGTTTTTATGAGGTCTTTAGAACCATGAATGATTATAAAAGGGAATTCTTTGATCATTCTATAAGCAATCCCATTCCTTTTCGAGATAAGTACATTTTTTCAATAAGGAAGAACAGGTAAGTCTGTTTCACCTAAATTATGATACAGAGATGAATCTTCTCAAGATTGACAAGAATACACGAATCAGAAATATTCACAGCGCCGTCAATCGATTTTTCTTACCTGCCAAGAATATCAGAATCAGTTAACCGCATTCTCTCCGAATCTGAGAGCCTCTCAAGGCTCTCAGAAGATCCTTACAAGGAAAGCAGGTTAGATCGTTCCCGTCCTCTTTATCAATCAAGAAGAGAAGGATAAGTGCCTTATTTCGGCGATTTTGTGTTCGGTGGTTGGAGAGCGCTTTTTGACGTCTGAGGATCGCAGGCTTCTGGCAAATTCTGGCTATTCAAATTTTCTTGGTATTCTTAGCTACTTAGCTGAGGAATTCACTTGATTTGGGGAAATCCTGTGGATAGACCGGACTTCTGATGAGACAAGTGATTGTGCAACAAAAAAAAATGGGAAATTGCCTAGTTTTTGTGCAATTGAGAATACATTTCAAATCAATGGGTTAAACTGCATTAAGTCCACTTTTAGTAGTTTGATTTGGGAAATAGGAGGCGAACAATCTGGTCATCGTCCAGTCGTGTGGATAACCTGTTCACTTTTGTACGATTGGCCGCCGTCTGATCTGCTGTTTTGCCGTGTGTCTACCCGAAGAGCTTGGGGACGAACTCACCTTGACAAAATCGAGAAAATGCGTGTAAGGGTTAAATGTTCTGTCGCCTCCTGGAGGAGGAGGGCGTGAAGCCGCTACGGAGTTTTGAGCCGAAGTGGCGGAATTGGTAGACGCGCTAGGTTCAGGGTCTAGTGGGTGTATGCCTGTGGGGGTTCGAGTCCCCCCTTCGGCACTTGGATCATTTCGAGGGGTCAGCTGATTTTGGCTGGCCTCTTTTTTCTTTTTTGAAAACGTTTTGGACAACACCCCTCGCATATAATCCTATCTCCCAGTTCTTCCCACGTGAAAATGAGTCTTTCGATTTCCAGAGGGAAGATACCGAATCAGGATGCGGGCTGAGTCATGTGTTCGATCCTGAAGTCAATGCCCTGGCCAAGAAGCGCAGTCAACCAACACGCTCCTGGACAGAAACTTGCCACCCCATGCCCGCTGTGATATACAGGGGATGTCGAGGACAACCAACGAACAGAAAGATTCTGACCTTCTCGAGGAAGTTATGAGAGAAGGTTTAAAGAAGATCACCGTAAAAAGCCTCCGAGGGATCAATGTGCCTGAACCAGGAGGCTTTTTTTTGCCATTCCTTATTTGTTTTCCGAGCGTTGAGAAAATAATCCCGATACAAGAGAGGTCTGCCACTTGAAAGTCAGAGGAGGTGCACGATGGCGTTTCTAAATATGGTTGCTAAAGGCTTTTGGGCGATCGGCAACATCGGCGTGACTCCGGATATACGGCCCGAAGAAGCCAAGCATATCAGATACTTTAACATCGGCTGTTTCCTGATGATGGTGATCAACCTGGGCTATTTTTTTCAAACCATGACCGATGAGAGAACTCCCATGATTATACCCCTTGCCCAGATCTCCACCTCGGTCTTGGTCTTGGTCGTATTTATCCTTCATAAGCTGAGCAGGTACACGACGGCCAGAATTTACGGTTTCCTGCTTTTTTATGCCAATGCCCTGGTTTTGCACACCCTGAGCGGCAAGGGCCTTGTGGATCACTACTTTATTTTTATCGCGATCGGTTATGCTTTCCTTGTTTTCCCAAGAAAAGAGAAAGGGTTGATGACCACGATGATCATTTCTGGTTTCATCTGTTACCTGGCCATCCAGGTTCTCTATGAATATGTGGAACCGGCTGTTCCTTACGATCCGTCCGCCCTGGCGTCACAGAATCAAATCCTATTGTATATTATTTTTGCCATGTTCATTGTCTTCATGATCGCGGCGAAGAATTTCACGGATAGAACAGAGGACATCCTTAACCAAGAGCGTGAAAAACTGGCAGAGATGGCCGGCCTTCTCAAGAAGATGTTCGGCCGCTATCTCTCGACCGAGGTCATGACCTCGCTCATCGAGAACCCGTCTGCCTTGGAGTTAGGGGGCGAGAAACGGAGGGTTACCATCATGATGTCGGATCTGAGGGGCTTTACGGCCCTGTCCGAACGTCTCGCACCAGAACAGGTCGTCCAGATGCTCAACGCTTACTTTGAGGTCATGGTGGAGGTGGTCCTCCAGTTCCAGGGCACCATCAATGAGATCATCGGTGACGCGCTGCTGGTGATTTTTGGTGCGCCACAGGAAATGCCGGACCGGACTCAGCGGGCTATCGCCTGTGCCATAGCGATGCAGAATGCCATGGCAGAGGTAAACGCGCAGAACCGGGCACAGGGTTTGCCTGAGTTGGAGATGGGAATTGGCCTCAACGAGACCGAGGTGATCGTGGGTAACATCG
>CAYFYO010000030.1:0-41107 GCA_964347335.1 uncultured Thermodesulfobacteriota bacterium
GCCGACTTCTACCGCGTCAAGGTAGCGCTCTCCCCCTGAGCTACGTGCCTACGTCGATTAATTCCGTATTCCCCTTATCAGGTTTACCGGAGCATGTCAAGAGAAAAACTTCCTAACAACCTAAATTCATTGTCAAACATAAAATAGCAGGTCTAGATTCTAAGGGCAAGCATAATCTCCACAAGAGAAGATAGGAATCAAGAGTCAGCATGGGCTTGAAATCGAGCTTGAGGCGCCCACCCGGTTTTCTCCCTCAAGCATGGTTCCACTCGTTTCCTCAAGGGTCCTCATCCCGATGAGCCATTGCGTGACAACGGCGCCAGATCCAGTGGCGAGTCCTGCTTTTGTCTTCAGGTCTGGCTTCTGACTCCTGACTCCTGTATCCTAATGATTAATTCTCTTGATTTCAAGGCCTCTCCTGCTATACTAATCAGAGGCAGAGAAGGCACGGGGCTCCTTTGCTCTTCTTATTCTTGAGGGAGTCAAAAAGCGTTATGGAATACATCGATCTCGCCTTAGACTACCTGAAAGACCACAAACTCCTCGCAGCTTCGCTCGCCATACTCTTTCTCTACCTCATGCTAAAGAATTTCTGGCTCTTGATTAAGCTGCTCGTGATCCTCGTACTGGGAACTATCGCGGTCTCTCTCTTCCTGTCTTTTGCGGGGAAAGCCCTAAAGGGGAAAAAGGACCTCATCGGACCGGGGGAATCCTCGAGGATCGAACGCCTCAGACCGCTCATGGCAGAATCTTCCCACCTTGCAAACTACGACAGCCTGAAGGCGGTAATTTCGAAACGTCGACATCAGGCTTCCTAATCATCACTCAATGGAGAGGAGAAGTGTTCACCCCCTCTTTGCCCGCTAGGGCGGATGGTTTTCGTTTGCCGTCCTCAACCGGCAAACGAAAAAGCAATTTCATCTCCGTGTACTCTGCGGCTCTGTGGTAGAGATAAATTTTCGAGGTTAATACTTAATGACCGGCGGAAAATTAGGTCACCGTCATGATGAAGCCATGCACTCAGATACTCCGGAGCGGGTGTTGTTTATCCTTTCGGCCCGCTCAGCAGAGAGAAGAGAGAAATCTCTTGTCTCTGGTCTCCACGTCTCGAACAATCCCGCCAAGCAGGCGGGAGAGTGGGCGGTTCATCCTGCCGGACCGAAAAAGGGACTGCCAGTGGAATTGAAACAAATAGAATGCTCTCTGTGCTCACTGGGATTTGCTCGAGGACAAATAGGGGGTCAGGCCCTCAGCCAGTCGCGCGAACTCCTCAAGACTCAGCGTTTCCGCTCTTCTCCTGGGATCGATCTTGAGATTCTCCATGACACACTCAATTTCCCCGCTGAACAGACCCTCGGGGAGAATTGATTTCAAAGCGTTTCTCAAAATCTTCCGACGATGCCCGAAGGAAGCGCGAACAACTCGGCAGAAAGTCGTTTCATCATGGATTCGCACTTTCGGGGTCTCATGGACAGAGAATCGTACCAACGCGGAGTCGACCTTCGGACGAGGGAAAAAACACTCCGGAGGGAGAAACATCTCAATGGTCGGCGTCGTGTAGACCTGGAGAAGCACCGACAGAGAGCCGTAATTCTTGGTGCTTTTCTTAGCCACGACCCTCAACGCCACCTCCTTCTGAAGCATGAGGACCATAGATGAAAAGAGGTGCCGCAAGGTGACAAAACGCATCAACAAGGGCGTTGAAATCTGATAGGGTAAATTCGCCACAACTTTCATTCTTGTTCTCGTTTGACGGTAGATCTCCTCGAAGTCTACACGCAGGGCATCGCCATGGATAACGTCGACGTTTCCCAGAGCCGCCGTTTTTCCCACCAATTCAGATGCCAGGACCCCATCGATTTCTACAGCGACTACCCTGTGGCTTGTCTGAGCAAGGAGCAACGTCATCTCTCCCCTGCCCGGTCCGATTTCGAGAACCACGTCAGTCGAGTCCAATTCAGCAGTCCGGATGATCTTCTCCATGGCATTTCTGTCAATGAGAAAATGCTGTCCCAGTCGCTTTCGGGGGAAAAAGGTCGATGGCTTTCGGGCTGTTTTTCTTTTCATGGCGGTTTTGTTTAACCCTTTGCATCATCCGTGAAAACAACCGTCCGTTGCTCGTTGTCTGTAGTCCGTTGCACACAAATCCGGGTTGGCAAACCCACGAGCATCCCGAAGAGAGGTTCATCCGCCTTTATGACTTACCCAATGAATTGCATAATTCCTCACAATTGACCACTGACAACGGACAAATGACGACTAAGCGTTCTCGAGTGATCTGCCGCCTGACTATTCAAGTACGTGGTCTGGTGGTATTGGCAAATTGGCAAAGGCGTTGAGTGAAAGAGATGAAGTCCACCCCCTTTGAAGAAAGTGGTATCCAACCACACCGATCATTGCGGCATTGTCTGTGCAAAGTCTAGGAGACGGAAAGAGAACCTCGAGGCCTTCACCCTTGGCCATCTCAGAGAATCTCTGTCTCAGATGACTATTGGATGCGACCCCTCCAGAGACCACAATCCTTTCGAGCCTTTCCTGACGAGCAGCCTGTTTGGCCTTTCTCACTAAAACGTCGACGACCGCCTCCTGGAAACCAGAGACGATCCCAATGAGACGATCCTTCTCAACTGGTTTTAAGGGGTGGGCTTTCAGATAGTTGATCACGGCGGTCTTGAGGCCACTGAAACTAAAATCCAGAGTCTTCGAGGACAACAGTGCCCTCGGGAAGTGGATGATCTTCGATGATCCTTGTTTCGACAACTCATCGATGATCGGCCCTCCTGGATAACCGAGACCTAACGCCTTCGCCACCTTATCGTAGACCTCCCCGGCGGCATCATCTCTCGTTTGTCCAAGCAAATGCGTTTTCCCGACTCCCTCGACTCGATAGAGACTCGTATGACCACCAGAAACGACGAGCCCTAGAAAGGGAAATGCCAAATTCGCACTTTCCAGGAGGACCGCACATAAGTGTCCATCGATGTGATTCACCCCGACCAATGGCTTACCTTTCACATAGGCAATAGATTTGGCGACTGAGAGACCGACGAGAAGAGAACCGATCAACCCAGGACCTCGAGTCACGGCGAGGCCGTCGATATCGTCTAACGTCGTTTGGGACTCCTCAAGGGCAGCCAATGTGACGGGAATGATTGTCTCAATATGTCTCCGGGAGGCGAGTTCAGGAACCACACCTCCGTACTTTCGATGAACCTCGATCTGGGACGAGACCCAATTGGAGAGGATTTTCCTTCCATCTTCCACAACGGCAGCGGCCGTGTCATCACACGACGATTCTATGGCCAGTACCAGCATACTCGCTCTTCTCCTTCTTGTCATTGGGCTGTAGGCGTCTTAACTATAACCCTTTCGTCGGTCAAAGACAAAAAACCCGAGGCACGCGCGAAGCGTCCCGACAGGGGCCAATCCGGGCGAAGCGTCCCAGCAGGGACCAATTCGAAACAATCTCGAAATCATAAATCCGAATGTCCAAAACCCTTATTCTGACTTTCTGTCATTCAATATTAGAATTTGTTCACGAGTTCAATATTCGAGTTTCGAATTTGTCCTCTAACGGTGTCAGTCCAAATGTGCTATTTTCGCCCACTATCCAATCGGGACAACAGAGAAGGAAAGGCTGCGAGAGTTGACAGTGTCCTCGAATAGAATATAAGTTCAAGTGTACCACCCTTCTAAGCTTCTGTTTCGAATTTCGGTCCTTTGATATTCGAATTTATTTCGGATGGGTCCCCACCGGGACGCTTCGCCCGAGATTCGAATTTCGGATTTCCTAGCGAGACGGGAGGTTAGGTAATAGACAATGAATTCAGACCCCAGGACTGAACTGCTGGCGCTCGTTAGCCAATTGAAGCGTTACGTATACTACCAGAAGGGGCTCGGCCTAGAGAGATTTCCTCGTTCCACGGCATCGAGTCAGAGCCTCGCAGCCGTAAGAGAAGAGCTTGGAGATTGTCATCGTTGTCGTTTGTCTGGAACAAGAAAGAACATTGTCTTTGGGGAGGGGGACGAAAAGGCCTGCCTGGTGTTTGTTGGAGAAGGCCCGGGTCATGAAGAGGATTTTCAGGGAAGGCCCTTCGTCGGGAAGGCAGGACAGCTCCTGAATAAGATTATTTCGGCCATTGGAATGACACGAGATGGGGTCTACATCACGAACGTTGTCAAATGTCGCCCACCCAGAAATCGCACACCGTTGCCTGACGAGATCGCCTGTTGCTACCCCTTTTTGGTAAAGCAACTCCGGATCATCCGGCCCCGGGTGATATGCACCCTTGGAACCGCAGCCGCCCAAACCCTACTTCGGAGTGACGCGGGAATCACGACCTTGAGAGGGACCCTTCGCTCGTGGGAGGGAATCCCGGTCATGCCAACCTTCCATCCCGCCTATCTTTTGAGGAACCCGGAGAGGAAGAGGGAGACCTGGGACGATATGAAGGCGATTCAAAAAGAACTGGGCGATGGAAGCTGATAATAGACACGGTAGTTGATCGCCCTCATCCTCTCGATGAGTTTCATGAAAAACCTCTCAACGAGAAGATCAAAAACATTCCATCTCTTCTTGGGATAGATAACATTGGGCTTCCCCTTGATACCACTGATACGCGCAGCGATGTCTATCGCATCCTGTAGGTTTCCCATTTGGTCCACTAAGCCAAGCTCCAGGGCCCGTTGACCCGAGAAAATGCGACCATCGGCCAGCTTCTTCACCGCATCGACCTCCATGTTTCTGCCCTTGGCCACCCCTTCAACAAACTGAACATGCGCGCTCTGAACGATACCCATGACAATCTGTTGTTCTTCCGGAGTCGGTTCTCGAAAAGGTGACAGTAGATCCTTATGCTGCCCGCTCTTGAATGTATATGTCTTTAAGCCGATCAATTTCATCAAGCCTTCGACATTCGAAACCTGAATGATGACCCCGATGCTACCGGTAATCGTTCCTGGATTGGCGACGATGAGATCTGCGCCACTCGCCACAAAATAACCTCCAGAGGCTGCGATTCCTCCCAATGAGGCGACGACCTTCTTCTCCTCCCTCGCTTTCATCACTTCCTGATAGATCTCCTGCGAGGGGACAGCAGCCCCCCCTGGCGAATCAATTCTCAAGACAATCGCTTTGACCCCCTTATCCTCACGGTAGGCGATCAACTGGTTGATGATCTTCTCGGAAGTGACGATCATCCCCTGGACCTCAACCACCCCAATTTTGTCTCCCAAAACGAAAACGGATTTCTTGCCTCCAATTCGAGATAAGGCTAGGACCAGGATAATGAAACCAACAATTAGAACCACGACAATCAGAAGTCCCAACAATACAGGGTGCCTTCTCATGGCTACCTCCTTTAGCTGTCCTCTGAACCACTCAAAACCATGAGGACCCGAAGGTCCTCTTCATCTCTCCCCTGGGGATCGAGGCGGAAGTCCTCAAAATCTCTGGAGAGAAGAGTATACTCAAAGGATTCGATATCGCCTTTAAATAGAACGTCCAGGGTAAATATACCCGGGCTTATCGCATACAGCGACACCTCCTCAACCCCTTCCATTTCATTCTCGATGTATTCCTTCACCGCCGCGAAACAAGGGGAACAGGACACACCGGATATTTCCAACCGGAAGCGAGACTCCTCAATCCTCCATCCCTCCTCGATCAAACCCAAGGTGACAAGGGTCTTCCTCAGCTTCTCCACGACCACTGTACTCTCAAGGGTAACCTCATATATGTTCTCTACTGACCTCTCAGAAAGAATACGGTAAGTATCAATAAAGCGTTCACTCCGCTGGTAGATGTACTGGTTGATCACCTCGTAGTTTGCAAAAACGGCACGCTCAGGAATCAACTCCATGACGGCGACCTCCATGGCATTCCGCTTTCCGTTGGCGATCGCCATATTCCTTGCCCTCGCGAGATTCCCCTCCAGGATAAGTGTGCTTCCAGCCGTCGTCACCGTCAAAACCTTACTGAGAGCCTGCGCGTGAACACCGGAAATAGACCCCACGAGTATCATCAGCATCACGATTCCAGGAAAGCCTCGGCTCACCGCTTGCCAACTCATCCGGTTCCCCCTCATATTTTCCGTATTCTGATCGGACGAAAAGCCTTTCGCTGGTAAACTTTGATCATTCTCATCTTTACCAGCTCCAGCAGAGCGAGGAAGGTGATGATAATGACCTCCTTTATGGCATCTCCCGCAAAGAGACTCATAAATTCCACTTCTCCCCCAGCGGCGGCCAGCTTATCGAGGATTTCGGTGATCTTCTCCTCGATACTGATTCGCTCGAGGGTGATCTCATGGATCAATTCATGGGAGGATCGCCTCAGCACCTGCTGTAGGGCCTCTATCAGTTCAAAAATGCTCAACTCCAATTCCTCATCTTCCCCGTCCTCCGCCACTTTACGAGTAAAAACGTCCCTCTCCAGGATCTCCTTTCTCTCCAGGGACAGCGCTGCGTCTCTGTACCGCTCATATTCCAGGAGGCGGTCGACCAGTTCCTTGCGGGGATCCTCCTCTTCCTCATCCTCCTCGCCTTCCGGGGGGGCCGGCAGGAGCATCTTAGATTTGATGTGAGTGAGTGTGGCGGCCATGACGAGAAATTCTCCCGCAACGTCCAGGTTGAGGGTTCTCATGAGGTCCAACATATCGAGGTATTGCTGGGTAATTTCAGCAACGGGAATGTCGTAGATATCTATCTGGTTTTTTCGGATCAAATAGAGAAGCAGGTCCAAAGGGCCTTCAAACACATCGAGCTTCACCTGGTAACCGGTCGCCTCATCCATCAGCAGCCTCCCCTTTCAAGTCCTCTCGTGTTCTCGAGGGACGACCGGCAGGACGATACGACGGCTTACGGCCCCTCAGACTCGATCCATAGTGACGCTTGACGAATTGTAACTCCTCTTCTTTCGATTTGATCTTTCCGTTGAGCCGCGCTTTGAGCAGGTCGGCCATGATTTCACGGAAGACCGGGCCCGGCTCAAAACCCATCGCGATCAAATCCTTACCACCGAGAGCCGTTCTGACCTTTCTCAGAGAGGTGAAGTACAAGGAGATCTCTCTCTTGATTTCCTCCTCCTCCGTTTTTGCCATCATGAATAGCCTGGCCTCTGTGGGAAGGGGCTCCAGGATGTCATAGATTTCGCTCGGTTTCGGCCGTCTTTTCCCACCTCTTCTTTGGTTGAGGGTCACAAGTGCCTTCTGTCCACTTTGCCTTGCCTCCACGATTCTCCGAAGATTCTTTCCCCGCAAGGCTAGCCGTCCAAGGACGGTTTTCACCTGTCTTTCCGAGAGACCGTCCAACAGACCAAGAAAGTAGACCAGCCACTGATCGTATCTCTCTCTCAGATAGAGAAGTCGGTACCAGGACAGAACACTTCGGATTCTCTCGAAAAGGGTCACTCGCTCTTGATGAAAGATGAGACCCGGATTGACGATCCTGAGGAGGCCATGTTCTTCCAATCGTTGGAGGACTGATGCAGGATTGTCCTCCTTGAGTATCAGAAGCAATTCCGCGAATATACGACCGCCAGACAGTTTCTCAAGAAATCCCATCTTGACCGCATTGCGAAACAGATTCTGAGTGTGCTTGCCTAGTTGGAAGCCCAGGCGCTGTTCGAATCGGAATGCCCGAAAAATTCGCGTCGGATCCTCAACAAAACTCAGGCTGTGAAGCACCCGAATCGTCTTCTCTTTCACGTCCTGCAAAGCCCCAAAGAAATCTATCAATTCCCCATAATGCACCCCGTTGAGCCGGATCGCCAGCGTGTTGATTGTGAAATCACGTCGATAAAGGTCTCTCTTAATGGAGCTCATTTCAACAGTTGGAAGGGCCGCAGGAGAATCGTAGTACTCCAGCCTCGCCGTGGCCACGTCAACCTTTGTGCCATCTGGAAAGGTCAGAACCGCCGTCCCGAACTTCCTGAATATCCGCAATCGGCAAGAACAGAACTTGGCGACCTCCCGCGCAACACGGATGCCGTCTTCCTCCACAACCACATCCACATCCAAGTTGCTAATACGCATCACCAGATCTCTGACAAACCCGCCCACCGCATATACTGAGCATCCGATCTGATCCCCCACCATCCCTAGGTTTTTCAAAACGGTCTGAATTCTCTCAGGGAGGCGTTCCTCCATGAGCTTGGTAATCATCTTTTTCCGATTCCGAAGTCTTCTCGACTCCTGTTGGGACAAAATATCCTCCGATTCAGACTGCTCGCTTTGGAGAGACCTGAGAATATCGGTCCGAGTAATCGCACCGACCAAACCCTTCCCATTCATGACGGGAACAAGCCGTTGTCGTCGCCCGATAATAAGATCCTGGAGTTCGGTCAAAGGCGTTTCAGGAGTGACTGTAGCGAATTCTGTGGTCATATATTCCCGCACTGGACGGTCTCTTAAGCCATGGAAGGAGGCCTTTTCAACAACCCGACGAGAGATCAATCCGACGAGCTTCCCCTTTTCGAGAACAGGGAGCACATTGACGTCATATCGCGTGAGCAACTCTCCTGCCTCCGAAATAGTCCTATGGGTTTGGATCGACTTCACTGGAAAAGTCATAAGATCTTTCGAACACCTCTCAGGCTGAATATGCTCCTGAAGGAGTCTGAGGAGTTCCTCCTGTGCCTCATAAAGTGTCATGCCCTTGATCGTCGCAGAGGCAGCAGTTGGATGTCCCCCTCCACCAAAGGCCGCGGCTATCTTTCCGACATTCACCTTCTCAATACGGCTTCGCCCGATAAGATAGACCCGATCCTCCATCCTGACAAGCGCAAAGAGCACATCAAGATTTTCCATGTCTTTGAGCTTATGAACAAGAACAGCAATATCGCCAATGTAGCGATCACTTGATGCGATCGCGATTACCAAACTGATGCCACTGATCGTGTACGTATTGGCAGACCGGATCAGATCGTTCAAGAGGAAGACCTGTTCAGCCGTCAACTCACGGGTAATCATATCGGAAATGATATTGACACTTGCCCCCCTGCCCCGAAGGTATCCTGCCGCATGGAAATCTTCGGCCGTCGTGGAAGAGAACGTGAGCCCCCCTGTATCCTCATAGAGACCCAACATCATCACGGTTGCCTCATCGCTGCTCACCTCGATACCCTTCTCTCTCAAAATTTCGAGCATTAACGTTACGGTCGCTCCCACCTCTCTCACGACCTCAACTGAGCCACGGATGTCGTCCGATGAGGGGGGATGATGATCATAGATGTGAATGTCGAGACTGGGGCGGCCGATGATCTCACTGAATTTTCCGATTCGACTCAACTGGCGCGTGTCCACCAAGATCAGGCGGCTGATCTTCTCCATATCGATATTCTTGATCCGTTCGGTTTCAAAAACGTAAAGGGTCGAATGGACGAAGAAATCCCTCAGGCTTCTCTCTTGGGAACCCGGGAAGACCAGGGTCGCATTCGGGTAGATCTTCTTGGCCGCAAGCATCGAGGCGAGCGCATCGAAATCGGCGTTAATATGTGTCGTGATAACTTCCATATCCAAAGAGATTGATTCAAGCGCCTCAAACCAAGTCGCTGGCGTGGTCAGGGGTCTGCGCCCTTCCCTAGGAGGTCTCCTCCTGTTGTGTTGCAGTACTGGGGTGAAGAACTAAGGGATAGGACGTCTTGTGACATCTTCCACCACCCCATGACTCCATCATGTCATCACCCCCGAACCACCTCAAATAGTCGCAGCGAATCTGATCTGGGAAAAAATTAATGCCACGTCCTCTGAACACGAGTCCCTCGTCCTATGCCCGGGGATGGTGTTTCTGATGAAGCGACTTCAGCCTCTCCCGGGAGACATGGGTGTAGATCTGAGTGGTTGAAATATCGACATGACCCAACAGGGCTTGGACCGATCTCAAGTCTGCTCCCCGATCGAGAAGGTGGGTGGCAAAACAGTGGCGGAGGGTATGAGGGGTGAGTTTCCCCTTGATCGCTGCACGAAGTCCGTACTTCTTTATGATCTTCCAGGCCCCCTGCCTCGTCAATTTCCCTGCTCGTGGGTTGACGAATACATAGGGGGCGACACGACCCTTCAGGATCTGGCGCCGCCCCTCATTCAGATAGATCTTCAAAAACGCCTGGGCCACCTCACCAATGGGAACGATTCTCTCCCTCCCTCCCTTTCCGAGAATCCTCACACATCCCACCTCCAGGTCCACCTGATCCAACCGGAGGGATACCATCTCAGAGACCCGCAGTCCCGTTGCGTAAAGTACCTCGAGCATCGTCCTGTCACGCAGGCCAAGAGGCTTTGAGGGGTCAGGCTGGTTCAGGAGCCGTTCCACTTCCTTCTCGGAAAGAACATGGGGGAGCTTCTTGGTGACCTTCGGAGACTCGATCGCCTCGAGCGGGTTCTCATCCAAAAGGTTCTCTGATACCAGGAATCGATAGAGGTTTCTGAGAGTGACCTGCAGGCGAGCTACACTCCTTTCAGAGAGACGCTGTTTTCTCAGGGCGATCAGGAAAGAGAGAACGTCCAGCTTCGACACCTTCTCGAGGCCATGAATCTTCGATTTGCCCAGAAAATCGAGAAATCGACGGATGTCTCTGCTATATGAATCGAGTGTATTTCTGGAAAGGCCTTTTTCGACGGCTAGATAATCGAAGAACCGATCGATCCAAAGGTCATTTAGCGAGGTATCGCCCATCGCGCTGAACATCCCAAAGGGTAAATCGTGAAGACTCAAAAGGTTCCCGTATGGCCAAATCCCCTTTCGTTGCGCAGTGTTTCTGGAAGTTCCTCCACCTCTTCCAGATCTGCTCGAACCACCGGCGTGACCACCAGCTGGGCAATGCGGCTTCCCGCCTTCACCACAAACGGCTCGTCTCCCAGATTGATCAGGATAACCTTGATCTCCCCCCGATAATCTGAATCGATCGTCCCGGGCGAGTTAACGATCCCGATCCCCTGCCTTATGGCCAATCCGCTTCTCGGCCTGATTTGGCCCTCATAGCACTCTGGGATGGCCACGGCTATCCCAGTGGGAATGAGTCCACGCTCTCCTGGACTCAGTACCACATCTTCGGCCAGATGGGCAAACAAATCCATCCCCGAGGCGTACTCGCTCATGTAGCGTGGCAGCTTAATTCCTCGACCCTTCCCCAATTTTTTGACCATGACTCGGATTCGGCCCATTTTTAGCATTTGGCCCTGAGCGGCGACCGCTGAGGGTGAAGTGGGAGGACTCCATTTAACCCTATTTCATGACGACAATCTCGTTGGCCAGACTTGAGTGAGATCCCGGTTCACCTGCCTCTGGGTAATCGGACCCAGCATCGTCAGACAGAGGTGGTCTGGAGTGAAGAGTTCATTTGCGAGTTCGTCAACCTGTTCACCGGTGACGCGATCAACCTGATCGATCACCTCTTCGACAGAAAGGAATCGATTAAAGTAGATCTCGTTTTTGGCCAATCTTGTCATCCTATTGTCAGAGCTCTCCAAGGAAAGCAAAAGATTTCCCTTGAGTTGCTCTTTGGATGTCTCGAGTTCCTCCTGGGCGATTGGCGTCTTTCTCAGTGTTTCGAATTCTTTCAAAATCAACTGGATCGTTTGTCCCACGGTCTTCTTCTCTGTCCCTGCGTAGACGACCACCAATCCAGTATCCATGTAGCTGGGCAGATAGGAGAATATCGAGTATGCCAGCCCCCGTTTCTCCCGAATCTCTTGAAAGAGACGAGAGCTCATCCCCCCTCCGAGGACGTTGTTGAGAATGTAACTCGCAAACCGTTTCGAACTCACATAGGGAAGTCCCTTCACCCCCAGACAGAAATGAACCTGCTCTGTTTTCCTCTCAAGAATGGCGGTCTTTGAAAACCCCCTTGGCATCACTCGCTCCATGGCACTAGAACCGCCCTGAATATCCGAGAAAGCCCGGCCGACGAGTTCAACCACCTGATTGTGTTCGACATTTCCAACCACCGCGATGATCATACGCTCGGACCGGTAGTTCTCCTTGAAGTACCGGACAGTCTGTTTCCTCGAAAAGGATTGGATCTGTTCGACTCCGCCAATAACGGGTTGTCCCATGGGGTGGTTTCCCCAGAAAGTCCGATTGAAAAGGTCATGGATGTAGTCATCGGGTGTGTCCTGCACCATTCTCACTTCTTGCAGGACCACCGATCGCTCCCGTTCGATTTCCTGTGCATCAAAAGTCGAATGGAGGAAAATATCAGAAAGGAGGTCGACTGCCAGATCCAGGTGCCGGTTCAAAACCCTCGCATAGAAGCAGGTCGACTCTCGTCCCGTAAAACCGTTCATGCTTCCGCCGACCGAATCGATTGTCCGGGCAATCTCCTGAGCCGTCCTTCTTTCTGTGCCCTTGAAAAGGAGGTGTTCGAGAAAGTGAGAAATGCCGTTTTCGGATTGCTTTTCGTCACGAGACCCGGTGATCACCCATATGCCGATACAAACAGAATCGTAGTGGGGTATCGTTTCCGTCAAAACCCGAATGCCATTATCGAGGACACTTTTGTGATACATGAGCTCTCGTCCTCTTAACTGCTCCCTTCCACGGGGCCGCTCCCCTTGTCCTGCAATGCCGCCTTCCTGCTCAAACGGATTCGGCCGTTGTTTTCGATTTCGAGGACTTTGACAAGTACCTCCTCCCCCTCCTTCAACACATCCGACACAGCTCGGATCCTTTCGTTGGCTATCTGAGAGATGTGAATGAGGCCATCCACCCCGGGGAAAATCTCAACGATGGCGCCGAAATCCAAAACCCGCTTGACTTCTCCCAAATAAAGTCCGCCGACTTCCACCTCCTGGGTAAACCGTCTCACCATGGCGATGGCCTCTTCGACCGCCTCCATACTCGGGGAGGCAATTCTCACGATACCAGAGTCCTCTACGTCGATCTTGACTCCAGTCTCGTCAATGATCGTTCGAATGTTCCTTCCACCAGGACCGATCACATCTCGAATCTTGTCCGGCTTGACCTCGATCGTCCTGATTCGAGGCGCATGGACGGAGATCTCTTTTCTCGGTTCTGCAATCGCTTCCTTCATCTTCCCAAGGATATGAAGCCTGCCATCACGCGCCTGGTGAAGGGCCCTTTCCATTATCTCCCGATAAATACCGGGCACCTTAATGTCCATTTGAAGCGCCGTTATCCCTTTTTCGGTACCCGCCACTTTGAAATCCATATCGCCCAGATGATCCTCGTCTCCCAGAATGTCAGAGAGAATCTCGATCCGTTCACCCTCCTTCACGAGACCCATGGCAATCCCTGCAACAGCAGCCTTCATCGGGACACCGGCGTCCATCAGCGAGAGACTCGCCCCGCACACTGTCGCCATAGAGGACGAACCGTTCGATTCCAGAACCTCAGAAACCACTCGAATGGTGTATGGAAACTCATCGTTTGATGGAAGAACTGGAAGAATAGCCCTTTCAGCGAGGGCACCGTGACCGACTTCCCTTCGACTCGGAGCCCTGAGCATGGATACCTCGCCGACGCAAAATGGTGGGAAGTTGTAATGAAGCATGAAAGATTTATACGTCTCCCCGATCAGGGACTCTATCTTTTGCTCATCCGCGCCAGTTCCGAAGGTTGTGACGACGAGGACCTGAGTTTCCCCGCGGGTGAAAAGCGCAGAACCATGAGTCCTCGGCAGTGTGCCGACCTCACACGAAATGGGGCGGATTTCGGAAAACCCTCTCCCATCAATTCGACGATTGTCTCCAAGCATGACCCCTCTGACCAGCGAACGTTCAACCGCCTTGAAAGCCCCTGCAACGTGACTGCGAGCTTCTTCGTCTTCACCTACCAGTTCCTCGACTGTCTCGTCGTAGATCTCTTGTAAACGCTTTTGCCGTTCTATTTTTGGGCCAATACCGTAGGCATCCCGCAAGGCTTGGGCCGCATAAGCGTTTACACGCTCCACCCACTCGCTCTCATCACTCGGCTCGAATGCTCTTTTGGTTTGACCCACCGAATTCGCCAATTTTTCCTGGATCTCAAGCGTCGGGATCAGCGCCTCATAGCCGAACATAAGCGCCTCAAGCATCTCCTCCTCCGTCACGACTCGGCTTCCACCTTCCACCATGGTGATACCTTCCCGATTACCGGCAATGATCAGATCGATGTCGCTCAGATCTAGCTCGGTGGTCGTGGGGTTACAGATGAGGTCTCCATTCACCCGCCCGACACGCACCCCTCCAACGGGGCCCAAGAAAGGGACATCCGATATCGCGAGGGCAGTCGATGCGCCAATCAAACCGAGAACCGCAGGATCATTCTCCTGGTCCGCAGAGAGAACCGTTGCAATAATCTGAGTTTCATTTTGAAATTCCTTGGGAAACAAGGGCCGGATAGGCCGGTCAATGAAGCGTGAAACAAGCGTTTCTCGGTCGCTTGGGCGCCCCTCCCTCTTGAAAAACCCTCCCGGTATTCTTCCAGAAGAGTAAGTCATCTCCTGGTAATTGACCGTGAGGGGGAAAAAATCGATCCCAGGCCTTGTCTTGTCTACTGATACAGCCGTGACAAGCACCACTGTTTCTCCGTACTGGACGAGGACAGCACCATTGGCTTGTCTCGCAACTTTTCCCGCTTCAATGCTCAGTGTTTTCTTTCCTAGCTCGATGTTCATCTTTTCTCTCATGGTTTTCCTTACCCCGTTCAATTTGAGAACGATTCCAAGACCTATTTCCGAAGACCGAGCCTTGCAACCAGTTCCCGATATTTTTCAATATCCTTGTCCTTAAGGTAGTTGAGAAGCCTTCTTCTCTGACCCACCAACTTCAGGAGGCCCCGTCGAGAGTGGTGGTCTTTCTTATGTGCTTTGAAGTGTTCAGTGAGATATTGGATTCTCTCTGTGAGGAGTGCGATTTGAACCTGAGAGGAACCAGTGTCCTTCTCATGGGTTCGATAAGCCTCAATGATCTCCGTTTTCTTCTCTGCCTCCAAAACCATTTCATGATCCTCCTTGCCTATCAGCCGTCTAACTTTTGGAGAGGCGACAACCACTCACTGAACCGAGAACCCTCAGAAAGGACAGGGCTCGGCCCTCTAGAATCTCACCCCTCGGGTCACGACTCGGCAGACGGGTCTCAGCAATAGCCAGAACCTCGCCCTGGTGAAGTATTTTGATCCGTTGGTCTCCCTTCAGACGGGGCATTGAAAGCCCCTTGAAGTCCTCAAAAAAAACCTGCCCTCCAGCGATGATCCTGCTGCACAACTGCTCACCGACTTCAATCTCTGGCATGCCCCTCAGTGCCTCTCGAACGGGAATAATCTTCCGGTCGATTTCGCCCTCCTCGACCAGCTTGTCGAATTCTGCAAGATCTACCGAATGACGCAACGTGAATGGGCCACTGTGGGTCCTCCTGAGCTGACAGAGATGAGCCCCTACACCCAGGGCATCCCCAATTTGTCGGCAAAGGGCCCTCACATAGGTGCCCCGAGAGCATGAGACCGTAAAATCAACCAGAGGCAGATCGATCCTCCTCATCTCCAGGGAGAAAATCTCTACCTCTCTTTCACGTCTTTCGACTTCGATACCCTGCCGAGCGAGCTTGTACAGCGGTGTCCCGCGGTATTTGGCAGCAGAAAACATGGGAGGGATCTGCTTGAGTTTCCCGACAAATCGGTCGAAGACTCCACGAATCCGGTCCGCCGTCAGTGCTGCCGCATTCAGCGGGACATCACTCTGGACCCTCCCACTGCTATCATCCGAATCCGTCACGACACCGAGTCGCAACGTTCCCTCATACCGTTTTACCCTCTCGTCTAAGAAAGGAATCACTCTGGTTGCGCCATTGATGACGACGGGCAGAACTCCGCTCGCCAGCGGATCCAGGGTCCCGGTGTGCCCAATCCTCCTGGGACAGAGACGTTTTTTGACCGCACGGATCACATCGTAAGAAGAGATCCCCGAGGGCTTGTCGACGACGAGAAACCCCTCAAGAGGTCTTTTGCGGCTTGACGATCGGCTACAATTCCTCACGGGTCTTCTTTTCTAGACCAATCTCCTTCATCAGGCGGTTTATGTGATCAGCATATTCGAGGGAGGGATCAAATTTGAAGATAATCTCGGGCATATATCGCAGATGGATTCTTTTCCCCATTTCTCTTTTGATAAACCCCTTGGCACTGTTGAGTCCCCGAAGGTTTCTCTGGCGATCTTCCTCCTCTCCCAAAACGCTGAAGTAGACTTTGGCAACTCTCAGGTCATCCGAGAGACTGACCCGGGTGACCGTCACGAGACCGATGCGAGGGTCTTTGATCCCACGGATCAGCATTTCGGAGATTTCGCGTTTGATCAAATCCGCAACTCTTTCGGCCCTTTTGAAATGCAAATTCCTACCCATGGCGGTTATGAACGTGAATGATCTCGATGTCTGAACGGATAATCTCGGCAACGTTTAGGCCATCGATGAAATTGATAATCTTATCCAGGCTCGAATTGATGTATCGAGAGTCATTGCCGACCACACTGAGACCGAGCTGAGACCTCTGCCAAAGGTCGTTATCGCCAACCTCGGAGATTGATATGTTGTAACGGTTTTTCACCCGATCGATGATCTTTCGAAGGATCTTGCGCTTCCCTTTGAGAGAGGCATTGCCGGGGATAACGAGATCGATTTGACAGACTCCGACGATCACATATACCCTCTCTGTGCGGAGGCTACAAGGTGGGGGCGACTTCCTCCTTGACGTACGTCTCTATCACATCACCCTGTTTTATGTCATTGAAATTCTCGATTTTGATACCGCACTCGAGGCCCTCCCCACATTCCTTGACGTTCTCCTTGAAATGCTTCAAGGAACCGATCTTACTGTCATAAATCACAACATTGTCACGGACAACGCGTGCATGACTGCCTCGAACGATCTTCCCATTCTTCACATGACTTCCCGCCACGACCCCCACCTTCGGAATGCTGAACAGTTGGATCACTTCGGCCTGGCCAATGAGTTTTTCGGTGTAGATTGGTTCGAGCAGGCCTTCCATGGCTTTCTTTACATCGTCAATGGCCTCATAGATAACAGAATAGGTGCGGATGCTTATCCCTTCCTGCTCAGCCAGCGCCGAGGCCTTTATCCCGGGCCGGACATTGAACCCAATGATGATAGCATCCGAGGCTGAAGCCAGATTGATGTCGTTCTCTGTGATTCCACCGACCCCACCGTGAATCACATGGACCTTGACCGCATCAGTCGATAGCTTCACGAGGGATTCCCGAACGGCCTCAATGGATCCCTGCACATCGGCTTTGATGATCACATTGAGTTCCTTGACCTCCCCTTTTTGCATTTTGTCGTAGAGATCTTCCAGACTGACAGTACTCAACTCGGAAAGCTGATCTTGACGCTTTTGTTCTTCCTTCGTCGCAACCACATCCTTCGCAACCCGTTCATTATCCACGACGATCAAAGCCTCTCCGGCCTCCGGTACCCCCGAGGCCCCTATCACCTCAACCGGCATGGAGGGCCCGGCCTCTGATACGGCCTTGCCCTTATCGTTGACCATCGACCGTACACGACCGTAATGCGTCCCAGTCACAAAATAATCCCCATTTCTGAGCGTCCCTTCCCCGACCAAAACAGTGGCCACAGGGCCACGGCCGCTGTCGAGTTTCGATTCGATCACGACCCCACGCGCCGGCTTTTCCGGATTGGCCCTCAACTCTAAGAGCTCGGCTTGAAGAACAATGAGCTCCAAAAGCTCTTTGATCCCAGTCTTCTTCTTGGCCGAGATCTCGGCAAAAAGCGTCTTACCTCCCCACTCTTCGGGCACCAACCCAAGATCAGCGAGACCCTGCCTCACGCGATCTGGATTCGCATTGGACTTGTCGATCTTGTTGATGGCCACGATAATCGGCACATCGGCTGCTTTGGCGTGATCGACGGCCTCAACGGTCTGAGGCATGACACCGTCGTCGGCTGCGACGACGAGGACGACGATGTCCGTCACCTTTGCACCTCTGGCTCGCAGCGCCGTAAAAGCCTCGTGACCTGGAGTATCGATAAAGACAACATGCCCACCATCTAGATGGACGTCGTATGCACCAATGTGCTGCGTGATGGCTCCTGCCTCCCCCTCCGCGACATTGGTTTTACGAATCGCATCCAGAAGTAGGGTCTTTCCATGGTCTACGTGGCCCATTACGGTAACCACGGGAGGTCGCGCCTTGAGTTCCTTAGGCTTGTCCTCCCTCTTCCGGAGGACCGCATCGACATCATAGGCCACATTCTCCACCTCATAGTCGAATTCCGAGGCAATCAGCGAAGCGGTATCAACGTCTACCGTCTGATTGATGGAGGCCATGACACCCATGTTCATGAGCTGTTTGATGATTTCATTGGTCTTGATTCCCATTCGCTTAGCCAGCTCACCCACGGCGATGATATCTTCGACGCGGATTATCCTCTTAATCGCTTTTGGAACGGTAATCTCCGTCTTTTTCGCAGGCCTGACCACGACCTTCTTTTTCATAGGTCGCTTGACCGGGCGAAAGACTTCATCTCTCCGCACCTGCGGTCTTTCCTCTTCCTCCTCCTCAAGCTGCTCAATAACGACACGCTTCCTCCTGGACTCCTCCTTCCGCAGGGCTACCCGCGGCCGTCGCTTCTCAATTTCCGCTTCTTCTCTTTCCTTCCTCTTTACTCGCTTCTTCTTTTCTGCCACCTCTTCGACCGCCTCGGCCTCAGCCGCAGGGGGCACCTCCTCGGTTTCAGGCAGAACCTCCTTTGTCACCTTTTCCGGAACGGTCGGTTCAAGGCCCACCTCGGGTGTTTGTGGCTCTTCGGGAGGAATCTCTGCCCTCTTCTCGGGGACGCCCACCTCTTCCTGGGGCTCTACAGCAACCTCTTCCTCGACCTTCTCAACCGCGGGCGCAGCGACTTCTGGCTCCTCTGCTTCAGCCGGAGGTGCTTCGGGCTTGACTCCCTTGGGTTCAATGGTTCTGACCCTTCGGCGGATCACGGTTGGCTTCACCCGCTTCTCCACGACTTCACTGACTTCATCCCTCTCGATCACTCTCTCGTCGGGAGCCAACCCCTCGCGGCCTTCGGCCTCCTCTTCTTTCTTCTCTTTGACCTTGACCCCCATGCCTTTCAGCTTGGAGAGGAGTTTATCCTCTTCCATCCCAACTTCCTGAGCCAAATCGAGGACCTTTATCTTTGACATTCTCTTGCCTCCTGAAGAACTCTCAAAACCTCCTCAGGTTTTCCCTGATGAAACCTTCCACGAAAGGCTCTGATAAAGCCCTTTTTCTTGACCGCCAACTCTAGACATTCTGGCTCGAAGCACACGTAGGCGCCCCTCCCGGAAAGGATTCTCTCTCTATCTTGAACCAACTTGCCATGGCTATCCAAAACCAGCCGAAGGAGTCCCTCCTTGGGACGTCGCTTACGGCACCCGGCGCACATCCGAACTGGAACATGTTCCCGCTTACGCATCCTGCCTCTGTTCTATCAGTTTCTTGGCAGACTCGATTAGCCTCTCTGCCTTTTTCTGTCCCACCCCGGGGACCCGAATCAGCTCTTCAACCGCCGCATTTGCAATATCGGTGACTGCCTCAAACCCATGGGACTTGAGGAGGCTCACTGTCTTTGCAGCGACACCCGGAAGACTTTCCAAAGATAACTGAGTTTCTTCAGACAACGGACCTGCCGCTTCGGCCTCGGGTTCAGGAACCATTTCCCTTGCCGCGGCCACTATCTTCTCTAATGTTTTCAGGCCAACCCCCGCTTTTCGTGCGAGATCCTCAGCATCAGCATTCGCAATATCCTCGACCGACCGATACCCCTCATTGTAAAATAGACGAGCCATCACATCTCCGACCTTTGGGATTGTTTTCAGCGCCTCCCGAGCCTCCTCAGACATCTGTTCCATTTTCGTTTCACTCTTGATGTCGATCTTCCAACCCGTTAACTTCGACGCGAGGCGGACGTTCTGACCCTTCTTCCCGATTGCTAGGGAGAGTTGGTCGTCCGGAACGACAACCTCCATGTACCGGTTGTCTTCATCGATATACACAGTTGAAATCTTCGCTGGAGACAGGGCGTTACAGACATACTTGGCGAAGTCTTCGGAATAGGGAACGATATCAATTCGCTCCCCCCGAAGCTCCTGGACCACACTCTGGACTCTCGATCCTCTCATACCAACACAGGCTCCCACAGGGTCCACGCTACTGTCTTTGGTATATACCGCAATCTTTGCCCTCTCTCTCGGCTCCCGTGCCGCGCTCACAATCTTAATGATACCCTCTGCAATCTCCGGAACCTCCAGTTCGAATAGCTTAATCAATAGACTTGGGTGCGTTCTCGATAGAAAGATCTGCGGGCCTCTCGGTGTCTTCTGCACATCTAGAATGTAAGCTCTAATCCTCTCTCCCTGGCGGTAAGATTCCCCAGGCATCTGTTCCCGAGAATAGAGGACTGCCTCGGCCCTTCCGATGTTCACGTATAGATTGCCCCTTTCGCTTCTCTGAACGCTACCCGTGATAACTTCGCCTTTCCTGTCCTTGAATTCGTTATAGATGTTCTCTCTCTCCGCATCACGAACTCGCTGAATGATCACCTGTTTGGCGGTCTGAGCCGCGATCCTACCAAAGTCGCTGGTATCCAACTTCATGCCCAGACTATCACCGATTTCTGCCTCTTCATCGAGCTTTTTGGCCTCCTCAAATGAGATCTCTGTGTCTGCATCCTCGACTGATTCCACGACGTTCATGAACTGAAACAACTCAACTTCGCCGGTCTCTTCGTTGTAATGGGCTTCGATCTCTCTTTGCACCCCGAATTTCTTTCGAGAAGCTGTCAGCACCGCAGACTCCAGAGCCTCAACGATGACTTCCTTATCGATCCCCTTGTCTTTTCCCACCTGCTCGATGATATAGTTTAGATTCTGGGCCATTTGGTCCTCCTTGCAGACTTCTCAATTCCCCTTCATTCGGCCGTTCAAAACTCGAATTCGAGATTGGCCTTGACGATTTGATCGAGAGGAACTCGTACCACACGATGATTATCCTCGATCTCGACTAGGCCATCTTGACATCCTAAGAGCCTACCCCGAAAGTTCTTCCGATCATCAATAGAAACTGCCGTTCGTAACTTGATAAGTCGATTTGCAAATCGACGGAAATCGGCTTCACCCTTGAGAGGCCGAGTGAGGCCAGGAGAGGAAACCTCCAGGGTATACGTTTCCGAGGGGATTCCGGCCACTTCCAAGTTCTTGTCTACCTCCTGGCTGATGGAGGCGCAATCATTCACCGTGACACCACCTTCTCGGTCAATGAAGAGGCGGAGAACCCGTCCTCTGGGTTCTCTCCGGTACTCGAGATCAACGAGTTCAATGCCTTCCGACCGGACAATCGGCTCTACGATCTTTCGGACTGTATCCAGCACGGCGGTATCATCGCTCATCGTACCTGACTCCCAATAAAAAAGTGGGCTAAGAAGCCCACTCTAAGGTGAACCAATACGTCCTTTAGTTATATATCACAGAAAAGTGCGGAATGCAAGCAAAAAATCGCTTGAATTTCTGTGGGTCCCGCGGAATTCCGATGGCTGAGGATCCCACCCCTCAGAACCGGAAAGCGACCTGCCCCATGACAGAATCGTCGCCCTGAGTTCTCAAGAAGCGATTGGTTTGGAATGACCACAGACAGCCGTCACCGAGCGTTGCCTGTGAGGTCAACTACCCCGGGGAGTTCCTCATCGTCGAGGGGCTTCTGATCCGCCGTCCAATCGAGAACCACTCCGTTTATCACACGCTCTTTTTCCAGCACGAGGGGATCGAAAAAGCCGGGAGTCCAGTGGCTGCGAGAAAAATGATCGGAAACCAGAAGCATGGCAACGACCCCAACCTTGCGAACCACCCCGACTGCGAAAAGTGCCGAGATCTCCATGTCCACGGCCAACACGCCCTGCCCACGATATCTCTCAATCTTTCGATCAGTTTCTCGGTATAGAGCGTCGGTTGTCCAAACCGGGCCCGCCCTCACCCTCATTCCTCTCTGTTGGAGCCATTGATGCAAACTATCGAGTAACGTCATGTCCGGTCGGCACGCTTCGCCCATGGGCAGGTAGTGGTAAGAGGTCCCTTCCTCGCGAACGGCAGCTGTTGGCAGGACAATCTCACCAAGACCGACCTCATCCCGGATCGATCCGCAGTAGCCGACGAATACGATTTGTCTGACTCCAAAAGCGATGAGTTCCTCCAGTAGAATGACCGCACCGGGTGCACCGTATGGGGATCTTGTCAGGACAACCCGCCGCTTACCCACTTTTGCCAAAAAGAGGCTGGGATTGCGCCCGTGCCACGCCTCGATCCTGCTCCCGCGGGCCATGTGAACAAGGCCATTCAGCATTCTACGGCCAACGGTGACAATGGCAAGGGGCGGAAGGGAGAGGTCTTGCTCGCTGACGCCGTGAGAAATGGTGAAGAGTTTCACCATTTCCCGAGCCTTCACCCTGCTTTCCTTCTCTGAATCAAAGAAATCCATGAGCAATCCCAATCACATCATGTGTCCCGCGCCTCGTCCTCCAGACCAGACTGCATCAGCTTCCTTACTGAGATGATCTCTCCCTGAATTTGGTCCATCCGACGCTGTGTCATCTGAATCGCCTTCTTCAGCCGATACCGCCTCAAAAGATCGACCATGGCGCCAATGAACATTCCGAGAAAAATCGCCACAAGGACGACGAGAAATAACGGGATCTCCAAAGTATCGATCAATCCGAAGTATTTGACCGTTACATTCCCGGCATTTTTGATCGAAAAGGTGATAACGGCAATCAAAAAGAGGCCAAGTAGGAGCGTCTTAACGAGTCTCATTCATCCTCGCCGGTCCATCTCTTCCAGGGCAGAGCGCAGTTTCTCATAGGTCTTCTCAAGGCACTCGGGCACAACAATGGTCTCGCCCGTTACAGGCATAAAATTCGTGTCTCCAGTCCAACGGGGGACAATATGAAAATGAAGATGGTCAGTGACCCCTGCCCCGGAGACTTGCCCGATGTTCATGCCAATATTAAACCCGTGAGGATCCATGGCCTTTTTGAGGAGGGAGACGGTCCTTTTCAGGAGAACCGATAAGTCACGGAGTTCCCTCGCCGTCAAATCCTCCAGGTCACCGGTATGTCTCATTGGCGCCACCATGAGGTGGCCGCTATTATAGGGAAATCGATTCAGCATGATGATGGAACTTTGGCTCCGGTATAGAATCAACCGGTTCCGGTCTTCTTTTCGGGAGGGCTTGACGCAGAATATACAATCTCCCCCCTTGTTTGAAAGGATGTACTTTATACGCCATGGAGCCCAGAGATGGTCCACAGTTTCTCTCCTCGTTCCAAAATCAATACACAGGAGTCAGAATAGCCGCTGAGCACGTTCCGGGCGGCTGGCTCAATTCTTCCATCTGAGGCATGAGTTCGCCTGCATGAGCATGCTTTCTCGATATTTGGCACGATGAGCAAGGACGGACGACATTCCCTCATCGAGATCTGAAGGGTGCTCCTGAAACCCTATTTCTCAGACTTACCGGTTCTCCTGAATCACTCGGTGGATCGCGTGAAATATCCCTTGTTTCACAGGCGAGATTTTGGCCGAGATCGAGAGGTCAGTTCGTCAAGACTGAGAAGCATTCCTCCTTTTATGTTCCGACTTCTAGCCTCTGACTCCTCGCTGTTATTCATTAACTGGTGGGATCAGAGCAAGAGAACAGGGGAACGAGCCTGTTATCGAGGAGGTAATCCTGCCAGCTCCTCGGCACCCCCTGTGTCCCAATGGCCAAGTCAAGCGTGGGCAGCCACCTGGGTTTGTTAGGAGATCTAATGAGGCTCATCCCGGCCTCACGAGGGGTTCTACCTCCCTTTCTTAAGTTACAGGAGCGGCAGCAGGTGACAATGTTCTCCCACGTCGCCGCTCCACCCTTCGCTCTTGGTGTCACGTGATCATAAGTGACGTCTCTCAGATTGAATTCCCGCCCACAGTACTGACACTGCCCCCGATCTCTCAAATAGATATTATACCGCGTGAATCTGATCTCCGGTCCCCTCGGCTGAACGAATCTCATGAGGCGGATGACCGAAGGCAGGCGGATTGATAGGGAAACCGTGTGAATCTCCCGGTCGTACACCTCGATAACCTCAACCTTTTTGAGGGCCATGAGTATCATAGCCTTTTTCCATGAGACGATTCGAAGGGGCATGAAAGTCGAATTCAGAAGAAGCGCCACATCCATATCTATCCTCATCAGTTTCACAGCGTATTCGCGGGTCAAATCACATGGCTTATAGCGACATTCGAACGCGTTGTCAAGCCGTCCCGCCCTGAGAATTCAGGCTTGGGCGGGCCACATTCCTCCCCCATCACTTCCCCTAACTGCACCTGAGTGCAAAACCTCAAATCTCGAACCCCATCCAGGCACAACAAACGGCGGTGAACCCCCCTGTCCCTCCCCCGTTCCGATTTGACATCGACCAAACACCCTTTTCCGCAATTGAGGCATCTATCCGGCTGTCCCTCGATGATCCTCCCAGTCTGAAGTGCGACGCGAGCCTTGCTTTGACTCCACCAGAAGCCCTCTTCTCGATGGTCGATCTCTACTCGATTTAAGCCGACCAAAATGATCCTTCCCCTGTTTTCCGTTAAACGCGCAAAAAAGTCCAGCCGGTCCCCGGGTCTAAAGCGATACCTCTCCTGGACTCGGCCGCTGACTCTGAGATAGCAGAAATCCTTCAAATGAATCAGATCCACAAAACCCTCTCTGAAGACGACGAGGAATCCGTGAAATGACATCCGCCAGTTCCGGGATGGATCCAGGGTCACGTTCGGCTTTACGGAAAACACGGTCCCTGAAAAGTTTATCTCCCTTCCGCTGAATTCCTTTAACCAGTCCTCAAACCCCTTAAGCTCACTTTTAAAAGCCCCGTAGCGCTCAGCTGAAAGAGCAACCTTTGGGCGATGGTTGATCTTCTCGTCTACGAAAAATCTGCACCCGAAGCACATCCTCCCCACACGACGGAAACCTCTTCGGCATGACAAACCCTTGTTGAACTGGGAACACCTCCAACTGAAGCTGACACAACCGTGCGGGTAGCAACCCTTCTCTTTCAAGACGTGGTAGACAGAAACCCGGTGGCCAAAAGCCCGGTGACCTTCCTGTTGACACAGGAAAACGTCGCGGCGCTTGTAATGATTCACCTGAGACTTGACTTCGATCCCGTCGGTGAAGCGGAATTTCAACATTACCCTCCAAGCCGACAAGTCCAAGGCACGGGGCTCAGGGCGCAAAGCTTAGACCATTTCCTTTGCCTTTGTCCCTTTGGTTGCAGCTTGAACCTTGTCCCTGTCTTTCGCCTTGGGCCTTGAGGCTTCTACTCTCCTCGCAAGATACGCTTATCTCCCACTCGAATCGTCACTTTGATGCTATCGAAGTACTCCAGGAGAGGAATGGCAAACTTTCTGGAAACCATCGTTAGATCTTTGAACTGCGAAGTGCTAATCTCTCCTTGGGCCCGAATAAAATCTACTAAAGTTGTCTTCAGTCTCAAAATCGCCTCTTGATGGAAGTATAGACCCCCTTTGAGACGGATCAACTTCCCCCGGTCCACCAGGACTTCCAAATAGCTCTTCAGATCCTTCTGGTCCATCGACAAGCGATCGACCATCTCTTTCACCGTGGGAGGTGCGAGTTGCCCTTCCCGAATCGCCGTCTCCACCGTTTCCAAGACATCCTCCCGGGCCGATATCCGATGGTCAGAGAGCCTGATCTTCTCCCGATCCAAAATCACCTGATCCCTCTGAATCATTTCCTGAAGAAGCAACTGAAACAATCTCAGCTCCATCGTCTTGGGGAGTTTCGTCTTGAGTTCCTCCTTCGAAAGGCCGAGCGCCATGGGGGACTTTTTGTGGAAATCTCTCAGGCATCGGAGGGTCTCCTCTTTGAGAGACTCATAGCGGTCACGATGAACGTAACGGGTCCCCTCAGCAGCCACAGCGACGATCTCCTTTTTTTGGATCAACCCGTCTAACATTCCCTTTAACTGATCGGGAGACACGCTACCCATTCTTCCCCGCAACTCGGAGAAAGAAAGCCCACCATAATTGCTCTCCCGAATATGGTGTGTAATCACCCCTTCCATGTTGCCATCCCGCAAACGCTTCAATTCGGCTATCACTTCGGGATTGAACCGCTTATGTCTGAGGGGATGGTTGTTGAGAACCACGCCGCCTGCCAGGGTTTGCACAACAGATGAGCCTCGAATCACAAATCGATCCTGAGGAAGCGCAACCACCGGATTTTCGAGGCGCAACTGGACCATGCATTTTTCACCAGGCTTTAGTTCCTCCCGATCCAGCAGAATGATTCGAGCCGCCACGAGACTCGTTCCTATGTGGAACCGCTGCTGGACGCGATTCCGCAGTGGCCGAGGCGAAGACCTCAGGTGCTCGAGTTCCGTGTCTAATACCTGTGTTGGCTCAATGGTCCCAGGATGGCAGACAACTTCCCCTCGTCGAATCATCATTTTCTCTAAACCCTGGAGATTTAATGCAGTCCTCTGACCCGCCCTCGCTTCTTTTCCCGCCTGGTTGTGGACCTGAATGCCTCTCACCTTACCTTCGCGTCCCGATGGCAGGATTTGGACGGTGTTGCCGACCTGAACGCGCCCTGAAACCATCGTTCCCGTAACAACGGTACCGAACCCTCTCATGACAAAAACCCGATCGATAGGCAGTCGAAAGAGTCCATCGGCCGAACGCTCCCCCGTCTCCTGGGCAAGCTTTTCCAATGATCTCAAGACGTCAGGGATGCCTTCACCGGTTAGAGAACAGGCCCGGATGACCGGCGCCCCTTCGAGGAATGTACCCTTGACAAATTCGCGCATCTCCTCCTCAACGAGTTGGAGCAGCTCCTCGTCGGCCAGATCGATCTTCGTAATAACAATCAGACCTTTCTTAACGTCCAGGAGACGACAGATATCGAGATGTTCACGTGTCTGAGGCATGATGCCCTCATCAGCCGCGACGATGAGGGCCACGATATCAATTCCCCATGCCCCTGCGACCATATGTTTGACAAACTTCTCATGTCCAGGTACGTCGACGATGCCAATTCGGAGTCCACTGGGTAGAGTCAGCGGGGCAAAGCCGAGTTCGATGGTGATCCCCCGCTCTTTCTCTTCTTTCAAGCGGTCCGTGTCAATTCCGGTCAAGGCCTTCACGAGAGCGGTCTTGCCATGGTCGATATGGCCCGCAGTTCCGAGAACGATTTGCTTCACTTCGCCTTTCTCTCGATAAAGTCGATTAAAACTAACAAAAAAGGGACTGCGGTTCAAGAACTTGCAGGTGAGGAGTTTCCTGAATTCTGGGACCTATTGTCTCTGAGGGACATTTGCGGAAGTGGTGGGGACCCCATCCAGGGAGAGGCGCAATCAGAAACGAATCACTCAAGCGAAGATGTGTTGGAAGTGATCTTCCGGAGCAAGTGAAGCGCCTTACTCGAGGTCCTTGTCTGGGAAAGGTCTTGAAAAGGTGTACTTGAAGGGAGTTACGACGAACCGTTCAGCCGATTCGTCGACACTTCCCGTTGGATAAGTAAAGGGAAGGGTGAGCACAAAAATCCCTGTCCCGGCTATGATGGCCACACACCCGAGAGGGCGCAACACGACGAGGTCAACGATGTCATCAACCCTTCCAATCTTGGCTTGACCGGACCAGGAAGGATCTACCGACCCACCCACGAGCAATAAGATTAGGGCACCCATAAGTGCCCATCTCGACCACATGGACTACTCTTTCCCTTATAAACCAGACCCAATCCTCTCTTATCTCTAAATTTCACCCGAGGAATAGAGTCTGGCCTGAGTCACACACATCATTTCCGCTATAGACCCCTCACATGCCGAAACAGCCCGACCCTTCGTGATCGCAGGGGGTCTACAGGAAAATTGAGGAGATAGAAGGGGTCCCCCCTCTATCTCCTCCTACACTTACTTCACGGCACCTCTTAACTTATTCCCTGGCTTGAATTTGGCGACCTTTGAGGCAGGGATGTTGATTTCTCTGCCGGTTCTTGGGTTACGGCCCTTCCGTGCCTTTCTCTTGGCCACAGAGAAGGTTCCAAAACCGGTCAAGGTGATTTTGTCCCCCCTTCTCAAAGCTGAGGTGACGGCCGATGTGCAGGCGTTCAGCGCCTTTTCGGCCGCTGTCTTCGTAATCTTTGAATCCTTCGCGATCGCAGCAATCAAATCAGCCTTTGTCATAAACATTTACCTCCATCAATTTGATTTAACTCCTCCAGGAGCCGCATGGCACGAGAGAAGCTCTGGAATCCGTGAAGATTAGGATGCTTGTGAACAGTCTATCTGGAAACCGTTGATGAGCTTGCTCTTCAAGCCATCGTCCCTAATGAATATAAAATAAAGCAGGTTATTCTGGAAAAGTCAATACAAATCTTTCCCATATCTCACAATTCCTCAGAGAGATTCGGGGGTGGAATCGAACTCCTCTCAGCTCAAGAGTTTTGCAAAAGCAGACTCGATACTCTCTGATAGGCTTTCGTTAAGGATCTCCTCAACCTTTTCCGATGAGAATACGATCTGGGTCACTTCTCGGTCAATTTCAACGCGTTGCTCAAGCACCTTTCCCTCCCGGGGCTTACCCAGGTAGATGACGATCCCCACATTGGACACGATGATCGTCCTTCCGGCCACAGAATCAGCCCGACTCCAAAGTCGGATGACTTCACCACCCACCACCAGGTCTGCATCTATTGTTGCAAGACTCTCAGGCTCAAAGTCCCATCCTTCTATCGCAACAACGGTAAAGCCATTAACCCGTAAGAACCTCTCCACGGCTTTTCGTGCCCCTTCCGCAGCACCGACAGGACCGGTTGTGAAGCGATCAAGGCTACCGTCGAGTCTTCTTCGAAGACCGACATCATTTGTTTTGTTTCTCTTGTCCACAAACGGAGCGACGGCTACTGTCGTCGGTTTTACCTTCAACGCGGGAGGAATCTGAGGAACGTATCGCAAATTCACCAGGAAGGTTTGGCCACCGCAGGCGAGAAAAAAGAGAAAAATCAAGAGCCACTGCCAGAAAAGTACTTTTCTCATCCCACACCTCCACTCGATTGAACCGGGCTTGATACCCAAAGAGATCGTGTGGTTTTTTCGTCCTCGCTCCACCGGCTCTGAGTTTTTGCAGACCGACTGTTTGGGAGCATCATGGCAGATTCACACTGCGAAGTCAAGTCGTCCGTGAGTCATCAGCGAATCCGCAAAAACGGAACTTGACAGGATATTTCCGTAGTGCTCTAATTCAAGAACGCAGTATTGATTTACCAGAGAGATACGGAAGTTACTGAGGGTTTACTCTTTTGCCTATCGGAAAACGTCGACGGGCAAAAACGCCGTCCATTTAAGGGAAGAATAAAAGGTCTCCGCCCTTCAGGGCCGAGGCTTTTCGTTTGTCCCTCTCTCTCGGCAAACGACTTCATGACGTTTGTGATTTATCAGCAATTGGATTGCAGAATTTTGGGAAACCAACTGGAGATTCGGCCATGGAGAAACTGATCGATTTGAGAAGCGACACCGTCACAAAACCAAGCCCAGAGATGAGGAGAGCGATGGCAGAAGCAGAGGTGGGTGACGACGTATTTGGTGAAGATCCAACGGTCAATGCCCTTCAGAAAAAGGCCGCAGAACTCCTCGGTAAAGAGGCTTGCATCTTTGTCTCTTCCGGCACGATGGCCAACCAGCTGGCCATCAGGGCTCAGACCCACCATGGGGATGAGATCATCGCCGACAAAAACTGCCATAATTTCAAATATGAATCCGGGGGAGTTGCGGCCCTTTCCGGCGTCTTGGTCCACACCATTGATGGAGAACGTGGGATTCTGAGGGTCGAGCAGATCAAAGAGGCGATTCGTCCGAAAGATCATCATTTTGCACCAACCCGATTGATCAGCCTCGAGAACACGCATAACCAAGGTGGCGGTTCCATATACCCCCTTGAAGAAACAATAAGAATCCGTGAATTGGCAGATGAGAAGGGCCTTGTTATGCATCTAGACGGAGCTCGGCTCTTCAATGCCTCAGTCGCCTCCGGGATTGCAGTGAAGGAATACGCCCGTTACTTTGAGTCGGTCTCGTTCTGTTTGTCCAAGGGGCTGGGCTGTCCGGTGGGATCCATGGTTGCTGGCTCGGCCGAGTTGATCGACACTGTTCATCGCTATCGGAAGATGTATGGCGGTGGCATGCGCCAGGTGGGTATTCTGGCTGCGGCTGGGATATATGCCCTCGACAACAACATTTCGAGACTAAAAGAAGATCACGACAATGCAAAAGAGCTCGCAGGAGCGCTCCATCCGATCAAAGGGGTCACCATCAATCCAGACGAGGTCGAGACCAACATCGTGATCTTCGATGTTGCCGGGACTGGCAGAGAGGCTCAGTCCGTGACAAACGATCTGAGAGCAAGCGGCGTTTTGATGCTCCCCATTGCCCAAACGCGGATCCGTGCGGTTACCCATCTCGATGTGACCGTTGAAGATATCGGCCATGCGATCGAGGCCATCCACCAGGTCCTCGCCTGAAGAAGATATTCACCCCCCCAAGGCAATGGTGATCCCCACACCGGTGACTTTTTTGTTTGACAGTGCGACATCTGATCAAGTATGCTTCGGTCTAAATACCGTATGGATAACAAGACCAGATCTGTCAATCAAAAACAGAAAGGAGTCCCGTAAAATGAGAAGACCCTATATGAAATATGTCTCTTGCTATCTCGTGGTGGCCATCGTTGTGATGGGTTTGATACCGCGAGTGTACGCAGGGTTTTCGCCATCGGAGGTGATTGCGCTCTCACAGCTCGACCGATCGGCCGACCTTGAGAAGATCCAGAAGATACTCGAGATCAAGATGGTCCGAGAAAGACTCGACCAACTCGGTTTTTCACAGGATGAAATCCAGGAGCGGCTCGGACAACTGACCGACGATCAGATTCACCAACTCGCCCTCCAACTTGACGAATTGAGGGCCGGTGGAAACGGGGAAGCAGTAATAATTATCTTGTTGGTTATCGCACTGATCATCGTCCTTTATTTCTGGCTAACAGGGCGCAAAGTGGTCGTCACGAAATAATTCCACCGGCAAGCAACGATTCCTGTCCGCGGAGGCAATGGCGAGACAATTCCCCCCAAGGGTTTTGACCAAGACGGGCATCCCTGCCAAGGGATGTCCGTTCTTATTGATGCTGATCCTGGCTTTTCTCCTCTCATGTGCAGGGGCCCGGAGAGTTGCTCTACCTGAAACCGTTGAACTGATCGAGAATGTCCCCTTTTTCCCGCAGCAGCAATATCAGTGCGGCCCTGCATCGCTTGCTGGAGTCTTGAACTATTGGGGAGTGGACATCTCACCTGAGGAAATCGCAGAAGAAATATACAGCAAGTCTGCGAGGGGAACCCTTGACGTGGATATGGTTTTGTATGCCGAGCGTGACAACCTAAAAGCCCGACACTACGAGGGCAGTCTCGAAAACATCCGCACCAATATCGATTCAAAGCAGCCCCTGATCGTCCTGGTCGATGATGGTTTTTGGATCTATCAGAACAGCCATTTTATGGTCGTCGTCGGTTACGATCAAAACGGCATTGTCGCAAATTCTGGGAAAGACCAATACAAATACATACCGTTTCATGGTTTCCTAAGATCATGGAAGAGGACAGAGTTCTGGACACTTCTGGTAACCCCACAATAGGGGCGAAGACTTGGGTCAAAAGCCTTGAAACCCCTCATTCCCTGTTGATCACGCTCTGCGCATTGCTATTGATTATCGGTTGCACCTTTCCGAGGATTATTGTGCTCGAGGATCCGCTCACACCGGAGGAGCACCTCAATCTGGGGGTGGCGTACGAAGAAAAAGGGGAGTTTGAACATGCCATAAAGGAGTACCGACTGGCAGCGAAGAAGCTCCCGATTGGTTACCTGTACCTCGGTAATGTTTACTTCCAGAGAAACGAATTGGATACGGCAGAGCGGTACTATCGGAAGACGATTAGAAAGGAACCAGATAATGCCGACGCCTATAATAACCTCGCCTGGCTATACTATACGCGGGATGAGAACCTGGATGAGGCGGAGGCACTCGCCCGAAAAGCGATAGCGCTAAATCCTCAGAAAATCCAGATCTACCGAGATACACTGGAAAAAATAGCGGAACGTAAGAAGGGATTGAGATAAGCGGATAGGCAGTTCTTGAGGGGCATTCGAGTGACAGAGACCCCGCGATACTAGGTCTAAATTCCGAGTTTGCTCACCCATCGCCACGGTGGCTCAACATCCGGATTTCTGAATCTATCCCTACAGGAGGCCCCTGATACCCAGAAACGGTCGTGACCAGGCAAAGCCAGCCAAATCAGCGAAAAAAGGATAAACCGATAGAGAAAAAATGAGAATCGATGGATCTATTCTCCTCGTCGATACCGGCGTTGGAGATGTGATGCAGACGATAGGAAAAGGTTAAATACCTCCCCTCAAGAATTTTGTAGCGAACGCCTGCGCCTCCCTGTGGCGTGAAATTGAAGTGCGAACCAAATCTCTCGGGGTCGAGGTCCGTGTAGAGAACACCGACACCCAGTTCAACAAAGGGGACCCATTTTTCGGATAGCCTGATGTTATACACGATGAGCCCAGTGAGCTCCGCTGCATAACGGTCTTCCGATTCCTGGCGAGCAAAACTCAGTAAGCCCTCTCCCACAAACTCGAGGCTTCTTCGATCCTCCCAGGCCTTCAGTATCTTCCCCCAGAACGGCGTCAGGAAATAGAATTCAACATCCTCCTGGACGTTATCATAATGAAAATTGTCTCCATAACCGGCGCGAAAACCCCATTCGGTCGTCCCCTTCCGAAAGGGGTCCTCCGCCCGAACAGACCCATTCCACAGGACAACGGCGCCTACGAGTGTTACGAGAATGAGGGTCCCCTTTTTCATCGGCAGCGTCAGCGGAGACAGCGGGCGGTAAAACCAGGCCAAGTACTTTTTCAACGGGACCAGACAACGCTAGGCGAAGCGGGGTCCCTTGTTCTCATGGTCTCCTGCTCTCTCTTTTTCCTCCTGATTCTGTCCAAACACGTCCGAGTTGCGTGGCCTCAATTCAAGTATTCTTGCTCCATAGCTCTGATCAATCGAAAAAGGGTCTGATTCACCGGCGTTTCGATTCCATACTGATTGCCGAGCTCGATCACCTTGCCTGCAAACATCTCGACCTCGGTCTTTCTTCTTGCCTCAACATCCTGGACCATGGAGGTCTTTCCATCTGGGGACAGGCGGGATAGGAAGGCATACCAATCTTCGATGTCTTTTTCGAAGAGAGTGACCTCTGCGGCTTTGGCAATCGCCATCACCTCCCGCATGGCCGATTCCATGAGGTCCCGGGCCTCCTGTGATCTCTGAAAGACCCCATAGGGCGCACCCAGTATGGCTGAAACCTGATTGATTCCGACATTGATCATGAACTTCCACCAGAGGATCCGAATCATATCTTCGGGGGTCTCATAAACAATCCCGGCACGATCGAAAAGCGACTGGAGCCTCTGGACGCGTTCGGTCGGTTCTCGATTCCGGGCTTCGCCAAAGAAAAGCTTTCCCTGTGTCGTATAAGTCATCCGATTTCCGTGAATAACGGCATCAATCCCAACAGCCACCGCGTACAAAACTTTTTCCATCCCATAGATTGCGCCAATCTGTTCTTCGCTGTCGATGCCGTTCATGACCGATATGATCAGGGTATTCGTCCCGACACGGTTCTTGAGGTCCTGGATCGCTTCTCGAAGATGATGGTCTTTGACCGCCACAATAATTAGGTCCGCAGGGGGTGTCGTATCGTCCGGTCTCACCACGGGCAGCGAATAATGTTCTTCGTTGACGATCAGACCCTCTCCCGTGAGCCGGTCATGCCGGTCCCCACCGGCGATCAGTGTGATGCATGTGCTATCCATGTCGTAAAATCGGCTCGCGTAGAAGGCCCCCATGGCTCCCGCACCGATCACTGAAATCCGCTCAATCGAAGACATAACGCAAGCCCCTACATATCACACCGATAATGCCCCAAATTCAAATGGGTCCTCCCACAGGCCTGGGTTCAAATCGCTCCCTTGCCACAAAAATCGCTCGAAGACTCGCATATTAAAGAATGAATCACTGGAAGTCAAGGGGAATGTGCAGGGAGTCGTGCTTTGGAGTCAAAGGACGCGGGGGAAGATTTCACGCAATCGTCATTGACACTTGCTATCGTGAGGCATTTCCTTATATATAACAAATGAATTTTCCTCCCTGCCCCCAAAACAAAACGAGGTGCAACGATGAGGAGTAACGATCCGTTTGTCCTCGGCATGTATCTCCTGGTCCTCTCGACGCTCATTTTTGGATGTGCTCCGACGCAAGTCAAGAGAACTCCCGACGACTCTGAACCCGCATGCATTCAGGGAACGGTTTGGTATCGACCGTCGGCCGACTCGAACCCGATCCCCTATCCTTTCGCAGCAATTACCGCTTGGCGTCATGGCACCGACCAGCCGCTTGGCGAGACCAGAACAGATGGGGCGGGAAATTACTGTATCGAAGTGCCTATCGGGGAGCAGGTGGATCTTCGGATTTGGGGAGTGCAACGTTTACAGGGCACAAGCTATACCTGCAAAGGTTCTGAAGACAATATCAATCCTGGAACCACCCTGAATGAATGCGGGGGGAACTGCACGAGGATCGATGTTTTCGCCGACTGCGGAGAATTCGAACCCCCCTACCGCCGTCAAATGTAAAGCAACCATTGACTTGTGAATTCGGGGGGGCCTGATGTCCTCTCTCTCAAACCTTCTCGGCAGACTGTTTACCGTCCGTTCCGAAGAATACAAGGCTTTCGGCTGGGCCAACGGATTGATGTTTCTCATCCTATCCAGCCAGATTCTTTTTGCGAACTTCGCCGATACGGCCTTTATCAAGCGATTCGGTGTCGAGTACCTCCCGGAGATGTTTGTCATCGATGCGGTTTTCGTCTTCTTTGCAATGGATCTCGTCCGGGCATTGGTGACAAAGTACTCCCCCATGGGACTCCTGACCCGGATCCTCGTGATCTTTGCCACGATCGAGATCCTCTGCCGGTTTCTGATCATTCTCGATTTCTCCCTCCTCTACCCCCTCATGTACCTCTTGCGGCTACAAATCGATGGGGTGATACTCATCATCTTCTGGAACATCTGCAACGACCTCTTCGACACCCGCCAAGCCAAAAGGATCTTTCCACTGATTACGGCAGGAGGGATACTGGGACGGGTTCTTGGAAGTTTCTCCACAGATTTCTTGACCCGGGTGACCAACATCAACAATCTCCTCCTTGTCTCTGCTGGCCTTCTCTTTCTGGCAGCCATGGCGAGCCAGCAGGTCGGACGTCTCTTTCCTTCCCCTATGGCCGCTCCCAAGACTCGGGCCTCAGAGAAAAAGGGCTGGTCCTCCCCCATTGCCGGTGTCAAAGAGATGAGCATTCTAGCCAAGGGTTCGTTGCTTTTCATGCTTCTCGCGGCCATCCGGGTCCTACCCAACGTGGTTGGCCCCATGTTTGATTACCAGTTCAGCGTCATTCTCGCCTATACGTTTCCCTCAGAAGAGGCGCTGGCCCAATTCCTTGGGACTTTCAGGGGTGTATTGAATGTCATCACCTTCGTCGTTCTCATGTTTGTTGGGAAGGTCCACACCCGCGTGGGTATCCCCAACGCTCTTCTTTTCCGTCCGAGCAACTACTTCCTTGTTTTTTCGCTGCTCCTCTTTCGCTTCGATATTGTTCTCGGCGTATACGGGAGGATAAGCATCGGTGTCCTCACCACCACCCTACACAATCCGGCAAACAACATCATGGTCAACCTTTTCCCGGATGAATTCAGGGCAAAGATTCGGCCCTTTCTCCAGATGGTGTCGCGAGCCGGAAGCCTTCTCGGATCTCTCATGCTGCTGGGGCTCAAAGCGTTTATCCATGCGAGTTACTTCTCCATTTTCGGCCTCCTTTTCGTGGCCCCGTGGATTCTCGTCACTTTTCGCCTGAAAAGGAATTACTCGCAGTTTCTCCTGGAAAGCCTTTTGGACAAACAGGTGAATCTCAAGGAACTCGAGGATGTGGATTTGACCGTTCTGGTTCAGGATAAAAAAACCCTTGACCGGCTGTTGCGGGGATTAAGCGAGGAAAAGGGTGAGGCCGCTACGCTCTGTGCCCGAATCCTGTCCGAAGCCCGCTATCCCAAACTCGGTGAAGCGATCCTCTCGGTTATCAGGGAGAAAGACTTGCAGGTCAAGGTCGATCTTTTCAATCTTCTCCGCCCTGAGGAGGCGCGTCCAATCGTGCCTCGACTCGTTGAGATGGCTGAGACAGCACCTCCCTGGCTTCTGGTTCATCTAGTCGGAGCAGTTGGGAGGCTCGCGCCAGGCGAAAACACTGAATTTCTAAAAGGGGCTTCCCAGTCTGACCAGAGAGCCGTCCAGGCAGAGGCCGTTGTCGGGCTCTATCAGACTGAGATGGCCGAAGAGGGGTATTCCCTCTTATCAAGGTGGCTGAAAAGTGACAATCCTGAAGATCTCCTTCACGCTGTCACGACCGTCGGCAGAACGCGGGAGGTGAGACTCGCCAGTCACCTGGATAGAGTCCTTGGGAAGGAGAATGACCCGGGAATTCAAGCAAGGGCTCTCGAGGCCTACGGCTGGCTGGAAGTACCCGAAAGAAACGCTCGAATCCTGCCGTGGCTCGAAAGCCCACGGCCCGAAGTCAGACGCGCTGCGGTTTCGGCGTTGGACCTCAATGTCGAAGAGGCCCGAGAACGGGCTATCGAAATGCTGGGCGATGAATCGCCAGATGTGAGAGCCGCGGCGCATACGAGGATCACCGAGATCGGAAAAGACGCCGTTTCGTCCCTCCTGAAGGGCCTCACTTCCCCCAAAAAGGCGCTCAAAGAAGGCATCCTTCACCTTTTGGAGAGTCTCGAAGTAAAGGACGTGGAGTTTTCCGAGTTTCTCACCCGAGAAATCCGCTCGGCCTATGAAAACATCCGAGCCATGAGAGATCTGAGGACGCTTGAACAAACGCCCGCCCTCGGACTCTTGATTCGGCATCTGGAAGACAAAAACGACGATGCGGTGTTTACGGTTTTCCGGATTCTTGAGGTCGAGGGCGAGGCCGCTAAGGTGCGCACGATCTACCGGGGTCTGAGAGGTGCAGCCAGAGACAAGGCCAATGCCCTAGAGGCCCTGGAAGATACCCTCCATTCTGCTCTGTCGCGAGTTTTGATTCCCCTGTTGGACGACATTTCACCTGAGGAGAAGCTGAAAGTCGCTCAGAATGAATTTGCGATGAGCGACGAAAGGTCCTCTGATCCCCTGGCTGTCCTCGCAGGGTTTCTGGAAAGTGACGATCCCACAACCCAGACGTGCGCCCTCTATGCCATCGGGGACCATAAAATGAAGGGCCTCTCAGAGAAGCTCCAATCATTTGAGGCTCATCCGGACCGGACCGTCCAGGAAACAGCGAAGCAGGCCATCGACAGAACCACAGGTGCCAAACACCGTAAACCGCGCAAGCCCATTTCTTCAACCATGGACAAGGTGCCTCACCTCATGAAAGCGGATATCTTCTCTGACCTTCAGGTCAGAGAGCTGATAGCCATCAGCTCGGTAACCGGGGAAAAGGAGTGCCCTAAAGACGAGATTCTGGTCAGGGAAGGTGAGCCTGGAGACACCATGTTCGTGATCATTTCCGGTGAAGTCTCCATAATTCAGAACCATGGCACCCCCCATGAGACGCTTATCAACACGATCGCGGAGGGTGACTGTTTTGGTGAAATGGCTCTCTTTGAAGACAAACCCAGGGCAAACACCGTGAAAGCCAATACCGATGCGAAATTCTTGGTGCTCGGAAAACGCGAATTCGAGGAAACGATGAGAGCCTATCCTCGGATCCCTATCAATATTTGCCGCGTTTTGAGCCAGCGGATCCGGACGTCAAATGTAAAATTCCTCGATTAAACCAAATAGAAATTGGAGGACGAACCGTGAATCGCACTTCGCATCAGCCGCGCCGGTATTCTCTCCGAATAACCCTTTCCACACTCCTCATCGGTCTCCTCGTCCTCACGGTCGGGGGCATCGTCGGGATCATCATGGCCGTTCGGGCTCGAACCCTCATAACCACTTCCAAGATGATTCAGAAAGAGGTCTCACAACGGATCGGAGATAAGCTCCTCGAACGTTTTCGGAGCGCTGAAAATCTCCTTCTGGAACATCTGAGATTAGTTGAACGTGGCCTAATCTCAGTCGATGACCCTGAGCGACTCACTGAACAATTAACAGAGCGAATTCGCTATGACACCCGATACGAGTGGCTTGCCTTTATTAGAACCGATGGTCTGGGAGGTGGTGCAGTCCGGAGCAGAGACGGGAGGATCGTCCTCCATCGTATCCGTCGAATCAACGGGCGGTTTGAGCTTTCCAGGCAGATTCTCTATGAAGACGGGACACGTGAGTCCATGGAGGCCTTAACCGCGAAAGATTACGATTATCGTAAGTCCCCCTGGTATATCGTCGGTGTCGAGAACACACGGCCGACATGGGTCAAACGCTACGTCCGTCCACTCGATTCAACTTACGGTTGGGCCTGTGCGGTATCCCTTCGTCCGGAGGGTGAAATGGCCGGTGTCTTTGGAGTGGGCTTCGGCCTTGCCTTCATGGAAGACTACTTGGATGACCTATACCTAGCAAAAACCGGGCGGGTACTCATCCTGAATTACCTGACCGGCGAAATACTAGCGGGTCCCTCATCCCGAGAACGGGCACGTCTCGCACCCGTGGTGGAAAGAGCTATTGCTCGCCTGCCCCATGAACTGGAGAACATGAAGGTGGGAGAGATGCTTTCTTTCTCGATCGAACACGACGACACCACGTATGTTGTCGCCCTCGAAGCCCAGCAGCTTCGATCCGATGTCGGTTGGATCAATGCCCTTGTCATACCTGAAAAAGAGATCATCGGTTTTGCCAACCAGTATCTAGCAATTGCGCTGTCCGGCGTCGGCGCCCTGTTCGTTGTTGCAATCGTCTTAGCAGGAAAGATCTCGAGACGGGTTTCTACTCCCCTGAGAGTGATTTCCAAAGACCTTGAACGCATTGGTGAGTTCGAACTGTCTCAGCAGCCCATGCCAGCGTCGATGATCGATGAAATCGCCGTTGTTGGCGATTCGGTAGACCGAATGAAAGCGAGCCTCCGGTCATTTGGTCGCTACGTACCCACCGGCCTGGTCCGAGACCTTTTGGGCGCAGGAGAAGAAGCGCGTCTCGGAGGACAAGTGAAAAACCTCACACTCTTCTTTTCGGACGTAGAAGGTTTCACAACGCTGAGCGAGGGGATGACGCCCCAGTCGCTTGTGGACGTTCTCGGTGAATATCTTCACGTGGTCACCGGAGTGGTCGCTCAAAGCAGTGGGGTCATTGATAAGTACATAGGGGACGGGATCCTCGCATTCTTCAATGCCCCACATGATGACCCTAATCACGTGGCCAATGCCTGCGCCTGTGCATTAAAAGTCCAGAAGGCTCTCAAAAACAAGCGCGCCGAATGGGAGGCGGCCGGAAAACCGGCGTTTCACACACGTATCGGCCTCCATACCGATGATGTTGTTGTCGGTAACATCGGAACACCCGAGCGGTTTTCCTATACGGTCATCGGCGACGGCGTGAACCTTGCAGCCCGGCTGGAGTCCTTAAACAAGGCGTACGGAACGTGGATTCTCGTGAGTGAGAACACGCGGACCATCGCCGGAGAAGGCTTCGAGTGGCGTCGCATTGATCGGACCGCGGTCAAGGGACGCGCAAAGGGTGAATTTGTTTACGAACTCCTCGGCGAAAGCGGAAAGGTCCCTGAGGGGATGCTCCACATGCGGGATCGATATGAAAAAGCGCTTGATGATTACCTTGAACGCCGATTCGAAGAGGCGATGAAGGGTTTTGAAGAAGCAGCAAAAACCGGACAGGATGACAGGCCATCCCTAACTCTCCGGGGACGTGCGGAGATGTATCTTAAGACCCCCCCTCCAAAGGATTGGGACGGGATATTCGTCCAAACCAAAAAGTGATCCGGTCGACTCGCCGTCGCGTTCCGTCGTTAGACCGGATCATGCCCAAGTTGACATTGAGGGGTTCACGTCTATTCTCTCCCACCCCCTGCACATTTCGAGCAGGATTTTATGGAAGGCGGTAGTTGTAGTCAACGTTCCTTTCGATACCCACCATAATCCTCTCTCCAGCAGGACTGATCCAATAATTCAGGGCGCTCGACACCATGAGGTACCCCCTCACCCTACCGTCCTGATCACCGATGCTGATGGTCTTAAAATAATGAATTCGGCCTTCGAATTCATCGATATACCTACGGGGTGAATCTCTACCAATCTTCTCGGTATAGGGAGTGTACCCGGCGCCAAGCCTCTGTATGGAAGCGGTCTCCCGCATGAAAACCTCCACGCCGTCATCGGGAATATCGAAGAGTACGGCATACTCCCTGAACATAAACCGTCTGTAAACCGTGACCTCATAGGTCTGGTCCGGAATCGACGAGACATCGATAGACGTCCGGGTCAGATGATGCTGCTGGCACCCCTCTATTAAAATCAGTATTACGAATACTGTTCCGAGCAAGATTTGCTTGATCATCTGTCTCAAAAGACCTCCAAGTCTAATTTAGTATGGGATCGCCAAAAGAAGCCATGCCAAAGATTTGAATGGGCGAGCCAGCAAGATCGTTAACCTAAGTTCCGACCCAAACCGGTTGAGGCGAGACACAATTAACTGATTTCATCAGGACATGTTACTTCGCCTGGCCATGGGCCGTGCTAAAGCAGAAGATATATCATATAATACCACATCAGATTACCAGCCCAGGGGAACCCTGAAGATCGGGTTGAGAGACATTTATGAGCAAACGGAAGAAGATCGCTTTCTGGATAGGCGTGACCATGGGAATTCTCTTGGTTCTCCTGGTGGCTCTCATTCTCCTTCTGCCCCGTCTAATCAACCTGGAACCAGTAAGGCAAAGGATACTGGCCACTG
>CAYFYO010000031.1:0-39650 GCA_964347335.1 uncultured Thermodesulfobacteriota bacterium
GGAAGTTCGACTATTTCAGGGATTCGGCCTTTGGTCTGGCGATCATCCTGTTCTTGATCTACGAACCGAATGGGCTTGCCTATCGGTACTGGCAGATTAAGAACTATTTTAACCTCTGGCCCTTTTCGTATTAACGAGAGGCTCCAAGGCTTTTGCAAATTGTGGATCCGCCAAAATGAGATAGCAGAAGGAGAACGTTTACGTTCGTGGCATCATAGGGGCCAGGAAATTGGATTTAAGGAGAAAGGAGGTGAACAGAGACGGACCCTAAGGGTCAACGCTTTGTGTGAAGACAAACTTTCCATCTAAACAACGAGTAGGGAGGGTACAAGAATGGGTAAGAAAATACTTTTTGCGCTGTTACTGATGGCCTTTGCTGCTTCAACCGGTTGGGCGGCAGATATTGTGGTCGGTTCACTGAATGATATGACCGGGCCGACATCTGACGTTGGCAAGGATAACGCTGCTGGTGTTCGTGAGGCCGTGGCCTACGTGAATGACACGGGCGGCATTAATGGGAAGAAGATTGATCTTCGAATGTACGATTACGGATATAAGGTCCCAGAGGCGATCACCATCTATAAACGGTTTAAAACGGTCGATAAGGTCACGATGATCCTCGGTTGGGGAACGGGGGATACAGAGGCACTCTCCCCCACTGTTGCCAAGGATCAGATGCCTTACCTCTCGGATTCCTTCTCCGGGCATATTTGCAACCCCAAAAAGGCTCCGTACAACTTCGTCTATGGGACCGATTATTCGACCAACGCCCGGGCGGCTCTGATTAGCTGGTACGAGGAGGTCTGGAAGAAAGATCCAAAATGGGCAGAGGAGAGGGCCAAGGGTAAACCTCGACTTGCCTCTTTCTATTCCTTTCCCCATCCCTATGCCAGTGCACCGATTCGGGCCCTCAAGGACCAGGCCGCGCACCTGGGTTTCGAGCTCGTCCCAGACCAGGATGTGAGTTTGGCAGCCATCGATGCGAAGAGTCAGGTTCTGGCCGCAAAGAGACACAAACCCCATCTGATCTGGCATGGGAATACGACCAATTCTGTGGCTGTTGCGGTTAAGGACTCCTTCGCGCTCGGGCTAGGAGCAGACCACATCGTCAACAACTGGGGCTTTGATGAAAACCTGATCAAACTGGCCGGCAAGGCAGCCGAAGGGGTGATCGGCCTTGGCGTCAATGCCTTCTACGGCCTCGATGTCCCCATGATGGATAAGGTCCTTCAGTACGGGAAGAAGGTCAATCCGGACCTGAAGCGGGAAGACCGTACCATCCGGGCAGTCCAAGGCTGGGTCAAGGTGCTTCTGGCACGCGAGGCCATGACGCGGGCAGACAAGGCTGGCAAGCTCAATGGCCCGGGCATCAAGGAGGCCTTTGAGACCTTGAGCAATTACAACCTAGCCGGAGTCGCCAATGCGTTGGGCCGTCCTCCCATCACCTACACGGCAGAGGATCATCGACCTGGGAGTTCTGTAAGTGCCTACGTCGTCAAGAATGGTAAAATCGTCCATTTGAAAACCGTGGATCTCAAGGAAAGGTATCCTGATCTGTGGCCCAAATGGCTCGGCTGGTAAGCATGACTGGCAGTCTCCCCACAAAGGGGAGACTGCCTTCCCCATGATTGAGTGTATTCCAGGGAGAAAAGGAGGCTTGTTGGAGACGCAAAGCAGCATACTCAAACTGAATAATATCGAAGTGCGGTACCACGAGGTCATCCTGGTCCTCAAGGGCGTCTCCGTCGAGGTGCCGAGCGGAGGGATTGTGGCCCTCCTCGGGGCCAATGGCGCCGGGAAAAGCACGACGTTGAAGGCCATCTCCGGCTTATTGAGCCATGAGGATGGCGAGGTGACCGATGGAAGCATCGAGTTCATTGGGGAACGAATCGACAAGCTCGATGCGGAGAGCATTGCCAAACGCGGCATCTTTCAGATCATTGAGGGGAGGAGGGTCTTCGAACACCTCACTCTGGAAGAGAACCTGAGGGTTGGTGCTCACCTTCGGGGCAATGGGCGACAGATTAAGGATCGCCTCGAGATGGTCTACCACTATTTCCCCCGGCTCAGAGAGAAACGCAGCCTTGTCGCTGGGTTTGCAAGTGGTGGCGAACAGCAGATGGCCGTCATCGGACGGGTCTTGATGGCCAGCCCAAAGCTCATGCTTCTCGATGAACCCTCCATGGGTTTGGCGCCACTCTTGATCAAGGAGATTTTCGACATCATCCAGAGGCTGAACCACGAGGAGAAGATCCCGATCCTGTTGGTCGAACAGAATGTGAAGCTTGCTCTCACCGTGTCGCCTCATGCGTATGTGATGGAAAACGGCCGGATCGTCATGGACGACACCTCCGAGAAGCTCAAGGAGAATCCCGACATTCGAGACTTCTACCTCGGCCTGACCGATTTGGGTGCGAGGAAGAGCTTCCGGGCTGTTAAGCATTACAAACGCCGTAAGCGCTGGCTCACTTAACCTCTATAGTCACCACAGAGACACAGAGCCCAGAGGGTTTTTCTTTTCTCCAATCGGGAGACGGCGATTGGAGAAAATCGTCCATCCACCTTCAACGGTCGTCCATCCTGTTGGCCCCGGCGCTTTCAAAGCGGTCAAACTCTTTTGATTTGCCGACCTCTCCCGGCAAATGAATGCTGCTAGGCAGGACTCTGTGCGCTTCGCGGCTCAAACGAATTCAGCCCGTCAAATACTAATGAGTGTACAAAATAGATCACATCATTTATGCATCTGTCTTCCTCGAAGGAATTATTAAGGATTCACCACCCGCTTCGCTCGAGGCGCAGAGATCGCAGAGAAGTTAATCTCTTTGATTTGCCGGGAGACGGCGGCAAATCAAAGCCATCAGTCCGCCAGAAGCGGACAAAACATATTCATAGCATTAGCCAGAAACATTATAATACTGTGACTAAGATACTCCCGAAGGGGCGTTGTTTTTTCCTTTCTGCCCTCTCAGCAGAAAGGAAAAAGAAATAAAAAACTCAGCGTCCTCGGCGTCTCGAACGATTCCCGCAAAGCGGGGAGAGTGGGTGGTTAATCCCGCTGTGCCGAAAACGAGACTGCCAATGAAATGCAAACAATAGAATGCTCTCTGTAATAACAGGTCGAAATCTATAAGAAACCACACCGTGTGTCGATAGGTTAATACACCAAAGAAATGACTGCGATCCCCATTTGACAGGCCAGGGCGAGCGGGTGGCGGAAAAGCGTGTGCGGGGTCCGAGCCCCGAGGGCAGGTCTTGAAAAGGAGGGGAGAATGGCAGAGATCGACCGAACTCCGGGATTCTTCGACAAGAAGTTGGAAACCATGGGATTGCCCGAGAAAGCCGAGTACCTCAGCCAGAGGCTTCGGGAAATCGTTCATCATGCCTACCAAAATGCTCCTGCCTTCAAAGAGAAACTCGATTCCGTGAAGCTGAAGCCGGATGCCATCAAGACTGTAAAAGACCTGGAAAAGATCCCGATCACGAACAAAGCACAGCTCATGGAGACTCAGAGAAAAGCTCCCCCCTTCGGTGGCTTGGGGGCGGTCCCGGTGGAAGCGTTGAGAAGAATCTATGTCTCACCCGGACCGATCTATGAACCTGGAGAGCGAGAGTATGAGGAGATCGCCTGGGCTCAGGGACTCTACGCTGCTGGATTCAGGCGTGGCGATATCGTCGTCAACACCTTCAGTTACCATATGGTCCCCTTTGCCATGAACATGGTCGACAACACCTTAAGCATGTTGGGCTGTGTCACCATTCCCACGGGTGTCGGCAACACGGAGATCCAGATCAACGTCATGAAGGATCTCAGGGTCACGGGGTATTGCGGAACACCGAGCTTTCTCCACACCATCGCAGATAAGGCAGAGGAGATGGGACTAGATCTGAATAGGGATTTGACCCTCAGGGTGGGGTTCGTGGCTGCCGAGATGCTTCCTGAATCGCTTCGAGACGTCCTTGAGGCCAAGTTCAGCATGGTCATCCGCCAGAGTTATGGAACGGCTGATGTGGGATCCCTCGGGTATGAGTGCATTCACAAGACGGGTATGCACTTTCCAGAAGATAAGATCGTTGAAATCGTGGATCCCGAGACACACAAGCAACTACCTCCGGGAGAGGTCGGAGAGATTGTGGCCACGTCTTTCAACAAGGCTTATCCCCTCATCCGCTATGGAACGGGTGATCTCTCTTTTGTGGCCGACGATCCATGTCCATGTGGCCGAACCTCTCCTCGCCTTTTGAGAATTCTCGGGCGAGTCGACCAGGTGACGAAGGTCCGGGGGATGTTTATCCATCCAAGTCAGGCTGATCAGGTGGCGGCCCGCCATCCGCAGATATCGAGACATCAAGTCATCGTTACCCGAAGGGAGCACAGAGACGAAATGACCTTCCAGGTGGAACTCAAAGAGCCAGCGGCCGATCAAGAGGCGTTTGTCGACTCGTTGAAACAGACTATCCGGGACGTGATGAAGCTACGGGGAGAGGTCGAGATCGTCTCCAGTGGTACCATCCCTGAAGGGGCGAAGAAGATCGACGACCGACGACAGTGGGACTGACCTCAGCCTATAGCTGAAGGAGCGTCCGCCTTGGACGGACTTAAGGTCGGAGGACCGTCTCGCTCCGCGGGACTCGAGGCTCAGGACAAAAGAATTCTTTCCTCAAACCTCGAGTGAAGGCCATTTGGCCGTAGCGCTCCTTAAGCGGAGCATAGGGAAGCGCTCCTAAAACAATCGGACAGAATGAGTTGACTATGATCAAACTACCTATGCGATGTCAATCTGGGAGGAGAGGATATGTATGTCAAATCTCGAATGAAGCGTGACCCGGTCACCGCCGGCCCCGATGCCTCTTTTTACGAGGCTGAAAATCTGATCCGCTCCAGCGGAATTCGACATTTGCCTGTGGTGGATAAGCAAAAAAAGCTTCTGGGTCTTGTGACCGACAGGGATATCCGTGAAGCGGGCCCCTCAGACGCCACAACACTGAGCATCCGAGAAATGCACTACCTTCTCGGAAAACTCCAGGTGAGCGGGTTCATGACACCGATTGACAAGCTCATCACCGTAAAACCCGATTCAATTGTCGAGAGAGCGGCACAATTAATGTACGAACACAAGATCGGTTGCCTCCCCGTGGTCGAGGGCAACAAGCTCGTTGGTATCATCACAGAAACTGACATGCTGGAGCTTCTCGTCGATATCGTCGGCCTCAATGTCAAAGGGACAAGAGTCACCATTGCCATACAGGACGAGCCCGGGCAGATGTTTGGAATCCTCCAGATCATTAATAAGTACAATGTGAACATCATCAGCATCGTATCGCCCACTCACACTGTCGAGGGAAGAAGACTGGCCGTCATCCGATTGAAAACCCAAAATGTCGAGCCCATCTTGAGCGACCTGAAGGAGTTGAACTACGAAGTCGTCTCCACAGAGCAGTGGCCCTCTATGGAATAGGAAACCGATTTCATCTGAAGATCCCTGATTTCATTCCGTTCTCGCCTTCACCCACCATCGCGTCTCTGCGGCGCTCTCACCGACCCGGTTTGTCGATCGCGTCTATCAACACAATCTTGGTGAGGGGATGATTTCGAATTCTGAGCTGATTCCAGGATCTTCCCGATCCAGGCGGTGGGTTTTGCTCAGCTTCGTTGAAAAAAGACCGGGAAAGGAGTATGATGGGTTATGCTTTGTCAGTTTACGTTAAGTGCCGGAGGAGACGTTCTCGCCGGTTTCTCTCGATCGCACAGAGGTTCGAGAAGTATCCGCACATGACTCACCGGCTCTTTTGCTAAAGGTAGCCCCCCATGGATGATTCGATGCATTACCAGATCGGCGAACTGGCGAATCGGGTTGGACTCACCACCCGAACGATCCGCTACTACGAGGAAATCGGCCTTCTCAATTCGATCAAGCGGGTGGAGGGGGGGAAGCGAGTCTACACAGATCGAGATTACCAACGGCTGAAATTCATCAAGCGACTCAAAGACCTGGGCCTCACGCTCGCCGAAATGCAGGAATTGGAGGACATCTATCAGATACATCGAACCAACCGGAGGGTTCTTCCGAGACTGCTCGAACTCCTCGAACATCACGCCATCCGTATCGATGAGCGGATTCAGAATCTCAGTAAACTCAGAAAAGAAATCGTCGACTATCAACAGAGAATCAAAGACAAGCTAAACGAAGGGGTAGAGTAGGACGACGATGGAGGAGCGGGTGAGGAGGACGAAAGAGATGAACCGAGTTGTGATCACAAGCGCGTCTAGGTCCTAAAAGACCGGGAGCATCGCTCCCTTGAGGCTGGAGGATCGTCCCGTTGCACGGGACTTAAGGCAGACAGGTTAATGCGAACTGCCAGGGGGTTCTGCCTCAGGTAAGGCTCTCCTGAAACGAGGTACAGTTGGGCGGTCTTCGAATCTGAGCCTATCTGAGATCCGTTTTGAATTTGGATGGGGGGGACATGGCGATAAAGACCATTGGCGTGGTGGGGGCTGGACAGATGGGTAGCGGCATTGCTCAAGTTGCCGCCGGCGCTGGCCTGAATGTGATCATGAGCGACATCAAGGACGAGTTCGTTCAAAAAGGACTCGCGACGATCAAAAGGAGCCTCGACCGCCTCGTCGACAAACAGAAAATCACGTCCCAGATTGGGGAAGAAATCATGGCCAGAATTAGGGGGACGACCCGAACGGAGGAAATGGAGGAAGCAGATCTCGTCGTGGAGGCGGCCACAGAGGATGAATCGCTGAAACACAGCATCTTCAGGAATCTCGATTCTGTTTGCCAAAAGAAGGTGATCCTGGCGACGAACACCTCCTCGATTTCTATTACGAAGATTGCTTCGGCAACGGAGAGACCAGACAGAGTAATTGGCATGCACTTTATGAATCCCGTCCCCGTCATGAAACTCGTGGAGATTATCCGAGGCCTCGCGACATCCGATGAAACCTTCCAGACGGTCAAAGCGACCGCTGAAAAGATGGGGAAGACACCGCTTGAGGCCAGAGACTTTCCCGGGTTTATATCGAATCGGATTCTCATGCCGATGATCAATGAGGCCATATACGCCCTCTTTGAAGGGGTGGGGAGTGCCGAAGCCATTGACGGTGTCATGAAACTCGGGATGAATCACCCCATGGGGCCCCTGGAACTCGCGGATCTTATCGGGCTTGACACGTGCCTGGCCATCATGGAGGTCCTTTATCAGGGTTTTGGGGACTCCAAATACCGCCCATGCCCCCTGCTAAGGAAGTATGTTGATGCAGGGTATCTTGGAAGAAAGACGGGCAGAGGTTTCTACACCTATGAGTAAAGGTGCAGATTGGAAATTCGAAGCACGAAATCCGAAAAAATACGAAAGAGGTACGAAGTTCACAGCCTTCTGGGATTCACCGCAGAGACACAGAGTTCACAGAGAAAGGCATCTTTTTGTTTGTCGCCTTTTAGCGACAAACAGAAAAATCTGTCCGCCTGAGGCGGAAGAAGTGTCAATATTCACCGTTCAGACACCCGGCGCATCGCACGACTGGTTTTATGCTCACAGAGGAGCGAGTTTTCCAATGCCGCCGTCTCGCGGCATTGGGAAAAATGTTATTCTCCGTGCTCTCTGTGCCTCCGCGGTGAACAAAAGTAGTTAACCAACAAACTTCTTCCATACATATTTGAGACTCGTCGATGGACTTTAGACTGACATCTGAACAAGAAATGATTCGGGACATGGTCAGGGATTTTGCGGAGAAACACATAAAGCCCGTCGCAGCCCAGCTAGACGAGACCCGAGAGTTTCCCTATGACAACCTCAAGAAGATGGCTGACCTTGGACTCATGGGGATGAACATTCCTGCCAAATACGGCGGTGCAGAGGTCGGTGTAGTCGCTTATAGTCTGGCGATTACCGAAATCGCAAAGGCCTGCGCCTCTCATGCTGTGACCACTGCTGTGACGAACATGGTGGCCGAGGTTATTTGTGAATTTGGATCTGAGTCCGCCAAGGAGGAACATATTCCGAAGTTGTGCAACGGCGAGTACCCCGCCGGTGCCTTTGCGCTGACCGAACCTCACACCGGCTCAGACGCAGCAAACATCAGGACGACGGCTGTGGCTGACGATGACGGCTACGTCTTGAATGGGAGTAAAGCACTTATTACCAGTGGTGGACAGGCAGGTGTTGTTATTGTGTGGGCTGTAACTGACAAGACGGCTCGACGGGGGCGGGGAATCAGTGCTTTTCTGGTTAAGAAGGCAATACCCGGCTTTGTCGTAGGAAAAGCTGAGCTTAAGATGGGCCACCGCGCCTCCTCGCTCAACGAACTGGTTTTTGAAGACTGCCGTGTCTCACGGGAATGCCTTCTGGGACAGGAGGGTGAAGGGTTCAAAATTGCCATGGTCGAGCTGGATGGCGGTCGAATCGGGATCGCCTCCCTCGCCATTGGGGTTGGATTGGCCGCCCTCGAATATGCAACCCAGTACGTGAGAGAGCGGGAGGCTTTTGGCCAAAAGTTATCCAAATTTCAGGCGATTCAGTGGATGATTGCGGATAGCCATACCGAACTCGAAGCGGCGCATCTGCTCACACTCAGAGCGGCATTCCTCAAAGAAAGCGGGCAGAGATTCACTCGTGAAGCTTCCATGGCAAAACTGCTTGCCACGGAAACGGCAAAGACCGTTGCGCTCCGGTCGGTACAGATGCTGGGTGGATACGGGTATACGGCGGAATACCCCGTAGAGCGCTACCTGAGAGACATCATTGGAACGACTCTTTATGAGGGCACTTCCGAGGTCCAAAGGATTGTGATTTCCCGGGAGATTCTCGAGCGATGACGCCGAGATTGAGTGAAATTCTCGAGGCAATCGGGTATATTTAAAGACAGTGAAGGCCTTCAGGCTCTTTGAACCTTCAGAATAACTCAGAATCAGGAAGGTATCGATGTTAAAGGTCGAGAACGAAGCCCTGTACGACAGGTATGAGCTTTTCGGCTGTATCCAGTGTGGAAAATGTACGGGAGGGTGCCCCGTATCTCTTAACTCGGCTCTCAATATTCGACGGCTGATGCAGGAGGCCCTGGTTCGTGACAATCTCGAATGCATTTATGAGAAAGAAGAGCTATGGGCATGCACCGCCTGTAAGACCTGCACAATACGGTGTCCCCGCGAGTTGCGACCTTCGGATTTGATCATTGGGATGCGGACGGCTCTCATCGAGGAAGGCCACATCCCCAAGACCATCATCGAGGCCCTCGAAAGCTCCTATAAGCATGGGAATCCCTGGGGAGCGATGAAAAACAAGCGATCCGAGTGGGCCGACGGACTGGATTTGAAGGTGCTGTCACAGGGGGGTGAAGCGGAACATCTGTATTTCGTGTGCTGCACGGCGGCTTACGACACGAGGGTCCAGAACGTGGCTCGGTCCATGGTTGCGTGCTTTCGCCAGGTGGGTCTCGACTTCACTACCCTCGGAGACGAAGAGACCTGCTGCGGGAGTGAAATACGGAGAATGGGTGAGGAAGGCCTTTTTGAAATGCTGATGGAGCAGAACATGGAAACCTTTCAGAGGCACAAGGTTCGCTCCATCCTCACCACCTCTCCGCACTGTTACAACGCCTTCATAAACGAGTATGGCCAGGATGGACTCACTGCTCGTCACTACACACAGGTTCTCGCCGAGGCCATTGAGAAGAAGAACCCCTTCTCGAAGGAAATGAAAAAAGTAATTACCTACCATGATCCCTGTTTCCTGGGAAAACAGAACCAAATCTTCGACGAGCCGAGGATGATTTTGAAAAGCGTGCCAGGGGTTACCTTCGTCGATTTTGACCGTTCTCGGGAGAAGAGTCTCTGCTGTGAGGGCGGAGGGGGGCGTATGTGGGTTGAAGCCTCTGATCAAGGGACCCGGTCCGCAGAGATTCGTATCCAAGATGCGGTCGAGATGGGGGCAGAGATTTTGGCGACAGCCTGCCCCTTCTGTCTCCTGACTCTAGAGGACGCTGCCAAGACAACGGGAAATGAGGAGAAACTGCGGGTCATGGACATATCTGAGATTCTGATCGAGGCCCTGTAAACTCCAGCACCACGAAGTGGGGTGCGGGTCGAGGTTGGAGGAGTGGCCCTGCGGGCCTTAAGGCGGGAAGCATAAGATTTCAAGCCTCAAACCTCAAGCGAAGCGGTAGTGGAGCGATCCTCAAACCTTAGCCAGCAAAACAGTAAACGTTTCCGCGGGTTATTAAGCATAAGGGACTTGGTGGAAAGGAAGGAGCTATGGATATCGTTGTTTGTGTCAAACGGGTTCCAGAAACAGCCGAAGCCGACCTCATCGTTGACGGGACTGGAAAAGACATCGAGAAGGCAGGACTCGTATTCGATATCAACGAATGGGACAACTATGCCGTGGAAGAAGCGGTCCTTCTCAAAGAGAAGCACGGTGGTTCAGTCACGGTCATCTCAGTGGGACCAGAGGAGGCCAACGAAACCCTGAGGCGGGCGCTGGCCATGGGAGCCGACGAAGCGATTCGCCTCACAGACCCCGCGTTTTCAGGTTCTGACGGCTACGCCATCGCTCGAATCCTCTGTCAGGCTATTCAGCCTCTCAACTATGATCTAGTTCTTACGGGGGTTCAGGCAGAGGACGATGGTTATGGTCAGGTTGGGCCCACGCTTGCGAGAATGCTGGGAATCTCTCACGCCGCTGTTGTCAATGGAATCGAAGAGATCGAAGGAGGGAGAGCCAGGGTTCGTCGCGAACTCGAGGGGGGCCTCGAAGAGACCTTGGATCTTGGCCTTCCCGCCGTTCTCACGATCCAGTCCGGCATCAATGAGCCCCGGTATGTCTCGATCATGGGAATCCGAAAGGTGGCCAAGAAGGAAATCAAAACCCACGGCCTTGGTGAGCTGACCATGAAGCCAGAAGACGCGGGCGAGGCCGGGTCAAATACTCTGATTGAGAAGGTATTTCTTCCGCCGGTGGGAGAAGGCGCGCAAATGCTTGAGGGGACAACAGATGAGGTTGCTGACAGGGTTGTTGCACTCGTGAAGGAGAAGGGAGGGGTTGGCTAAATGGAAGACATCTTCGTCCTTGCTGAACACCGACAGGGTGAGCTTCGAGATATCACCGTCGAGATGCTCATGAAAGGAAAGGCACTGTCCGAGGAAACTGGAAAACAGCTGGTAGCCGTTCTCCTTGGCCACCAGTCCGGAGCGATGGCAGACCAGCTTAAGGACCGAGCCAACAAGGTCATCCTGGTTGAGGATCCCAAACTGGAGGACTACACGTCCGAAACCTACCAGCGGGTGATGGGAAGCCTCATTGAGCAGGAGAAGCCCCTCCTTGTGCTCATCGGTCACACAGCCTTTGGAATGGATCTCGCCCCGAGCTTGGCGACCGAGATCAATGCTCCCATCGCCACAGACTGTATTGACGTCATGATGGAGCCCTCACAGGTCAAAGCCATTCGCCAGGTTTACGGGGGCAAGTTAAATGTTGAGGTTCGGCTCAAGCCGGCTGCCCACTACATTCTCACGATCCGGCCAGCATCGTTTTCCGTGGAGGACTACTCCATGGCCGGTGAAATCGTGAATGTAACGTCACCCCTCGCCGAAGAAATTGCTACCAAAAAGTTCCTGGAATATGTCGAAGCTGCTGTTGGTGAGGTGGATATCACTCAATCCAATATTCTCGTTTCAGTCGGAAGAGGTATTAAGGATCAAGAGAACATCCCCATGGTGCAAGAACTGGCCGACTTGATGGGTGCCGCCCTATCCTGCAGTCGTCCGGTGGTTGACAAAAAATGGCTCCCAAAGGAACGCCAAGTGGGCACCTCTGGCAAGACTGTAAAACCCAAGGTGTATATTGCCATCGGGATCAGCGGTGCTTTTCAGCATATCGCAGGGATGAAGAGCGCCGGAACCATTATCGCGATTAATAAAGATCCCAAAGCCCCAATCTTCAACAGTGCCCATTATGGGATCGTGGGAGATCTGTTCAAGATCGTTCCAGCTCTGAAAGAAAAAGCCAAGGAAGCGCTTGCCTGATGATCCTCCGGCGCGTCAGGTTTGAGGATCGTCCCGCTGCGCGGGACTCAAGGCCGGAGGCAGGGTTTTGCTGCCTCAAACCTCAAGCGAAGCGATCCTCAAGCGAATAAATTGGAGCGCTCCTTCAGCGAAGGCCAGATGGAGCTCACGAGCCCTAGCGCCGAGGAAGGCAAAGGTCTGGGTTCTCCTGGTATGAGGGGATAAAATGGACTTCGAACTAAACGACGTACAGAAGGACATTCAGCGGGCCGCAAGAGAATTTGCCCAGGGAGAGTTTGACAAAGACCTCGCCATGGAGTTGGAGCGGGAGCATACCTATCCAAAGTCCATCTGGAAGAAGGCCTGCGAGCTGGGCTTTATCGGCATCCATTTTCCTGAGAAATATGGCGGCCAGGGACTCGGCATCCTTGATAACGCTATTGTGGTGGAGGAGTTCTGCCGTCAGGATTCTGGCTTCGGCGTTGCTCTGACCTTGGCTGATTTCAGTTCCGAGGTCATCCTGAGGTTTGGGAGTGAAGAACAGAAACAGAAGTACCTTCCCCGTGTAGCCAGGGGTGAGGCGATTTCAGCCGGTGCATACACAGAACCAGACCACGGGAGCGATATTACCCGGCTTTCGACCACGGCGATGAAGCAGGGCCAGGAATTTGTCGTCAATGGCACGAAGACCTTCATCACCAACGGGACGCTGGCCGATTTCTTCATCATCCTCTGTCAGACGGACCCGACGGCGGACCCACCGCATCGGAGCATGTGTACCATTCTTCTCGAGCGGGGAAGCCCAGGATTCGAGGCCACAGAGCTCGGTGACAAGATGGGCATTCGGATGACTTCCACCGCAGAGCTTTCCATGTCCGATGTCCACGTGCCCATACAGAACCTCATCGGTGAGGAGAATCGAGGCTTCTATCAGGTTCTGGAGTTCTTCGACGAGAGCCGGATCGAAATTGCAGCGCAAGCCCTGGGGATTGGTCAGGGCGCTTTTGATCGGTCCCTAGCCTACGCCAAGGAGAGGCAGCAATTCGGCCGAAGGATCGCCGACTTTCAGGTGACTCAGCACAAGCTTGCTGACATGTACACCATGCTCGAAACAGCCCGTCTTCTTACTTACAAGGCTGCATGGAACTACGATCAGGGTCGTATCGATCCCCACCTGACCTCAATGGCGAAGATGTATGCTGGAAGGGTCAGCGTTGAGGTCGCTGACGAGGCCATTCAGATATTTGGCGGCTACGGATATATCACAGAGTACGAGGTTGAGCGGTTTTACCGGGATGCGAAAATCATGGAGATCTATGAAGGAACCAGGGAGATACAGAAAAACACAATCGCCAGTGCCCTTATCGGAAAATCAAAATGAACAAAGGACAGAATGGCAAGGCTAGCTCTTCCGTCAAACAAAAGGGGGTTATCAAATCCGAAGCACGAAATCCGAAACAATGCTGAGTGACCAAAACCCAAAATTCGAAACAAACGATCCAGACCTCACAGGTTTTGAGCATTTGAACATTAGGGTTTAGGATTTGTTTCGAATTTCGATATCCGAGTTTCGAATTTACCGATCTAGTGCTCGACCATTGAGAGGTCTGAAGCCACAAGCTGAGAGCTAATACGAGTTATGGGACTCGCAGCTAGAAAGATAGAACATCATACGGTCCCGGTGGTCCTGGTGATTGGGGGCGGCATTGCCGGCATGCAAGCATCCCTCGATATCGCCGACAAGGGATTCCAGGTCGTCCTGGTAGAAAGGGAGGCAACCATCGGCGGCCATATGGCCCAACTGGACAAGACATTCCCCACACTCGACTGTTCTTCTTGTATCCTGACTCCAAAAATGGTCGAGGTTGGTGGCCACCCCAACATCGAACTGATGACCAACTCAGAAGTGACGGAGATTCAGGGTGAAGTCGGCAATTTCGAGATCACCATCCGGAAGAATCCCCGATACGTCGACCTCGCAAAATGCACGGGCTGCAATCTCTGCGCCGAGGCATGTGTCCAAAGGGACAGGATTCCCAATGAATTCGATATGGGTATCGGTAAGCGGTCTGCCATATATATCCCTTTCCCTCAAGCTGTTCCCCAAAAGTATCTCATCGACCCGAACCGCTGCTTCATGGTGACCAAGGGAAAATGCGGAAAAGAACCGAAGTGTCAAAGGGCCTGCGGCACGAAGGCGATTGACTTCACCCAAAAAGAGGAGACCATTAACATTCAGTCCGGTGTGATTGTTGTGGCGACTGGGTATGACGAGTTTGACGCAAGGTTGAAGCCAGAATACGGATACGGCCGCTACGAGAATATCCTCTCTGGCATCGAATTCGAGAGGCTCTGTTCCGCGTCCGGGCCAACAAAAGGCAGAATTGAGATCAATGGGAGAGAGGTTAAGAGAGTCGTCTTTATTCAGTGTGTGGGCTCGCGAGACAAAACCGTGGGGAATGAATACTGTTCACGGGTCTGTTGTATGTACACAGCCAAGCAGGCGCACCTCGTTCGAGAACGGCTCCCGGATGCTAAGGTCACAATCTGCTACATGGACATCAGGGCTTTCGGGAAGGGTTACGAGGAATTCTACGATCGTGTCCAGAAGGAAAAGGTGATATTTCGAAGGGGAAATCCCTCTGAAATATACGAGCGAGGCGAGTCCCTCGTCGTCCGCGGAGAAGATACACTTCTGGGAGAGTCTTACGAGGAAGAAGCCGACCTTGTGGTCTTGGCAACGGGCCTCGTCCCCAGGGATGACGCCCAGCAAGTCGGTAAAATGCTGGGATTGACTCAAACACCTGAGGGGTTTCTCGAGGAGGCCGATACAAAGGAAACCATCGCCACACGAAGGGAGGGGATCTTTCTCGCAGGTTGCTGCCAGAGTCCCAAAGATATTCCGGATACAGTCGCCCAAGCCAGTGGTGCTGCCGCACTCGCCTGCATACAACTGGCAAGAGCAAGAGCACGAGGAACAGAGCGTTAATGACTCCCCGCCTGCCGGCTGAAGATTCCAGAACGAGAATGAGGGCACGTACCGTAAATCGAAGAGTTCAGCGGGAAGTATTCTAAATGAAGATCGGAGTTTACGTCTGTCACTGTGGGATTAATATCGCCGAGCGTGTCGATGTGGAAGCGGTCAGAGACTTCGCCAAGAGCCATCCACATGTCGCCATAGCGAGAGACTATACCTACATGTGCTCTGATCCAGGCCAAGAACTCATTATGGGAGATATTCGGAGGGAAGGCCTGGACCGGATCGTCGTTGCAGCCTGCTCACCGACAATGCATGAGCGGACCTTTCGGAATGTTCTCTCCGAATCCGGGCTCAATCCTTATTTCTTGGAAATTGCCAATATCCGAGAACAGTGTTCTTGGGTCCATGGCGATCGGGGAAGAGCGACGCAAAAGGCAAAGGATCTCGTTTCAGCCGCCATTGCGAAAGCCCTCCTTCATGAGCCTCTTCAGTCTCAACAAAAGGGTGTCCTTCCCGCTTGTCTGGTCGTCGGTGGCGGCGTTGCTGGTATCCAAGCGGCCCTCGATATCGCAGCCTCCGGTTTTGAAGTTCACCTCGTCGAAAAGGCCCCCATACTCGGCGGGCACGTGGTCCGCTTGAATCGGACCTTCCCGCATCTTGAGGAGGCCAATCAGGTCATCGGCCCGAAAATCGAGGCGGTTTTGGGCCATCCAGAAATTCACGTCATGGCCCTCTCGGAAGTGGAAGCCATTGAGGGATCGATTGGAGACTTTAGCGCTGAGGTCAAAACAAAACCCCGCTACGTCGATGAGAAGAAGTGCGACAGCTGTGGTGAATGCTTCAAAGTGTGCCCAGTGGATCTCGGAGACGACTTCAATTACGGGTTTCAGAGGCGAAAGGCCATCTATGACCCCGCCCCGGGCATGGATGTCAGCACTCCCTTGATTGACAGCCAGACATGTCTCCACTTCCAAGGTGAATCATGTGATCGGTGTCAAAAGATCTGCCCAAGAGGGGCCATCGATTTCGGGCAAAGAGAACGGGTCGAGAAAATCGAGGTGGGAACCATCATATTGGCTACGGGCCACGATATCTTTGATGCCACCAAGAAGACTGAACTCGGCTATGGCTCCTACGATCCGGTAATCACGGCCCCGCAATTTGAGCGGTTGACCTCCCGGTCCGGGCCGACAGGGGGTGCTCTCACGATCGGGGGAAAAGTCCCGAAAAACATCGCCTTCATCCACTGTGTCGGGTCGCGAGACAAGAGTCTGGGTAATGAATATTGCTCCCGGGTCTGTTGCACGTATACAGCCAAGCAGGCCCTCTGGGTTCGCAAACACCTCCCCGAATCAGAGGTTAGTGTTTTCTACATCGATGTAAGGACTTTTGGGAAGGGATACGAAGAGCTCTATGAAGAGGCTCAGAAGAAAGGGGTAATCTATAGAAAGGGCGTGCCGTCTGAGATCTTCCGGCGTGGAGAGAAAGTCGCCCTCCGTGGAGAAGATGCGCTTCTCAGCCAGCCTTATGAACAGGAGTTCGATCTCGTGGTCCTGGCAACAGGCCTCATTCCCTCTGAAGGAGCTCAACGCCTCAGAACTCTCCTGAAGATCCCTATCAGTCCTGATGGTTTTTTCATGGAAGTGCATCCCAAACTGAGACCTCTGGATACCGCGGCCGAAGGGATTTTCCTTGCAGGAACCTGTCAAGGCCCCAAAGACATCGCCGACACGCTCGCCCAGGCGCATGGCGCAGCCTCCAGGGCAACGACGGTTCTTTTCTCGGGGAAGGTGGTAATTGACCCCGTCATCGCCTTCATCGATGAGGACATCTGCTCAGGTTGTGGCATCTGTGAGCAGGTCTGCGAATACGCTGCCCTCAGGCTGGACCCATACAGACGCGTGATGACGATCAACACGGCTCTTTGTAAGGGTTGTGGCGCCTGCAACTCGGCCTGTCCTGCAGGTGCCATATCCCTGAGACACTTCAAGCCAGACCAGATCATCGCACAGGTCCACGCGCTTTGCCTGGGCCGGTGACGACGATAGGAAGCCCGATACCCCCAGAAAGATCTGTGCAGAGCCGGAAAAGGGAACGCTAAACAGATTGTGTCCGCTGTCCGTGGACGATTGTGCCAAACTGGCCACGGACGACCGACAACTGAGATGACAATGAACCGCTTTTGGCCGGCCAAAAGCGATCTTCCTAGAGACTGCACATTCATTCATACGGGTAAAGGAGGCGGCCCATGATCGCGCAGGAAGCGCTCAGAAGAATCAAGAAAGCCAGAGAGCGATGGGAAAAAGACGTCAAAGCGGCCCAGGCAAAGATTCCCCTTCGACACCCTCGTTTCTCGACAGTTTCAGACCTCGAAATCGAGGGGCTCTACACTCCCGAGGATGTCAAGGATCTTGACTACGTCGAGAACCTCGGGTTCCCTGGCCATTATCCTTTCACTCGCGGTATTCAGCCATCGATGTATCTGGGAAGACTCTGGACGATGCGGATGTTTTCGGGCCTCGGTGGGCCTGAGGACACAAACGCCCGTTTCAAATATCTCCTCGAACATGGTGAAACCGGCCTCAGCGTCGCCTTCCACTTCCCGACCTTGATGGGCTACGACAGCGACGCTGCCATGGCACGGGGGGAGATCGGAAAATGCGGCGTGGCAATCGATACCCTGGAGGACATGGAGATTCTATTTGATGGTATTCCTCTCGACAAAGTCACCACGTCAATGACCATCAACCCTCCTGCATCGGTTCTTTTGGCTATGTATATTGTCGTCGCTGAGAAGCAAGGGGTGAGCCGAAATGAGATTAGCGGGACGATTCAGAACGACATGCTCAAGGAGTTCATCGCCCAAAAAACCTTCATGCTTCCCCCGGAACCCTCCATCCGCCTCATTGTTGACACGGTGGAATTCTGCACCCATGAGGTTCCCCGCTGGAACACCATTAGCATAAGTGGCTATCATATCCGAGAAGCAGGGGCCACCGCCATTCAGGAACTGGCTTTCACCCTGGCCGACGGCATTGCCTACATCGAGGCGTGCATCGAGCGAGGCCTCGACGTAGACGATTTTGCTCCCCGCCTCTCTTTCTTCTTCGACTCCCACATCGACTTCTTTGAGGAGGTTGGAAAGTTCAGGGCAGCCCGCCGAATGTGGGCCAAAATCATGAAAGAACGATTCGGGGCCGAGAACCCTCGATCCTGGATACTCAGATTCCATACCCAAACAGCCGGCGTTTCTCTCACGGCACAGCAACCCTATAACAACGTGATCAGGACGACCTGTGAGGCCTTGGCCGCTGTTCTTGGAGGAACTCAGTCACTCCATACCAACTCCATGGATGAAACCTATGCTATTCCAGCAGAAGAGGCAGCCTTTATCGCACTGAGAACTCAACAGATTATTGCTGAGGAAACCGGAGTTGCCAATACCATTGATCCACTGGCTGGATCGTATTTCGTCGAGGCTCTCACGAATCAAATCGAGGAGGGAGCCTGGGAGTACATTCGCAGGATCGATGATATGGGAGGGATGGTCAAGGCAATTGCGAAGGGGTATCCCCAGGCCGAAATTGCAGAATCCGCCTATGTGTATCAAAAACAGATAGACGATGGCGAAAAGACCCTTATTGGAGTCAACAAATACGTGACAGATCATCCCCCTATTCCGATCTGGCGAATGGATCGTGCGATCGAGAAAAAACAGCTGGAACGACTGAAAGCCGTCAAGAAAAGAAGAAAAGACGAAAAGGTGAAAACCTGTCTAGAGAGAATCCGCAAGGCCGCGGAAGGCGACAAAAACCTCATGCCCTTTATCATCGATGCTGTCAAGGAATATGCTACCCTCCAGGAAATCTGCGACGTTTTCAGACAGGTTTTCGGGGTCTATCGGGATCCGGGATTGATCTAAGGCTATCCACGCCTCCCCGCTCTCCCTCCGCAGGGAAACGACAGTTGGACGGTCTATTTCGTGGGAAAACAGCGTCCAATTTCCGGGAGGGGACAAAATGATTCCCCAGTTTACGTTAAGTGCGATCTGTGGTATGATACCTCTACCTCGCTAGGGGAAAGATCGTGAGGCCAGAGAGAAAAATCCGGATTCTCATCGCAAAGCCCGGCCTCGATGGACACGATCGAGGGGCGCGGGTCATTGCCAGAGGTTTTAGAGACGCTGGCTTTGAAGTCATTTACACCGGCCTTCACCAGACTCCCGACCAGATCGTCGCAGCCGCCATCCAGGAAGACGTCGACGTCATCGGTCTGAGTATCCTTTCCGGTGCTCACGACTATCTGTTTCCCCGGATCATCGAACTCCTCAAAGAGCGGGAGGCGGACGATATCACCGTGATCGGGGGCGGAATCATTCCAGAGGAGGATATTCCACAACTCAAAGCTTCAGGAATCAAGGAGATCTTCACGCCGGGCACAAAGATCGAAGAGACGGTGAATTGGGTCAGGAAGAACGTCAAACCGAGGAAGTCCTGAGCTTTCAAGAGTTTCGCTGGGGATTCCTAGGGCGTTTTGCCGATATTCACGGTTCCCCAACAAGGTCAAGGAATTTCACCGCACAGGAAGTGAAAGCGATAAGCCCCGCTTTCGTCTTCGGCAGGGGGACATACATAAGGAAGAGAGAGTCTGCAGTTCAAATCTCGAATCTAGGGAAAGGAGGGAGGCTTGGTATGACAAAGCGAGTTGCAATTGTTGGGATAGGGACAACAGGGTTTCGCGCAACCACTCCGGATGTCTCCTATAGAGAGCTGACTTATGAAGCTGCCACCAAGGCCTATCTCGATGCAGGCATCGAACCCAAGGACGTCGGCTCCTTTGTGAGCACGGCCGAAGACTTCTTCGAAGGATACAGCATTGCCGACGAATACTCCCCAGATCAATTGGGCGCGGTCCTCAAACCTATTTATACCGTTCCAGGCGATTTCATCCAATCCCTCGCATCGGCTTACATGATGATCCTTTCTGGCATTGGTGACATATCGGTGGTCCAGGGGCTGAGCAAAGCCTCGAACATGTTGACCCTCTCAGAGATGGTGACTTTTGCCATGGATCCCATCTACAACCGACCGTTAAAAGAAAGCCCCCACGCCGTTGCGGGGATGGAAATGGCCAGGTTCATGTACGACACTGGGACGACTCGCGAGCAGTGTGCAAAGGTCGTCGTAAAGAACAAGCGAAATGCCTTGAACAACACGCTGGCGGGCCACGGGGTCCTCATCGATTCAGACTATGTTCTCAATTCCGAAGTGATCTCCTTCCCCTTGACCAAGATGGACATGAGTCCCCATTCCGACGGCGCCGTGGTGGTTGTCTTGGCAGAGGAGAGGACAGCGAAGGCTCTTTCTGACAGACCCATTTGGATAAGGGGAATCGGATGGTGCTCTGACACACCGGGTCTGGAAACCCGGAACTGGGGAGAGGCGATTTACGCCCAAATGGCTGCCGACATGGCCTATGAAATGGCGGGAATCCGGCATCCGAGAAGCGAGATCGACTTCGCTGAAATCAATGACGAATTCTCCTACAAGGAACTTCAGCACCTTGAGGCGATGAGAATCTGCAAAAAAGGAGAGGCCGGCCCGTTGACCGAGACGGGAGGAACAGAGATTAGCGGAGAGTTCCCAGTAAATCCCTCTGGGGGTTGTTTGGGAGTCGGAGATCTCTTTGAACTCAACGGAGGACATAAGGTTCTCGAAATTGTCCGGCAGTTGAGAGGTGAAGCAGGCAAAAACCAGCTCAAAAACGTAACGACCGGGCTAGCCCAGGGCTGGAGAGGTGTACCCACAACCACTGGCGCTGTGGCGATTTTGAGCAATTAAAGAGGAGGTGAAAAGATGAGAAGAGTGGCGATCGTTGGAGCGGGTCTTACCAAATTCTGTCGCTATGCGCAGGAAACCCCCAAGGAATTGGCCTATGAAGCAGCGAAAATGGCTTTGGACTCCTGCGAGATGAAACTCCCCGATATTGAATGTGTTGTCCACGGAACGGCACCGGATGCATTTGACGGCGTTCATATGAAGGGCGAATATCTGTCAGACGGTTCAGGGGCCTACCGGAAGCCCTATATGCGACACTACGTCGGTGGCGGTACGGGCGTCCTCTCTCCGATTCATGGTTGGTTTCACGTGGCATCGGGAATGTTCGACACCTGCCTGGTCGTCACAGAAGAGAAGATGTCGTGCGCCTATCCCCACCCGGCCGGGGCATTCCTGACGATATTCGACCACACGACCGAGCAGCCCCTCTACCCAACGTTGATTTGGATATTCGCTATCGAGATGAACCGATTCATGACCACCTACGGTTATCGAAAAGAGGATATCGCCCAGGTGGCCGTAAAAAACAAGAAAAACGCAATCGATCACCCCTCGGCTCAGTTGCCCGGTGAGATTACTGTCCAGGATGTTCTCGATTCAGAGCTCATGGCCTGGCCAGTGAACCGGCTCGACATCAGTCCCACGAGTGATGGCGCGGCTGCCATTGTCCTGGCAGCTGAACACGTGGCACGCCGCGTCACAGAGAAACCAATTTGGATCGACGGGGTCGGGTGGGCGTTGGACACGGCTTACTGGTGCACCCGTGACCTCTACTATCCTGACTATGTGGAGGTTGCTGCCCGTCAAGCATACAAAATGGCTGGGGTCAGAGACCCCTCCAAAGAGATTCATGTTGCTGAACCGTACGACCCTTTCACCTACAAGGAACTCCATCATATCGAAGGTCTGCAACTCTGTAAAAGAGGCGAATCGGTCAAAATGCTTCTCGATGGTGTGACAGAGAGGACAGGGAACCTCCCCTGTTGCCCATCGGGCGGCGCCCTGGGGGTTGGGAACCCGATCGCCGCAACAGGGGTGATGAAGATCATCGAGATCTTTCTCCAGCTCAGGGAAGAGGCAGGCAAAAGGCAAGTTCCTGGCAAACCAACATGCGGTCTGGCCCAGGCATGGGGGGATTTGATGCAGGTCGGAACCGTTGTTGTCATGAAGAGTTGAGAAGAAGGGAGTCAAAACATGGAGATCACAGCGAAGGATTTGGAATGCACGGCATCTAAAATCGACCTCGGAGATATCAAAAAAGGGAAGGTCCTCTCCGTCACATGGGAACCAAAACTGAAATATGCATGGGACAACGGTCCGGCAATTGGTCGGTACCTGGCGGAGTTAAAGAATGGGAAAATCATTGCGAAGAAATGCCATAAGTGCCATCGGATCCTGATTCCGCCTAGAATGTTCTGTGAGCTCTGCTGGAGGCCGACAGGCGAATGGGTCTACGTGGAAGATACAGGCATCGTCAATACATGGGTCGTGAGCTATGTCGACTGGAAAGCGGGCCGTCTCGATATCAAAGGCGGTGTCCGTCCCTTCACCCCAGCCATCATTGAGATCGATGGGGCGTCCAAAGGGATGGGAATCCTCCATCTTCTCGACGAAGTAGATCCCTGGAAGATCTCGAGAGGAATGAAGGTGAAAGCTGTATGGAAACCGCCTAAGGAGCGCATAGGCGCTATTACGGATATTAAGTATTTCAAACCGATGAGGTGAAAACGCCGCTTGAGGCTCCAGGTCCGAGGGAGGAGGCAACGGAGTCTACCTTGAACCTCTAACCTGAGTCCTCCAACCTGCAGTCACAAAGGAGGTTAACCCATGGCATTGATTGAGCGATATCAGAAAACAACCGACATCTCATACTGGGAAGGAAAGATCCCAATGAGTTACGTCTATACTGTCGGGCGGGCGGGAGAGAAGTTCTTCCGAGAGATGATGAACGGAAAGATCTTCGGTGCGAAATGTGATTCCTGTAATATCACCTACGTCCCACCGAGAACATACTGTGAGAAATGCTTTGACCGATTGGAAGATCATTATATTGATGTCGGGGGCAAAGGGACCATTCATACCTTCACGGAATGCCACGAGACCTACGACGGGACGAAGAGAGGGAAACCCTCGATCGTCGCCATGATTCGAATCGACGGAACGAAAGGTGGTCTGGTCCATTGGTTGGGAGAGACCAATTTCAAAGACGTCTACATTGGGATGCCCGTGGAGGCTGTTTTCAAAACCAAAAAAGATCGAGAAGGGAGCATTCTCGACATTAAGTATTTTCGACCCGCCAAATAGAATTTGGAGCGACGAGTACACAGTTGGTTCACGCTGAGAAATGTCCTTTGAGCGAACATTACGAGATTTCTGCGATACCTGTCTTGTCGAGTGGAGTGTCCCAGGGCGAGCTTCTGCTGTCTGATCCGCCGAAGGCGAAGAGTTAAGAAGGTCGAATCCCGCCTCCTAGCGGGAAGCCTTAGAAGGGATCAGAAACGTCGTTCAGAGAGCGGAAACGAGGGTTTTTCAGTGACGACGAGTTCTCGGAATGATGATCGACGGCTTTCACTCGTAAGTCTTCATTCCTCAGGGAAAACGCTTAATTGACCTATTGGGTCATGGAGGGAACTATGCCTCTGAACTTTGATCTTGACGATGAGTTGGAAAGCATAAGAAAGATGGTCCGGACCTTTGCCGAGAAGGAGATCGCTCCCGTTGCGGAGGAGCTCGACGAGAAAGAGGAGTTTTCTATTGAGCTGACACAGCGGATGGGAGAGCTCGGTCTCTTTGGCCCTTTTGTCTCCGAGGACTACGGAGGCTCCGATATTGGCTACATGGGCTATATTGTCTCCACCGAGGAGATCGCGAGAATCGATGGTTCCCAGGCCGCAACGCTCGCCGCAGGGAATTCCCTCGGAATTTACCCCATCTATAGTTTTGGCAGCGAGGAGCAAAAACGTCACTGGCTCCCGGATCTATGTGCTGGCACAAAACTCGCCTCCTTTGGCCTAACCGAGCCCAATGCGGGTTCAGACGCTGGTGCTTCAAAAACCAACGCAGTTCTCGATAAGGACGAATGGGTCATCAACGGGAGTAAGATCTTTATCACCAACTCCTCCTCTGAAATCAGCTCAGTCTGTGTCGTTCAGGCGATGACGGGGAGACGGTCTGATGGAAGAAACGAGCTAAGCTGCATTTTGGTGCCCAATGGAACGCCTGGTTTTACGGCCAAAACCATGCACAAAAAGATGGTCTGGCGTTCCTCGAACACAGGGGAGCTCGCCTTCAACGACTGCCGCGTCCCCAAGGAGAACCTTCTTGGGAAACAGGGAGAGGGGTTTCACCAGATGCTGCAGACCCTAGATGGGGGGAGACTCAGCATCGCCGCAATGGGCCTCGGTGGCGCGCAGGGAGCCTACGAATTGGCCATGAAATACGCGCACGAGAGAGAACAGTTTGGCCGGCCGATTGGCTCCTTCCAGGTCAATGCCTTCAAATTGGCTGATATGTATACAGAAATCGAGATGGCTCGATTGGTCCTTTACAAAGCGACGTGGTTGGCCGATAACAAGAGGCCATATGTAAAGGAGGCGGCCATGGCAAAGCTGGTCTGCTCAGAAGCCTACCATCGGGTCGTAAACCACGCTGTTCAACTCCACGGAGGGTACGGGTTGATGAAAGAATATCCCGTGGAGAGACACTACCGCAATCAGAAACTTTTGGACATCGGTGAGGGGACAAGCGAGGTCCAGCGGATCGTCATTGCCCGCCACATCGGTGTCCCTGGGGATCCTTTAGGCTAGGCTCGCTCTGATGATTCCCAAACGAGTGAATCGAATTGATGGCGACAACTGAGCACTGACAACTGAAAACACCCAGAAGAGCTTTCTGAGTCGCGAAGAGCGACTTTTCGGTAGACTTCCCTCCAGTGAACGAAAGCACCATCTATCGGGTGGAGAGCAGCTAATTTCCAATGGGACTCGCTGAAAAAATACTCAAAGGGGATGTGAGGGCCGCAGCTCGACTCATGCGGGATATCGACGACGATCTTTCAAATGCCTGGGATGAGCTGAAGGAACTCTATCCCAAAACTGGCAATGCCTACATTGTCGGGGTTACGGGTCCTCCGGGGTCCGGCAAAAGCACCCTGGTTGATAAGATGATTGAGATATATAGAAATCAGGGCAAAACCGTTGGGATCGTCGCGGTTGATCCAACGAGTCCCTTCACCGGCGGGGCGATCCTCGGCGACCGAATTCGGATGCAGCGGCACAGCACGGATGACGGTGTATTTATTAGGAGCTTAGCAACTCGCGGCTATCTCGGCGGTATCTCAAAATCGACCCATGACGTGATCAACGTGATGGATGCCATGGGCAAGGATATCATCCTCGTCGAAACCGTTGGCGTTGGTCAGGACGAGGTCGACGTCGTGAACACTGCCCACACTTCCCTCGTCGTCACCGTTCCAGGTTTTGGCGATGAGGTGCAGGTGATTAAGGCGGGGATTCTTGAGATCGCTGACATCTTTGTTATCAACAAGTGCGAGCGCGAGGGGGCTGAGAAGCTCGAACAGGAGCTTCGCGCCATGATGGAAATGGCTCCCGCCCATGAGGACGGATGGATTCCTCCCATATTCAAAACAGAAGCCGTTCTGGAAAAGGGGATTTCGGAGCTGGTGAACGGTGTATCGGAGCACCGGGAGTGTCTGATAGATTCAAACGAACTCGAGAGAAAGAATAAGCTCCGTGCCAAGAAACACTTCCTGAAACTCCTTCAGACTCGGCTCCTGGAAAGTACCCTCGAACGGATAGAGGAGGAGAAGAATCTCGATCGGGTTCTTCATGAGTTAGCAGATCGGAAGGGGAATCCCTACGCCATGGTCGAAGACATCTTGAGGGAGCAACTGAAAAGTGGGGTAAGGAGCAGTCATGGAAGACAAAGATAGACTCAGAGATGAGAGAAAAAGGTGGGAGGAGAGGACGGTCGCGAAATCTGTTAGCCGGTTTCCAGAGAGAAGGGAGAATTTCGAGTCGACGTCCCACATCGAGTTCCAGAGGCTTTACACGCCGCTAGACCAAGACGAAGTGGACTACGTCGAGCGTCTGGGCTTTCCTGGCGAATATCCCTTTACCCGAGGGGTTCAGCCGACCATGTATCGTGGCCGATTCTGGACCATGAGGCAATACTCTGGATTTGCCACTGCCGAGGAAACGAACAAACGGTATAAATACCTTTTGGAACATGGCCAGACAGGGTTGAGCGTCGCTTTTGACCTCCCGACCCAAATCGGATATGACTCTGACCATTCCATGGCCTCCGGGGAGGTAGGAAAGGTCGGTGTGGCCATCGACTCTTTGGCGGATGTGGAGACCCTGTTCGACGGTATCCCCTTGGATAAAGTAAGCACATCCATGACCATAAATGCGACTGCCGTTATCCTGCTCGCCATGTACCTGACAGTTGCAGAGAAGCAGGGGATCGAGATAGAGGGGCTCAGGGGAACAATCCAGAACGACATTCTGAAGGAATATGTCGCCCGAGGAACTCACATATTCCCTCCCCGTCCATCCATGCGTATCATCACAGATATTTCTTCCTTCTGCAAAGACCATGTTCCTCAATGGAACACGATCAGCATCAGCGGTTACCACATGAGAGAGGCCGGTTGCTCGGCGGTGCAAGAGGTTGCCTTTACACTCGCAAATGCGATTGCCTATGTCCAGGCCGCTATCGATGCCGGACTCAATGTGGACGATTTTGCGAAGCGCCTGTCGTTCTTTTTCAATTGTCACAACAACTTTCTCGAGGAAATCGCCAAATTTCGTGCCGCCAGGCGGCTTTGGGCAAAAATAATGAAGCAGCGGTTCGGTGCCGGGAAACCCGTCTCATGCATGCTTCGTTTTCATACCCAGACGGCGGGATCAACACTCACGCTCCAGCAGCCAGACAACAACGTGGCTCGCGTCGCCTTCCAGGCTCTTGCCGCCGTGCTCGGCGGAACGCAATCACTCCACACCAACTCCAAGGATGAGGCGCTAGCTCTACCCTCGGAGTCGGCCGTTCGCCTTGCCCTGAGAACCCAACAGGTCATTGCCCACGAAACTGGCGTCGCTGACGTCATAGACCCCTTGGCCGGGTCTTACACCATTGAGGCACTCACCGATGAGATTGAAGCAAGGGCCGCCTCATATATCGAAAAAGTCGATGCCATGGGGGGTGCCGTCAAGGCGATTGAATCCGGCTACATGCAGCGGGAGATTGCCGAGAGCGCCTACCAATATCAAAGAGACGTTGAAACCAAAACCATAACAGTCGTGGGAGTCAATGACTTCAAGATGGAGGAGCCGCCACTAAAGGATATCCTTCGCATCGATCCGGAGATCGAGAGAAGACAGAAGGAGAAACTCCACCGGGTCAAGAAAGAGAGGGATCAGAGCCGTGTTGACGGGGCGCTTGCGGCGATTAAGCACGCGGCCGAGACCACAGAAAACGTAGTTCCTCCCATTATGGCCGCTGTCAAATCTTACGCAACCGTGGGTGAGATATCTGATACGCTACGACTCGTCTTCGGAGAGTATGAGGAGAGGGCTTAAGCCATGACTAGAAGGAAGATTCGAGTACTGATTGGGAAGCCAGGTCTTGATGGGCATGACCGAGGCGCCAAAGTAATTGCGAGGGCTCTCAGAGATGCAGGGATGGAGGTTGTATATACGGGAATCCGCCAGACTCCTGAACAGATTGTCAATGCTGCAATCCAAGAAGACGTCGATGTCATCGGATTGAGTTGTCTCTCCGGAGCTCATATGACACTCTTTCCTCGGGTCACCGAGTTGTTGAAGGAGAAGAAAGCCGAGGACATCACCGTCGTTGGGGGCGGTATCATTCCCTTTGACGACATCACCCCGCTGAAAAAGGCTGGGATCAAGGAGATATTCCAACCGGGAACCTATACAGAAGATATCATCAAATATATCCGGGAGAACATCAAACCAAGGCAATAGGAGATGTCTGTCGTCCATTGTCTGTGGTCCGTTGCAGCAACTGACGACTGACCACAGACCACTGACAGCTGAACCGGAGGGGATTATGATCAAGAGACTTGATCACATTGCCATTGCCGTTCACAATCTCGAGGAAGCGGCAAAATTCTATCGGGACATGCTGGGCCTTCAGCTGGAGAACGTTGAGGTCGTCAAGGAACAGAAAACCAAGGTGGGATTCTTTCCCATTGGCGAAACAAATATCGAACTCGTCGAGCCCACGGCCGATGATTCTCCCCTCGTCAAGTTCCTCGAGACCAAGGGGCCTGGGATCCACCACGTCTGTTTTGAAGTGGAGGATATTGACCGCGAGGTCAAAACGCTCATCAACAGGGGAGCTCATCTTATCGACAAGGATCCCCGCCCGGGCGCTCATCACACAAGAGTGGCCTTCCTCCATCCAAAGGGAACGGGCGGGGTGCTCATCGAGCTCTCACAAAAACCGAGAACTTAACGGATTGACCTACCTTCCGTACTTTCCCATGAGCTCAGCCTGCCCGAGGATGTGATTCTCCATGGCCTTCAGCAGGTCGTCCTTTCTGGCACCAGGAGAAAGCGCGATCTTATCCTTGAGGGCGTAAAGCCTGAAAAAGTACCGGTGAGGCTTACCCGGCGGTGGACACGGCCCTCCATATCCAATCCTTCCAAAATCGTTGGTCCCCTGAGCAGCACCTTGTTCAATTGTCTCTGTGGTGGGAATCCCCTCTGGGAGGCTGGTCACATCCCCCGGAAGATTAAACAGAACCCAGTGGACCCAGGTGCCCATAGGCGCGTCAGGGTCGTCACAGATCAGAGCGAACGCCCTCGTCCCTTCTGGAACACCCGTCCACTCCAGAGCGGGTGAGAGATCGGGCCCATCACAGGTATTCTTCTTTGGAATCACCCCAGAAGGGTCGAAGGCAGAGCTCTCCACTTCAAACCCCATAACCATACCTCCTCCCAAGAGTATCGTTGCCGACATGACCGTCAGGACCCATGCCGTCTTTCGGTTCATCGCAAACTCCCAGACAACCAGTTGTCAGGGATCAAACCAGTTGCCGGAGATCAGGGGTCAGTTTTCGGTCACTCTTTGCCGGTCCTTCCGCTCCTCTCTCTTATCTCGTTCTGATCTCGGTGGTTCCTAATTTCTCATTCTCGCTTCTCTATTCTGACTTCTGACTGCCGGCTCCTGACGACTGCCTTTCGGTCTCTGATCCCTGTGAACCGCCAACCGGACTTTTTGCCGCCTGTCAATTGTTATTTCCTGATCAGCTCATCGCCGACCGGTTGATCGATCGGACGATGCTCCTGGCGACGGCAAGACTCTCTCCATCGCTCACGGACAGACCTGCCTGAAAGTGACGGACATTCCTGGCCGGTTCGCTCACCCGATACCATCGCACCGATCCGCGTATTACGTACCTTCTATCCCTGGAATCTGTAAGCAACACCTCCAGTTCGAAGGGGGAACCATCGTCCATATCTTCGGGAAAAATCTGGCATACATCGATGAGGTCCAGCCGGGAATCGATCAAAAGGCCTTCAGACGAAACGTTGCGAAGGGTTCCTCCCACGCCCATCTTCCTGATTGTGGGCACAACATGATAGTTCGGATTCAAATTGAATCGGATCGGGATTTTCGTTTTGAATCGAGGATGCTTCCTATTTTCAGCTCCCACTCTTCGCTCCCTCATTCTTGTTAGCAAAGGTTGCGTCCCCTGTCAACTCTTTTCGTCCGCGGTCCTGATCCACCGTGGCATCTCCTCAGCCCCACGGACCGAGTGTAGTGTCTCACGAATGACTTGCATCATTCACCCGATCCCATGGTCTCCTCAAAACCGACATTTTAAACCCGAAAACCGAATATCCCGCCCGAGGCGGCAAACAAATCCGAATATCAAATGACCAGAATGCCAAACATGTTTAGAGAATTGGAGAATTTGAATTTTGATATTGTTTTGGATTTCGAAATGGTCCCTTTCGGGACGCTTCGCCCGCGCTTCGAATTTTGAATTTTGACATCTTCGTATATACGATCAGTTTTGCTGTGTTTTCACAAATGAGTTTTGAGACCAGATATTCGTGAGTCCATCACCCCGTTAACAAGGCCTTCAGCGATTCGTCCAAAAGCCGTTCGGATCGTATTTCCGAATGATTCTCAATTCCTCAAGGGCGGGAGTCGCTGTCTCTTGAAGATCCGCCGCCACTTTCAGAGGCCATCCTGTAGCCTCCTTGACTTCTTGAAGACTGACGCCGGGGTGGAGAGAATGAAGAAACATCTCCTTTGTTTCTGGATCAAACCGTAAGATCCCTAGCGTCGTGATGACCGCTATCGGGCCACCACCCTTGAGTCCCGTCTGCTCTCGCCATCCCCCGCCCTCGCCATATCCGGGGGATGTCACGTAGGAAACCTTCTCGACAAACCTGCGTCGCTCATGATTCATGATAATGACGAGCCGTTGCGCAAGAGAGGCGATATCACTCCCCCCACCGCTTCCTGGCAAACGAACCTGCACCCTCTCCCTCCCGCCGATGTAGCTCGTATTGAGATTGCCGAAACAATCGATCTCTGCTCCCCCGATGAACCCAAGGTCGACTCTTCCCTTTTGAAGAAGCGTCATAATATCCAGCATCGTCGTGGCCCACACGGCACCCTCGATACACGGGGCATCTCCCATTGTAAAAAGCGGTTTTGCGGCAGGGCGATCACGAAGAACTCCGTTTTCAAAAATACCCTGCGCATTCGGGGCGTGAGTCGCCTCCGCCAGCTGGAAAGCCAGGAGCGGAAGTCGCATCCCAACGAAGACGATCTCTCCGTCTTTGATCTCTCTTGCTCCTGCCACAACCATCAATTCAGATCTCGTATAGTCGGTCATGAAAGATTCTCCCACATCTCAGCATTTCCTATCGTCGTCAAAGAGGCCTTTGAAAAGCATCGTCATGAGGCTTTGCACAAAATCGTTGTTTTTGGTCCGTTGTCCGTGGTTCGCTGCGACGACTGACAGCGTCTCCTGAGACCTTCCAACCCGGGCAGGGCAATTCCTTCGAATACGCCGTGAGTCTCTCTTCAAGGCTTTTAATATCCATATTCCACGGGCATGGCTTTGCGAGACCGGCTCACTCGCAGGCGTCGGAGGCCCCTTTCTCCTACCCTGTCTATGTACTGTGAACGGTCTTTCACCCTGATGACCCAATGTTCGAGCCACTTACGACCCCCCTCTTCTGTTCGAGTCTCTTCGTGATATCTCATGTAGTGCTCATGATCCCTGTCATAGTAACCCTGAACGGCCGAGGGATGGGCACCCCAGGGCTCGTGGACAACCCCACTGACCACAACCCCAGGGATCAGCGTCCGATTTGGATCGCTCACGATGACTTCCCGATCCACGATCTCTTCAACTGAGACAATCACCCTGTGGCCGGCGAAGCACGCCTCTTTGCTCACCCCCACACTTCCCCAGATTTGTGTATTGCCGTGCCTATCTGCACGCTGAGCATGGACAATGGTGACGTCGGGCATCAGCGCTGGCACGAGGGCAAGCCTCTCTCCCGTGTAAGGGCAAACCATCTCCTTGATCCTCGGATTGTATCGGAACATGTCGGTACCCAGAAGGGTCTTCGTCGGGAAGAAAGGGATCCCTAAAGCCCCAGCGTTTAGGGCCAAACAGACACTGAAATTGGTGAGGTCCTCCATTTCGACCTCCCTGGGAATTCCTCCCTCCACTGCCCGACGCAGATTGTAACCGACTCCCATGATGACATTTCCAGCCCAGGCCATGACCATCTTTGACACGCATCCCGCTCCCACCATCTGATCAAAGAGAATATCCGAAATTGGGCCGATCAATGTGAGGTCACGCTTCCCTTGACGAATGATCTCGTGTCCCGCGGAAAAGGGAATCAGGGGTTCAAGAGCCATTCCCATGGCCACGGAGTCGCCATCATTCACGAACCGTTCGATTGCCTGTTTCATCGTCATGACTTTGTTCATCCCTTAGGGACCTCCTTTTGCGCGCAGTGTTGCCGTTCATAAGACCCTATAGGAACTGGAGCATTTAGAAGCTAGAAGTCAGGAGTCAGAATAGACGCAGAAAAACCATCAAAGAGCCCGCTCACCTCTTCCAACCCAATCCTCAATTGGCTTATACGTGCATAGTCAGATCTCCAGTCAGCGTTTGGCGATAGCAAATCTCGTTCATCAGGCTCAAGAGATCTAGATGACCGATCTCGATAGTTTCCGACGGGATCTCTTCTTATTCTGAGTTCTGACTCCTGACTTCTGATTCCTGACTTTTTGACTTCTGACCCCTGACTCCTGCCTTTCTCTTACAAATGAATAATCCCATTGTCAAAATGACTCAGCTTCGTCAGCCCGCGGGAAGTGACAAGGTAGTCGTCTTCGAGGCCGATCGCTCCCTCTTCTGGAAAGACCATCTTCGGTTCCAGAGCAAAGACCATCCCTTGTTTGAGAGAGGAGTGGTATCGTTTGGCCAAAACCGGAAGCTCATCAATCTCCAGTCCCAGGCCGTGGCCAAGGAAGCTAACCTTCCCTTCCCCAAAGCCCATGAAATACGCACCGAAACCTCTGCCCTCTGCAAGTCTCACGGCTTCTTGGTAGAGTTGTGAGCAAGCAAACCCAGGCCGAGCTTCGGCCTCAACGAGGGCCTGTACCTCTTGAAGCACCTGGTAGCCTCGATAAAATCTTGCCGACAATTCTCCGATCACGAAAGTGCGCGTCAGATCTGCCACATACCCATTGATGCCAACCCCAAGATCCAGGAGAATGGGCTCGTTCCGTTTGATTCGGTTGTGCCCTGCTCCCTGGGCGATGGCCGGCGTCGTCCCCAGACCGCCAATTGGCGTTTCCGTAAATGACGCTAGGGTGGCTGTTTTTCCACAGAACACATGGCAGTGGAACATCTCCTGGTTCCATCCTCTCATCCGAAGTCTTCCCTGATCCCCGTGGCCCCGTGCGAGACTGAGCAATAGACCGTCCACCTCGATCTCTTTCAAACCTACTCGGATAATCTCTCGAGCTTTTTGAAGACTTCGCTCTATAACGCTGATCCCTTCCTTGATCTGCTCGATCTCAAAAGAGGTCTTTACCATCCGCAACTGACGAATGAGAAAGGAGACGTCCGAGAAAGAAACATTCGGGAAGACTCTTTGAAGTCGCAAGTAATGGTCAACCGGTAGAACATCAAATTCCAGGCCCACTGCGTTTAGAGAATCAAACCCGTGTCTCTTGAGAATCCTCGGAATGTCCTGAGTCACGACCATCGGCTCAATAAGATCAAGGGCCGATTCTTTCCTCGCTCTCTCGAGGCTCTTCTGCACCATCAAAACCGGGGAACCCTCCCGGGGAACATAGAGAACCGATCGCTGGGTTGTCCCGGAGAAGTAGAATAGGTCCACGTTTTGGGAAATGATTGCGCCATCAAGCCCCTTTTTCTCCATCGCCTTTTGAAATCTGTCGATCCGCGCTTCCAGCTCTGCACCTGGAGTGAGAAGCATTTGCATTGCCCCCACGTTCCTTCCTCATGGAGATACGATTTGATAACACACCCCTGCCCTTTTCACAATCCAGAAAATCTCGGGCTTCCTTCTATCGCGACCTCTTGTCAAAAGGCATATCTTCTGGAGTTCCTCCTCCCAGGGATATATCTCACCGGTTACAGATTTCTCAAGATATTCTCAATATCGTCAAATGGGAGCCTTCTGTCCCTTCGGTCCCAGGCTCACGCGATGAACCGATTCCCGCCGTTGGCGGGATTCCGCACTCTGAAGGCGCGGCTTTCTCCTTCCTTTGCGCATGTCGTTGTCGAAAAATTTGTGTGAAGCTTCTGGAAATACTGGAAAAGAGAGCTCTGAGAACGAGGGTAAGGGGGAAAAGCCGAAAGGGAAAATGCAAAACGAGGACAGGTGCAGAAAGGAACCTCTATCCCTTAACCTTGATTTTCTTTATTGGGTTTGGTTCAGGTATTCCTCCTCCCATACCTTATCGGCGAAGGCTCCGAATCGATCGGCGTAGTCATCCATCTCTCTCGCCATCTCGGTAACGACCTCTTCAGCCCCGGGATGAGTAAAATAGGCTCCTGAATCTTCGATCACCTCCCGATAGATATGGGGATTGTCAATGATCATGCAGGGACGGAGGTGGTTTGCGTTGTGAGGCTGCCGATTCCGGATACATCGGAACAGTTTGCTATCCAGGGCTTCAAGCAGGCTAACATCACGAATGTTATGTTGAGCAATATGGGTGTATACACAGGGCTCCACATCGCCATTCGCATTGATGTGGAAATACCGCCTGCCTCCAGCAATGCATCCTTCCACATGGGGACCGTCGTTCCAAAAGTCAAGCACGAAGAGGGGCTTCTCTCTTCTGAACCGTATCACCTGTCGTCGCAGAAAATCCCGCTGCTCTGGGGTTACCATGAGATTGATGTCCCCTTGGCCGTTGACAGGAAGGTAGAGAAAATACATCTGAGCGACCACACCCTTTTCGACGAGCCGGTCAATGAACTCATCCGAGCCGACCGTCTCCACATTGTACTTTGTCACGGTCGCCGATGAACCTAGGATGACCCGGGCCTCCCTGATATAGTCCATGGCGTCCATAATCTTCCTAAATACACCGTCTCCACGCCACCGGTCGGTCTCCTCCTCATACCCTTCACAGCTCACGACAATCGCCGCATTTCCGAGTTCGGCGACTCGCTCCGCTTTCTCTCGATCCATAAGGGTTCCGTTCGTGTAGACTTGAAAGAAGATATTGGGGTGATCCTCCAGCATTTGGAAGAGGTGAGGATACATGAAGGGCTCCCCACCCAGTATCGTGACGAAGTAGATGCCCAACTCTTGGGCTTCCCTCAGAATTCTTTTGACCAAGTCGTACTCGAGTCCCGGATGGCGATGATATCCGAGCGTATAGCATCCGGCGCACTTCAGGTTGCATCGCCACGTAGGGCTCAGGATCATGATGAAGGGCGGTCGGAAACCGTAGTTCTGCTCGCAAAAATCCCGTTTTTTGCCCCCGGTGAACCAGGCATTATTGAAAAGGGTATGGAAAATCTTGACTCGGTTCTCTTTCGGCAGAAATCCCAGGACCTTTCTGAATAGCACCTTGGTCGAGTGGTCCGGGCTCTCAAGCATATTGCGAACGGCCCTGATTGAGCCCAACACCTCTTCGTCGTTGGTGAGCTTTTCTCCGAGGTACGTCAACTGAACGAGACGCTTGTCCGTGACCCGATCAAGGAGTTCAACGATCATCCTTGACGCCTGTTGGGACGTAAAGTCCTTAATCTGCTTTGAGAAGTTCATCTCTCCCTCCCGAATCACCTGGTGGGCGCCAACTTACTTAACTGCTGCCCAGAAACCCATGACAGCCACAACAACTCCCACGCCCAATTCATTGAATACATTGCCATGGGTGACAAAAGACGCAATGATCAGCCAGATTCCCAAAGCCCCGGTGACCCATCCTTGCCACATATGATCTCACTCCCACTTTCCACAATTCCGATGTTTTTCTATACGATGACGCAAATTCTGTACCATTTTCCAACAGAAAAGAGGCCCTCAAAAGCGGCCTCTTTTCAATAAGTTACTAACTTTCTTCTTTTTCCACCGACCGGTACTCAGCTTGTTAGGAAAGGGGAAAGTGCGAACATATCATTCGCAACCTTGCAGAGGAGACACCAGCCAATCCCTAAGATGCGAACCATTTCATCGCATTAATCTTGCTATTCTTCGCAGTTTAACAGCAGAGAATTCGCGCCGAGAGAACGTCGCTTTGATCTACACCGAAAGTGGATTGGAATCAAAGAACTGGAGTATTGGAGTACTGGAGTGATACAGTCGTGGAGCGTTGGCGTATTGGAGTGCTGAAAAAATCTCTAAGACAAGAGATGTTCGAGATTCCACGACTCCAGTTCTCCATGAGTTCATGATCTTCATTGATAATCTTGGGGATTTATTCGGTACTTCCGGATCATGTTCTGGAGTTGTCTGCGGTCCATCCCGATCTCCTGAGCGCTTCGGCTAATATTTCCCATGTTTCTCCGCAGAGACCCCTCGACAAAGCTGCGCTCGAGCTCCTCTGCCGTTCTCTCTCTCGCCGCTTTTTTGGCGGCCTTCAGCTCTTTCCACGTTCGGACCCCTCCTTCGGGAATATAAGGCTCCCCGCCGCGGATCTCAGGGGGGAGATCCTGGATCTGGATAACATCGGATTTGGCTAGAACCATTGCCCGAACGACGCAATTTTCCAACTCCCGCACATTTCCTGGCCAATCATACCGCTTCAAAAGGGCGAGGGCCTCCTTAGACAACTCCAGGTCCCTCCCACTCGACTCCTCACGATGTTTCTGCAAGAAGTGCCGGACCAATGGAAGAATGTCTTCTTTTCTCTCCCGCAGGGAGGGTAACCGGAGGGTCACCACGTTAAGTCTATAGTATAGGTCTTCACGAAACGTCCCTGCTCTTGCGGCCTCTTTGAGGCTCTTATTGGTCGCCGTGACCACTCTGGTGTCGACCTCAATACTCTCCACCCCGCCCACTCTCATGAAACCTTGTCCCTCAAGGGCTCTCAGAATCTTGGCCTGTAACTCCTTCGGCATCTCTCCAATCTCGTCGAGAAATAAGGTGCCGTCGTGGGCCATCTCGAAGCTCCCAATTTTCATTCTTGAGGCTCCGGTGAATGCCCCTTTCTCATGACCGAAAAGCTCGCTCTCGAGAAGTTCTCTCGGGATGGCAGAGCAGTTGATCACCATGAATGGACCTGAAGCCCGCTGACTGGAGGCGTGCAGAGCCCGCGCGATGAGTTCCTTGCCCGTACCACTTTCCCCTTCCAACAGTACCGTGGCTTTGCTATTGGCAATCTGCCGGACGAGATCGAGGATTTCAAGGACCTTTGGATCCACTGAAATGATGCTATCCAGACCGTAGGATCGTTTGAGTTCCGCCCTCAAATAACGATTTTCCCTTACTAAATCGGCGTGAGCCAGGGCTTTTTCGATGACCATCTCCATTTGTGCCATCTTCAACGGCTTGAGGATGTAGTCATAGGCACCTTCCCTCATGGCCTTGACAGCCGACTGAACGGTTCCATATGCCGTTACGAGGATCACAGGAATACCCGGCTTCATCTTCTTCACCTCGTGAAGTAGCGCGATGCCGTCCTTCACCGGCATTTTCATGTCCGTTAGTACAAGATCGATCGGCTTTGCCCCGATCAAGGCCATTGCCTCCTGTCCATCGACGGCGAAATCAAGATCGTACCGGTCCCGAAGATTCAGCTCCAGGACTCGGCGCATCTTGGCCTCGTCTTCAGCAATGAGAATCCGTTTCTTTCTCATGCCCATCCCCGAAATCATAGGGAAGGTTAATGACAAAAGTCGTGCCTTTTTCAGGCCTGGCACTCACGGAGATGGTGCCACCATGCTTCTCAACAATGGTATGAGCAATAGACAGGCCCAGCCCGGTTCCCTTATCCTTGGTCGAGAAGAATGGGTCGAAAATCTTGGGAATGTTCTCCTCCGAGATTCCAGGGCCGGTATCGCTCAACCGGATCATCACCCGATCTTTTCCATTTTTCGAGAGGGCCACTTTACAACTCCCGCCTCGGGGCATGGCTTCGAGGGCATTCAAGGCGATATTCATGATTGCCTGCTGGATCTGCTCAGGATCGATCCTGACGAGAAGAGGCTCATTTGGAATGGCACTGACAATGTCGACGTTGTGGTTTCTCGCTTGGGGGGTTATGAGCTGGAGCGTTCTCGACAAAAGGTCCGCGAGGTCACAGTTCCGAAGCTTTGGATCCTTAGGTTTGGCAAAGTTGAGAAAGTTCGTGATCATCGAGTTGATCCGTTCAGACTCCTCCACGATGTATTCGACCATTTCCCGTTGGGTTTTCGGATCATCCTGTTTCAAGAGGGTCTCGGCAGAACCCGAGATGATTCCGAGGGGATTTCTGATTTCATGGCCAATTCCAGCCGCGAGTTGACCTAGGCTGGCTAGCTTTTCAGACTGCATGATCTGTCTGTCCTTCAAGATCATGTCCCGATGGATCAATCCCCGAGAGATGGCGAGAGAGATCTGGATGGAAAAGCCGTCCAAGAATTCGAGCTCCTCGTGAGTGAAATCCTTCTGAGAGAGCTTCTTGCCCAGGAGCATCAATCCAGGGGGGCTCTGTTTCATAACCAGAGGAACGACAATTTGAAAGCCATCATCCAGGATGGCCATGAGGGTCGAACCAACCTCTTGGTCATATGCAAGGTATTCTTCAAGCTCATGGGATTTTTCTGTGGCTATCATCCTTCGGATCAACTCCTCATTCCCCGGCAGGATCCACGTTTTTCCAGGACCCGTCTGATAGGCTGTTCTGTATTCGTTGGTCTCTCGATCCCGGAGAAGAATAGAGATTTTGTCAACATGAAATGTCTTCGCAACGGACCGGCCGATGGTTTCTAGGAGCGCCTCCATGTCCACGAGGTCGAGGATATTTCGGCTAAATCCAAGGAGTTCCCTCCGGTATTGAAAGCGTTCCATGTAGAAGAGTCGGTCGATGAAATCCTCCGCCTTTCTCTGAAAGGGTCTCAGCAAATAGACGAGAGCAACGATTAAGCCACTTTCCACGAGAAGCGATCGAATCGGGTAGGTCTGGGAGATCATTTCACCAATGTTCTTGATCAGAAGAACATAGACCGCCAAAACCAGACCGGATAAGAAAGAATAGACGATTCCACCTCGTATGAGGATATGAATATCCAGAAGGCGGTATTTGATCAAAGCAACGGCGAAAAACAGGCTTATCAGAATCGAATAGAGGCTTGCCAAGAAGAAAACCGGCCAATCGAGTCTGAAAAGGTAATCGATGACGCTAATGAGGGTTCCTGCGAGGGCCATTGCCACGATACCGAAAATCAGGTACTGAATCTGGAGTTTTTGCTGAGTCAGCCTCGTCTTGCGAAGAGACTGGAGCAGGTTCCTGATCCCCCAGGCAATATAGACCCCCGAGAGGACCATGATCGCGGAAAAGAACGCCACAAAAACGACGGGCCTTCGAAATTCAAAGCCGTAATAGAAAACGTTTCTCAACTCCTTCAGCCGGTGAATGTCGATTTGAAAAAACCAGTAGAAACTCGCCAAAATGGCCACAGGAACAAGATAGATGATAAGAAATGTCCTCCTCCCAATGGCGGCGTTCTGCTTTATGGGAAATACATCAGAAAAATGGAGGAAGAAAACCGGAATGAAAGAGATCCCGGCAAAGACAATTTTCACTCCCAAAACCGCAACCTCGGTGGTCTGGCTGTTGATCATGATGAATTCCCCCACATTCCATGTGGCAAATGCGAGGACAAAGCACGCAAAGAGGCGATTGGCAATGTTGTTCGGATTGCTGGAAAGAACGATGAGACAGAGTGTCACGTTCATGGTAAATGCGAGGGCGGAGGGGAGAGAGAGAATTTCCATTGCCGGCTCCTGCTGCTGTCTTTGATGACATTAAGGATAATGGAAATTCCGAGATAGGTCAAATTAACCTGATGTCAGTTGTCCGTTGTCAGTCGTCAGTTGTTACAACCGACGACAGGCCACGGACCGCGGACGCCACCGGTGGGAACTCCCGATTGGGATCTAGGACGAGCGATGAAACGCTGAGGACCTTCGAAATAAAGAAAGCCCCCTCTCGGCGAGGGAGCTTTTTTTTAGAGTTTTCCGGCAACGACCTACTCTCCCACTCCATCTCTAGAGCAGTACCATCGGCGCTGGAGGGCTTAACTTCCGTGTTCGGGATGGTAAC
>CAYFYO010000032.1:0-37803 GCA_964347335.1 uncultured Thermodesulfobacteriota bacterium
TTCATGGCTATCCTCCGTTACGTTTTGGTTTTCAACTCACGGACCTAACCTAGGAGTTCCAGATCGGGTCTCGATGATCAGACTTCCATCGGGTTTGAGACGAGTAACCAATAGCAATTAATAAATAAAGCCGCAGACGATCATGTTAAGATTGTCTAATGAGGTTTCCGCCCATTATTGGGAATCAATTTTCGACGCCAGACCAACCCGGGTGAAAACCATCCTTTGTTGAGGTATGAGGGTCCATGTTGTTATTCCTCGACAACGAAGCAACAAAGTACGGATTCGAGGGTAGACAACGATTAGGCAGGCTTCGGAATCTTAAGAATGGAAGCTGAAAGGATAGGAAGATTTGGTTCCAAGACTTGGGGAATTGAGGTCAAGAAGGATGTCATATCAATGAGAGACGAGCTCTGATCCTCTGATGGAACAAAATTATCTAACCCCAGAGTGCAGAGAAATCCCTCTTCATGATGGCCCTCATCGCCATCCGCTCTACTATCACTGAGGTGAAAAGCACAGAAGGCGAATGAGAGAGCGAAAACAAGGATGAGGGTCGCCAAAAATGTTTTGCTGGGTTTGGTCCTAAGCAAGGCTGCCGATCCTCACCGATACATCACATATCAACCCTGTATTAGCATCTATATAGCAAACGGAAGGCGAGCTTGTCAAGGCGACGGAGATATGAATGCAAAGAAGATACTCTCCGATCAACTCATTTGTTCATACCTCACTCAGGCTTACGATCCAAGAGTTCGAAGCGCCGCAGGGCAGTCTTCGATGCCCGAACTCAGGGATTTGTGCTAAACTCTCTCACGAGCGAGTCTTACTGTAGCCCATGAAATCTGGTCCGAAAACAGAATCCAAGCTGATCATGATGAAAGCGATTGCCGTGACACTTATTTCTATTCTGTCGATGCTAACACCGCGGGTCATCGCTCGATCCCAAAATCCCTACCGAAGCAACGGCGAGGCGATCTACTACATCAGAACCAACCAGGAAGGTGTGGAGATCCCATTTGAGGAGGGGCCTGAATGGCTCAACCCCAGAAGGATCGGATGTGTAGCATGTCACGGTGCTGAGGGCAAAGGAGGATATGTCATCTGGCCGAGTTTGAAGATGGCCCCTGATATTCGCTACGATTCTCTGGTAAAAGAAGAACATGTACACAGCGGAAAGACCGACACTCACCCTAGATACAGCGATGAGCTGATCAAAAGGGCCATCACCGAGGGCATCAATGCGGCGGGAAAAAGTCTGGACCCAGTCATGCCGAGGTGGAAACTCTCAGATCGGGATTTAGGCGATCTCCTTACCTATTTGAACCAACTGAGTGAGGGAATCGTTCCACCTCCAGAGCCTTTTCCTCGAGAACCGTGAGGGGATGCTTCATCATCTGAATCATGGCCGAAAATCGCGTGCAGATGACCGAAAACAAAATATCGGGGGTTTAGAGATGGAAAAAGGCAGAAAAGATAGATTCGCCGTGGCAACTTTGGTAATCATGTTTGTGTTAATCGGACACACCATCGGAACGGCCAAGACCGAAGATGAAGAAAACAACATTGCCATTTATGGCCGGGTTGGACCAGGAGTCGTCAACATCACGAGTACCACAGTTGAGCGGGATTTCTTTCTGAATCCAGTTCCCAGGGAGGGGGCTGGGTCAGGATCGATTATCGATACCGAAGGACATATCTTGACGAATCATCACGTCATCCGGGATTCCAGCAAGCTGGAAGTTACCTTGAGCGACGGCAGTAAGTGGCCTGCCAAGTTGGTGGGTGCCGATCCAGATAATGACCTCGCCGTTATCAAGATCGATGCGCCCGAGGAGAGACTCACCGTCATCCCCCTCGGAGACTCATCAGACCTCCAGGTCGGCCAGAAGGTCTTGGCCATTGGAAATCCATTTGGACTTGGCCAGACACTTACGACTGGGATTATCAGCTCCCTGGGGCGGAGTATCCGTTCACAGGGGGGGATACTCATCGAAGACATCATTCAAACTGATGCATCGATTAACCCCGGAAACTCCGGTGGACCGCTCCTCGACTCAAAAGGGAAGATCATCGGTATCAATACAGCCATCATCAGTCCGACAGGCACGAGTGTTGGAATCGGGTTTGCGATCCCAGTCAATACCGTCAGGCGATTCCTTCCGGAGCTGATTGCCAAGGGACGGGTTTCGTATCCTTGGATCGGTGCGACGGTATATCCACTGATCCCAGAGTTTGCGAAGGCCCTTGGTCTCAAAGTCGAGCGGGGTGCTGTTATCGCCGAAGTCGTTCGAGGCGGTCCGGCAGATCAGGCCGGTCTCCGTGGAGGGACGAGACAGGTTCTCGTGGGTAACTCCCGAATCCTCGTTGGGGGCGATGTGATCGTGGAAATCGCTGGAAAGAAGGTCTCATCCTCGGATGATCTCATCCGAAGCATCCGAGACCAACGGCCTGGGGATCAGGTATCACTGCGGATTTTGCGTGAGGGAAAATTCCAGAGTGTTGACGTCACCCTGGCCGAAAAACCGAGGAGTCAGTAAGCCCGATCGAACGTTTCGACAAAATCGTCGAGATCGCCGATTTCCGTCGAACCGCCTTTAAGTATCTGAAATTAAATGTGATTATAGAAAAATGCATCGACAATTCTGTCGAGAGGCGAGGTGAAGAAAACCGGCCTTTCCAGGTTGATCAGACCAAAATACGTTGTAATATCAATTGGCTACAAAAATCCCTCCTTTTGGCACACCGCTTGCTCTCCATCATCGCGAAGAACTTTGAAACCGGAAAAAACTATCTTCGAATGTCAGTAACTGCCCGAGAAAGGGGTGATCAATGATGAAACGATGGATTGTGACGGGACTGGTTGTCGTCATGGTGTTTGCGCTCTCGTCTGCCTCTTTTGCAGGAGACCTTGGCCGAGGACGCTGGCAGGGGTTTGCGATCGGACTGGGCGCGGTAACCCTCTATAATCTATTTGAGCATGGCAAGTTCTCACCGGTGATACCTCCCCATGGGGTCTACAAGAAACATGGCCATTACCCCCCACCGGTCGTGTACGAGCCCTCGGGTCACTGGGAAATCCGTAAGGAGTGGGTTCCCGAGAGACGGGTGAAGGTGTGGATCCCCGGCCACTATGAAAATGGATATTGGGTCAAGGGCCACCACGAGACTCGGGTTTATCCCGGCCATTGGGTCAAGCGCAAAGTCTGGGTGGAGCACCACTACCCTCCCGAGTATGAGGATCTCCCAGAGAACGAGTATTCAAGCCGGGAACCAACAGGGTATGAGGCTTACGGGACTCAGATCAGCGTCCAGAGGTAACGCGTCGCCCAGTTTCTCACCCACCGGTTTTGGTCTCCGTGGAGACCATAAAAAAGGCAGGTCATTTTCGACCTGCCTTTTTTGCGAACAGCCAAATACACCGCTTTTCCCCTTCGTCCAGGATTGACAGGCCAAACACTCTGAAGGCAGACGCAAAGGAATTTGAACCGCTTGAGCTTCGGATGGATGGATCAATCGGAGAAAGTCCTGACTTTTGGGTTGACATCCCTCGGAAAGTCTGCTACCTAACGGACCCGGACAAAATGTAAGCCTCCGCCTAGGAGGGAGAGGGAAGACCGGTGGATCCTATCTTAGAATGGGGTCTTGATCTGATTACCGAAATTCAGCAATTTCATGGGCCCGTCCTCGACGATGTTTTCCGGATCATAACTTTCCTGGGAACTGAGATGTTCTACCTCCTTCTCTTGCCTTTACTCATTTGGTGTGTAGATTTCAGACTCGGTGGGCGCGTGGCAATCTTTCTTCTCCTTTCCAGCTATATGAACTCCAACTTGAAGGACCTTTTTTGCCAGCCCCGCCCCTTTCAGATCGACCCGACCGTAAAGCTTTCGGATGCTTGGGGATGCGGACTCCCCAGTGGCCATGCCCAATCGTCTGTGATTGTTTGGGGGAGTCTGGCCATCTGGATGCGCAGACCCTGGTTCTGGATACTGGCATTGGGACTGATGTTCGTAATCGGTTTCTCACGGATCTATTTGGGCGTGCACTTTCCCACAGATGTGTTAGCCGGTTGGATGATTGGCACCCTTCTGTTAGGGCTTTACTCAGTCACCCACCTCAGAGTTGAGCGCTGGTTGGCCGGCCTGAGGTTCGGAACGGGTGTCACACTCGCCCTTGCCGTGCCCCTGGTCTTGCTTTTCCCTCACCCAACCAGGCACACCACTTCGACCCTCGCATCGCTCGCGGGTTTCGGCGTAGGTCTGGTATTGACAAAACAATACATCTCTTTTAGCCCATCTGGGCCATTCTGGCAGCGAGTCTCCCGCTTCCTCGTCGGTGGGACGATCATCTTGGCATTATACTTCGGACTCAAAATACTCTTTCCCGGGGAGGAATCAGCACTTTATCTCGTTTTTCACTTTACGCGTTACTTCTCGATTGGGATTTGGGCGGGCTTCGGTGGACCGTGGCTTTTCAGACGGCTTCGGCTGGCGCCAGCGAGAAAAAAGATGAACTGACCCGAAATCACGGCTCGTCGGAAGAATTCGTGGGCAAACAAGACACAGCCTCCTCGGGGTAATCCGGCTTGGCCGACAAGTAGGCCCTTGGAGAGATCCTGAGCTTTCTCGCGATGATGTCCTTGAGACATTTGTCCAACTTCCGCCTCGTCATCCATGCCTCCCAGAACCGCATGGAGACGCATCCGAAGATGAAGCCCACGATGGCAATGAGGAGCTTTCCGATCATGCGTTTCTTTACCCCTTTGAAACATTGAGCAATTCCAATACCAATTCAAACAAATGGTCTAAGCCTTTGAGATTTCATCGGTTTCTCGGAAAACGTAGGTTTTGGATTCATCACTCAAATAGAAAAACTTTTCACAGCTTTTCCAAAACGGGTCACAACCGATCAATCGAGATTCCTATGCCTTCACAAATCCCTTGACTTCCTCAGAGACTGTGCTTTAATGGACTTAGACGCCTCCAAGACCAGGAGGGAACTATGGAAAGGAGAGTTTACCCGAGAGTTCAAATTTCCCATACGGTCCTTTACCATCTTGAGTTCTATCCCAAGCCGATCATTGCCTCGACCCTCGACCTCAGCTTGGGAGGAACCAAGATCGAGAGCCTCTACAGTCTCAGCGCCGAAGAGGGACTTGGGATTTCCATCACCATCCAGCCTCAGATCATCCGGTCCGAAGGGAAGGTTGTTCACGTTCTCGAGCGAGATGACGGGAAGTTCGAAGCGGGAATACAATTCCGGGAGATGTCGCAGTATGACAGAGAATACCTGAGACAGCATCTCTTCCAGGTCATGGAACAACAGGCCGTCGCCAGCCTCTCCTCGGATGGCACGCCTCACAGAGATGAGGCTTAAAAGCCAGTCGGCAGTTTCTCTTTGGTATTCCGATTCTTGTCCTCCTGCCTCCTGTTTCACATTCCTCGCCCGTTTATTCATGAATCCCTAGTCACTCCATAACAATACGCCCCTAGGACTTCGCACTCGTGCCTTTTCAGGCCTCCATTCAGGACTCGTGCAAGTGCATCAAGTCAGTTTCCATCTCTCGCAGAGCACACTGAGATCTCTGAGTTTCGACCCGAATCGCTGAGAGGGCGATTCAGGTCAAGAGCATCAACGCTTCGCATGTATCAATTGATTTGGTACCACCACGCGATTCGTTGTGAAATCTGTATTGCATGGCCCCGAAGGGGCTCAGTGGGTGGCCTGATTTTTCCTCTCAAAAAATCAGGCCAGAGTCAAAATCATCTCTTGGGGACTCTGCGGGCTCGAGCGACCCTGAGCAGGGCCGAAGGGGAGCGGGCGAGAGAGAGTGGTCGGGTATTGTCCTGAAAAGCCACGAAGAATTTCAATTCGTTGCAGGTGTTCATTCACGAATCCAAAGGAATCATGAATGATGCAGGTGAGGACAAATCAACCGTTTTGGGTCTGGTATTTGCTAAAGAGGAAAGTACGATCAAGACAAAAGAGGGAGGTACCGGGAAATCGTGAATCGCTTCAAACGAAAGTGGATGGGTCCGGTTGTCGTCTTATTCGTCCTGAGCTGGTTCTACTCAAATGCAAACGGAACGGAAGCCGAAATCTGGGAACTCCAAATGACCGGCGATACAAGGGGAACGCTCAAAATGGCACTCCGGCGAATAGAAGTCGGAAAGGATACTTATTCGATCGCAGGCAAGTTTTCTGGAAGGATTCGAGATCACGAGAGCGGCCCTGGACTACTAAGATGCAAATTAAAAGGAAAAATCGAGCATCGTACGCTTCTGGCTGACTTTACCAGCTACGCGGATACGGCGAGCTATGTCCGTCTTCATGGAACCATGAAAGGAAACCTTTCCGAGTCACAGGGTTTCGGCACCTGGAGTCTGACACATTCACAAGGTTCCAGGGCTGGCGAATGGACGATGAAAAGAATCAAGCCAACGCCATAGGCAACCCCTTCATTACCTCCCCGCTTCTCCAGGCTTGCTCAGCAAAAGCGGCCTCTGGTCTTTTCCGGAAAACCGAGCGACAAAAAAGAGTCGGCCCCCTTTGGCCGACTCCTCATACAAGACATGCCGGGAGGCGGAATCGAACCACCGACACGGGGATTTTCAGTCCCCTGCTCTACCGACTGAGCTATCCCGGCACGTGCAATCTCTGCAATATATGACAGCGTAGAATCCGTGTCAACGAAAAAAACTCTCTCTGCCATGCCTCTCCGAGAGGCCCTAAGCATATGATATAAAATAGAAAACTAAATTCCAGAATTGCGAAGGGCTTTGTTTTCTGCTATAAGAGATTCCTGAATCTTCCCGATTGCATGCGTTCCCATTATGGGGGCCGCATCTTTTGAGATCGAGTTTACGGATGAAGAAGTCTGAAATCATGACGATGAGACCAAAGCTTCGCGTCTTGTCAGACCAGCAGATCAGCGCCATCCACCTGGCAAGCTTGGAGATCCTCGCTGGCATTGGCGTCCGCATATTGGATGAGGAGACTCGAAAGGTTTTGAAAGAAGCCGGCGCATTCATGGGCGACAACCAACGGGTCAAGATTCCCCGTCCCCTTGTGAAGCGGGCCCTGGACACAGCACCAGAGAGGATCATTCTTTGGAATCAGAAAGGCCAGAGCGCCTTGTTTCTCGAGGAGGGAAAGACCTATTTCGGAACCGGATCCGATACCCTTTTCACCGTGGAGGTGGAGACGCGGGAGAGACGAAAGGTTCGCCGAGAGGACGTGGGACGTATGGCCAGACTGTGCGATGCCCTTCCCAATATCGATTTCGTCATGTCCATGGGAAGCCCCCATGACGTTCCGAGCGAGGACATGTATCTGTACGAATTCGCTGAGATGGTTTTGAATACGAACAAGCCAATCGTCTTCACGGCGAACAGCGGCGACGATGTGGACGATATCGTTGAAATGGCAGGGCATATCGCTGGTGGGGAAGTGCAACTGCGGGAGAGGCCCTTTCTTCTCCACTACGTGGAGCCGATCTCGCCCCTCATCTTTCCGGAATCCTCCATTCAGAAACTGGTCCGATGCGCCAGATACGAGATCCCAGTCGCTTTTCCATCTGGTGCCAACGCCGGAGGAGGAGCCCCAATCACCCTGGCGGGTGCGATGGCCTTGGGAAATGCAGAGTGTTTGGGAGGATTAGTCATACATCAGCTGGAGAGGCCAGGCGCCCCCTTCCTCTATGGATATAACGCCTCGATTGTCGACATGAGAACTGCCATTGTGAGCTACGGGAATCCCGAGTGGAGCCTGACCGCTGCCGCTCAGGCGGACATGGCCCGTCGATATCGACTCCCCTCGTGGGGCTTTGCTGGAGCGAGTGATGCCAAGATCCTCGATGCACAGGCGGGTCTGGAAGCCATGTTTTCCGTCTACAATGCCATGCTGAGCCGAAGTAACCTGGTTCATGATGTGGGGTACTTGGAGTTTGGGACGACCTCTTCGATGGAGCTCGTCATTTTGGTGGATGAGATTATCGGCATGTGTCGCCGATTCATGGAGGGCATTCCGGTCAATGAGAAGACGCTCGCGATGGACGCTATCGAGCGAGCAACGAGCAAAGGGGGATTCATCGAGGATGACCACACCCTCGAGAATTGGCGAAACGCCCAGTACCAACCCAAACACCTTGATCGAAGGCAATACGACCTGTGGGTAGATTCTGGAAAATTGGATCTCTATGACCGCCTCAACCAAGAGGCAAAAAAGATCATGGCGACCCACGTTCCTGAGCCAAAGCGAGCTGACGTTATTGAAAAAATCCTCGGTGTCCTCAACAGAAAGAGGTGAGTCTATTGGTCAAGTCTCCAGTCACGGCACAAAACCTCCCGATCTTTCCGATTCTCTCTCAAGGCCAGGTCCATGAGATCCATCAAGCATCTCTCAAGGTCCTCGAAAAGACGGGTTACAAAATTCTCTGCAGGGAAGCGCTCACCCTTCTCGAAAAAGCTGGAGCTCAGCTGGATGGTGAGATCGTTAAAACGCCCCATCAAATCGTTGAGGAGTGCCTCCGCCTGGCCCCCAAGGGGTTTGTTCTCTATGATCGAGACGGAAACGGGGCACTCGAACTCGATGGAAGCAGTAGCTATTTCGGAACCTCGACAGCCAGCCCCAACACACGCGATGCCTTGACCTATAAAATCCATCCAACGAGAGTCGAAGACATCGCCCGGGGAGCTTTCATCGCTGATGCCCTCCCCAACATTGACTGGGTCATGCCCATGGGCTCCTCTCAAGATGTGCCGGCCCACGCCGCCGAACTCCATGAATTTGAGGCGGTGGTCACCCACACACGGAAGCCCATCGTCTTTATTGCTTACTCCCCTCGGGGAAATCAGATTGTTTACGAAATGGCGGCCGAGGTCGCTGGGGGAATGGATCGACTCAGGGAACGGCCATTTCTCGTGGCCTATCCAGAACCGATCACTCCGCTGGTCTATCCGGAGGAAGTTGCCCAAAAGCTCCTCTATACCGCTGGACTGGGAATGCCGGTGATCGGTGGACCAGCGGATCAGGCGGGTGGAACGAGTCCGGTCACCATGGCCGGCACCCTCGTTGTGATGCATGCCGAAACCCTCATGGGTTTGGTTCTTGCCCAACTGAAACGGCCGGGAACACCTTATGTTCTCGGAGGGGTTCCTTCGGTTATGGATATGGCCACGGGGAACCTCTCCATGGGCGCCCCAGAGTTGAGTCTGATGACAGCTGCCTATGGGGACATTGCTCGGTTCTATGGTCTCCCGACGTGGGGAACGGCGGGGTGCACAGATTCGAAGACCCTCGACCAGCAGGCTGGAATCGAGAGCGCCTTCTCATGTCTGGCTCAGGCGCTCGGCCGGATCAGTCTCATCCATGATGTCGGCTATCTCGATATGGGGATGATCTGTTCCGCAGAGATGCTCGTCATGGGGGATGAAGTCGTCGGTATGGCGAAGCGCTATCTTCAGGGAATTGAAATCAGTGCCGAGACACTCGCCCGGGAGGTGATCGAAAAGGTGGGGCCCGGGGGAAACTTTCTCTTGGAGGACCACACGGTAAAGAACTTCCGGAAGGAGCACTGGATTCCGACCCTCATGGCTCGAGAGAAATACGACATCTGGGAAGGGGCAGGCCGGAAGACGATGAGCGAACGCGTTCAGGAGAAAATCCGTCACATCCTCGAAACCCACCGGGTTCCCCCATTGGCCGATTCAGTCATCCAGAGCCTTGCGAGACGGAAGAGAGAGGGAGAAAAGGAATTGACCCGATAGACCCGATCGCCCGAAGCATCGGCCGCGGAAACTCACCTGGTTGAGTCATGTCGCCCGCATGATTCACAAGCTTTTCGGATTCGTGAATCGTCCGGGCTCGGCCCGAGACCTCTCGAGTACTTTGTTCAGTGCCGTCAAAAATCTCCGGTTCTGGTCCATTTTGCCAATCGTGACTCTCGCAGAGGTTGGATAGTTCCACAAATACCCCGGCCGGATGATGACCCCCTCTCGCAACAGGGATTCAAACAGGTCTTGGGAATCCCGCGCAAAATCTGCGAGGATGAAATTGGCATGAGAAGGAACGTAGGACACCCTCATTTTTTCAAATTCTTGATAGAGATACGCTTTTCCATCTTCGTTGTTTTTTATGACCTTCTTTTTGAACTCCTCGTCTCCCAGAGCAGCCACCGCGGCAACCTGGGCCACTCGAGAAACCGGAAAGGGTTCCCGCACCCTGTTTAAGGCCGCGATAAGCTCTCCCCGTCCCAGGGCATACCCCACTCGGATGCCTGCGAGCCCATACAGTTTCGAAAAGGTCCTCAGGACGATGACGTTGCAGGCCTGCCTTACATAGTCCAGGCCATCAGGGTAGTCTTCGTCCACAACAAAATCACCGTAGGCCTCGTCTAAGACCAGGATCGTATGTTCGGGCAGACTCGCAACGAAGTCGTCAAGCTGTCCCTTGCCCACGATCGTGCCCGTCGGATTGTGGGGATTGGAGACAAAGACCAGCTTCGTGAAATCGCTGATTTCTCGCACCATGGTGTCGAGGTCATGCGTATGGTCTCGGAGTTTGATACATACAGGGCGGCCACCCATGATTCTCGCGATCGTCCTGTAGACCGGGAAGGTCGGGTCCGCCATGAGGATCTCATCGCCTTCATTGATAAAAGCACTTCCGACCAAGAGGGCACAGTTATCCGATCCATTTGAGAGGGTAATCATGTCTCTGGCAATTCCGAGCTTCTTCGATAGTTCTTCCCGAAGAACTGTACAGGGTCCTTCAGGATAGAGATGGACGTTCCTGAGTTCTTTCTTCATGGCTGCGAGTGCCTTGGGGGATGGTCCCAGAGGATTCTCATTTGAGGCCATCTTGACGATCTGAGAGAGTCCAAATTCAGCCTTCACCGCATCTAGAGACTTCCCAGGCACATAGGGTTCAATGTCCTGTATTCCCTTTCGGAGCAGTCTTTCAACATCTTTCATCGTGATATGCCTCTCCTACCAACGATCAAGATCTCTGAAAAGGTTCGTCCCCTTTACTCAACTGATTTCCCGTGAGGTGTCCACAATCGGCTGTGAGGGGTCAGTCGTAACAAACCATCGGGGTCCTTCAAAAATGAACGAGATTGCCCGGCGGTGGACACCGGACCCGAACGATTGATTTTCGACAGGGGTTCTTGAGACCACCCTAAGCCACCTGTGTGAGCAAAATCCGTGCATCGGCGATAAAGTACCCTTTTTCCCGAGGAAAAACGGGGTTGAGGTCAAGCTCTTGAATAGCACCTTCTTTCAATACCATACGGGATAGAGAAACGAGCAATTGACAGAGGGCTTGGCTGTCAGCCGCCTCACTTCCACGGGTCCCCGAGAGCAGCTCCCACCCTTGAAGGGAGTGGAACATGGCCTCGGCTTCCACCACCGAGAGTGGGGCGATTCCATAGGCCAGGTCTTGGAGGATTTCTATCCAGATACCTCCAAGACCGAACGTCATCACCGGACCAAACTGGGAATCCCGCACCATGCCCGCAGCTACCTCGACCTCATGCTCCTGGAAGGGGCACATCAGCATCCCCTGGACACGGGTGCCATCCCTCTCGAGTGAAACTAGTCGCGAGAACGCCTCCCTGACCCCTTTCTGACTCTCGATGTTGAGAATAACACCGCCAATCTCTGTCTTATGGAGAATATCTGGAGACACGACCTTCATGACGAGCGGCCACCCGAGATGCTTTGCCGCCGAAAGGGCCTCCGCTTCGGTCCGGACAAATGCGTGCCGTGGAACCGAAATCCCGTACGCCTCAAGAAGACCCAGCGCCTCAAATTCCAGTAGGTGACGCCCCTCTTGCTGGGCCCTTTCAATCAAGGGATGCATGCCTCATTCCCTCGAGGAGCCTTTTCCGCTCGGCTAATTTCGATACCACAAAAGCGCACCGTTCCCCCGTGGCAAGATTCACAATCCCCGCTCCTTTCAAGATTTCGATCGCCTCCCGAACGATGCGGCCAGCCATAAAATTGGTGAGGATGGGCTTTTTGGTGTTCTTGGCCGCGTCGATTATTCCTCGGGCAATGCCTTTCGAGTCGAGATAGGGGGTCGCCACGTTGATCACAATGACCGCATCGTATTCGGAAAGTGCACTTTCGAGGGCCATACGGTATTCCTCATACCCTGATTCGACGGTCAAATCGATCGGGTTTTTCAACGAGGCATGGGGTGAGAGATGGGACCTCAACCTCTTCTGGAGAACCTCTGAAGATTCGGTAACCGCAAGGCCGAGCCCTTCTGCCCTATCGGCGGCGAGGATTCCAGGCCCTCCGGAGTTGGTGACGATGGCCACCCGACTCCCCTCTGGCAGGGGACATTGAACCAGAGCCTGACAGAGGTCAAACATCTCCTCGATTCCCGAGACCCGCAAAATCCCAGCCTTCCGAAAGGCCGCTTCGTAAATCCGGTCGGTTCCCGTCATTGCCCCTGTATGGGAAGAAGCCGCCCTTGTCCCGGCCCGGGTTCGACCCGATTTGATGGCCACGATCGGCTTCTTCTGGCTCACGGCCTGGGCTGTTCGCAAGAATTCACGCCCCCTGTCGATGCCCTCAAGATAAAAGGCAATCACACGGGTCTCGGGATCCTTCACGAGATAGGAAAGCAATTCGGTGTCCCCGATGTCACATCGATTCCCATAGGAGACGAATTTGCTAAACCCAAAACCTCGCTCTTCAGCCCAGGCCAGGGTTGCCCCGCCCAGTGCCCCGCTCTGCGTCACAAAAGCCGTATGGCCTGGAAGGGCACGAACTTCGATACTCGGAAAATGGCGGTGCCAGGGATTCATCAACCCGGCGCAGTTCGGACCGATGATCCTGACCCCCCATTTCTCCGCGGCGGCAACAAGATCCTTTTCTGCCTCGTGATTTCCCACTTCTGAGAATCCTGAGGATATCACGACAGCGGCCTTGACGTCCTTCATCCCACAGTGGACGATCGCCTCCACCACCGCAGCCTGAGGGAGGCATATGACGGCAAGATCGGCCTTCTGAGGGGCTTTGGTCAGCGAATCATATACGGGATATCCCAGGACCTTGCCCCCAGCCGGATTAATGGGATAGATCTCTCCCTGAAATCCTCCGTCTTTCATGCTCTTCGTGATCTCATAGCCGATTTTTCCGGGCTTGATGGAACCAAAGACCGTGACGCTCTTGGGCTCAAAGAATGAATCGAAAACGTTACGCTTCATCCGATCAATCCCTGTCCTCCGCAAACCGGTAGCCCGTCCAGAAAGCCTCGAGATTGGCTTCAGCGAATTTTGGATTGATTTGCGCGATTGCCTCGGTGATGGATTCGGTTCTGAGAAACGTATTCCCCCGTGAAAAAGCGCCCATCATCACCATGTTGACCGCCCGGGGGGATTCGGCTTGTTGCGCGAGCCGGTCCGCGGGGATGATGTGAAGCTCCCGCGTCCTTAACCGTATCGCGGCCACAATTCGGTTCTGATCCGGATAGGACTGAGGCCGCAGTTTGCTGTAATAGCCATGGATTTTTTCCGAATTCGTCCAGACTTGTCCGTCGGATTCCAAGTAGTGAATCACACCAACGATTTCCGAGATCTCAAGGCTGATGATGGCATCAGCCTCGCCCACCGGTATTCTCGGGCTGTAAACCTCTCCGAATCTCACAAAGGCATACACCCCGCCCCCTCGCTGCGTAATCCCTGTCCCCTCAAAAAGCCTCACCCCCAGCCCTTCATGTGAACCAGCAGCGGCGAGCATTTGGGAGATCGTCATAACACCTTGGCCGCCCAGGCCGGATATGACTAGGTTAAACGCTTTCATAAGGCAATCCACCTCACCTCACCCGGAGAACCCGAAAACTCGAAGCAGGGGCGAAGCCTCCCGACCGGGATCCGATCCGAAACAAATCCTGAATTCGCATGCTCAAATGTCATCGCCGACAAGAAGGGTTTGTGACCGGAGAGAATACAAAACTCCCAGGTGTTTTCATTATGAGTCTTTCTGTGCTTCGCTATGGCTTCGGATTTCGATTTTCTTTTCCATCCAAACAGACGAATCTGAGTATTCTGATAAAGAACGACACAAGGGGCGATTCATATGGCTCCATATGCACACGCATGGTGGCAGAGGCCGCAGGCGACACAGGTATCTGGGTTGATAAAGGCCTTCCCATCTCCCCCTCTCTCCAGGGCCGGACAGCCAAGGACCGCAATGCAAGAATGTTCACACGCATCCAGCCCAATGCATTGGTCCGCCTTGACTTTGAGAGACCTTCTTTTCTTTCCCCTCATTTTTCGGATGGCACACTCGGCATCGGCAATCACGACCGAAATCCCTGGAAAGGACATGGCCTGCTTAAGAATTTCGATTATCCTCTTTGTCTGGAAGGGATTCGCCTTGTGGAGGTTCATCACTCCGGCGGCTCGAACCATTTCCTCAATCTGGATTACGGCTTTTTCCTCTCCATATGCGGGTTCTCTCGTTCCAGGATGGGGCTGCATTCCGGTCATAGACGCCCAGTGGTTGTCGAGGATGATGATCGTCAGGTTCGCCTTGTGGTGAACGGCATTCAAGAGGGCCGGGATGCCCCCGTGAAAGAAAGTCCCGTCACCGATGGTCGCGACCACTGGTTTCTCGATTCCAGCATATTTGAATCCCTGGGCCAGGCTGATGCTCGATCCCATTGAGATTTCCGTCCAGCACGACTGAAAGGGCTCATTCATGCCAAGGATTGTGCATCCAATATCCCCGGTAATGATCACTTCGTTCTTTTGATATCCGAGTTCTTCAATCGCCTCATTCAGGGCGTAATACGTGGCGCGATGGGGACAACCGACACAGAAGGTGTTGAGCCGTCTCACCTTCAAAGCCTGAACCTGTTCCAGGAGTTCTTTAGGCACTTCCGGAAGCGTGACCCGTTTCCCGTAGACCTCACGGAGAGCGGTTGCGACAATCTCCGTGTCGTAATCCCCCGTTGGCAGCAGGGGACCCTGGATCTTGCCGATGACCCTAACCCGATGATTCAGGTCTCCACGCAGCGCCAAGACCGCCTCCTCAATCAACGGTTCCAGTTCTTCCAAGACGATAACCGTGTCGACCCGTGATAGCAGGGCCTTTATTTTCTGGACTGGCAGTGGATGCACGGCCTCCAACTTCAACGTCGACGGGTCCAGATGATCGCGATGAATAATCTCTTCAAGGTAGGCCCAGACAATCCCCGCCGCAATGACTCCGACTCTGCTTCCATTGAGATCGAGCGGGTTCAGAACCTCTGTCAGGGTGCTAAACTTGTCCAATGCGTCGAGCGCGTCTCGATGCTGTCGCACACACGCTCGGGGACCTGCCTTTGCGTATTTGGCGATGTCAAATTCAAAGGCAGGTTTTCTCTGGAGCGACTCTTTTTCCCCCAATTGAATCGGCTGAGATGTATTGGCCAGGGTGGTGGTCCCTCGGATCATCACCGGTCGCCCGATCTCCTCAGACAGTTTGAAGGCGAGTCGAGTAAGATCAAGGGCCTCCTGGGGTGTTGCCGGCATGAGCATGGGAGCGAGGGCCAGGCGCGCGTAATGCCGGGAATCCTGCTCAACCATGCCATAGTAGACGTTGGGATCGTCGGCAACGTAGAGCACCAGCCCGCCATTGGTGCCGCTGTATTGGACGGAGAGAAAGGCGTCGGCTGCCACGTTGAGTCCTGACATCTTCATCGTCACTAAACTCCTGAGCCCGGTCCAGGAGACACCGGTGGCCAGTTCGACCGCCACCTTTTCATTGATGGCCCATTCCACCCGAAATCCGGGATGAGGATCCCCGAGTAGGGTCTCGATGACATAGGTGCTCGGTGTTCCTGGATAACCGGTAACCAGGCTGACACCTGCCTCAATCGCCGCCCGAGCGATCGCCTCGTTTCCCGACAGAAGAACAGACGCTCTGGCTTCACCTGGTCTCGCTCCGCCCCTGGCTCTCATCATCGCGCCCTCATCCGCCCCCCTCAATTTTCCGAGAAATCAATCGAGCCGTTTCGATGATCTCCTGACTCATTTCCCTCATCCTCTTTTTTCCCATTCTCTGCTTGGGAACCGTGGCGCTGATGGCTGCGACGGTCGTCCCTTCCCGATCAGACAATGGGGCCGCAACGCATCGAATTCCCGGAAAGCTCTCCTCATCGTCCACGGCATAACCCCGGCTTCTGACCAATTCAAGTTCCCTGAGAAGTTTGGGTATGGTCGTGACTGTCTTCGGTGTAAGCTTCGCGAGTGGGCCTAGGGCGAGGACATTGGAAAGTTCCTCTGAGGACAGACCGGCGAGAAGAACCTTTCCCATGGCACACGCATGAGCCGGACTTCTCCCGCCTATCTTGGTTGCAACGGTGAGCGTCTGCCCCTCTCCTCTCTTGTCGAGATAGACGATTTCATTTCGATCGAGTATGGAAAGGTGAATGATCTCCTTGGTCTTTTTTGCCAACGCTTCCATGAAGGGACCGGCATGATCCCTCAAATCATAGTGATCCAGTATCCGATTCCCGAGCTCGACGAGTTTCAGACCCAGCCGATATTTGTTTGTCTGAGGGTTCTTTTCCACAAAACCCGTGGACACCAGGGTCCTCAGGACCCGAAACACGGAACTCTTGTGGGATTTTAGAATTCGGCTGATCTCTGTGACACCCAACTCTGGCTGGTCAAGTGAAAAGGCCTCCAGTATCCTCAAAGCCTTTTTGACGGAAGAGAGCTGGCTCATAGTTGTTTCGCTCTGCGTAACAATGTTTCGCTATAGCTAATAGAGCATACGGCCCATGAGCTCACTTGTCAACATAAAAGTCCACGAGGAGTTTCCTCATTCCCCGAAGGACATGTTTCACAAGTTACAGATTTCTTTGAGGATTTCCGGCTTTTCCAATGGACGTCGACCATTTGTTTACTCCCAAGCTTGCGGGGTGACCCGATTTGGATTCATCCATTCGGCTCTCGCAGGATAAAGGTAAAAGGTCCGGAGGAGACGCACTTCCGACGAGCCTCTCGCCTTAGTCATTTGGAATTGATCATGGATCATTTGGTACTTAACCCTCAGTCTCCACTTTTAAATCTCCAGTCTCTCGTCTCCAGTCTTCAGCCTAGGTGGGAACCCCACCGCTTCCGTAACATCGCTCAGAGACGGTCGGCTGCCTCAAAAGTGGCGGAACTCCCCGGAAGCGTATCGAGGGTTTTCGTCGCTTGACCGAAGCCCTCTTATCCAGGAGCCACTTTTGCCGAAACCGTGGCGTCCCATTGAGGCAGCGCAGGGGAGGAGGGGACAATCGATAAATGTGCCGTATTACCGCTGGAACTGGGCCATTTGGCTTTTGATACGCCGGGCTTGATGACTCGGTAGGGGAGATGGAATGTGATCTTGGAGAATTTTGAGCAGTTTCTGTCGCGCCCGCTCTCTCAGTGAGAGTGCCCCGGAAGCCTTCCATTGATCGTAGCCGTCCCGACCCATCAGCGTTGGTCGCCACTGGGTCGTCCGGATGTGCCTCGCCGTGTGTTCTTCGGTGAGAAAATGCCCTCCGGGGCCGGTCCTGTGGATTACATCCAGCCCGAGAGCCTCATCGTCTACCGGGATTCCCCGGAGAAGCCGTCTGATCTGGTCGACAATCTCGTCCGTTATGACGACCATTTCTAGACTTCCAGTTCGGCCAAAATCGAGGTACCCGATGTCATGATTCAGGTTGGCACCCGCTGTGGCTGCAAGGAACGTGATTAAACCAGCCTCGAATGTGGCCTGGCCGTCCGGAATTTGGGAGTCGCTCGTCCCCGCATATCCCCACGAAGGGAGATCATAGAAGTGGCTCATCTCCACGATCGCCACGTAGGAGAGATAGTACTCAGGGGCATTGTAGGAGCACTCACCCGTCACCATATCCAGGACCGCCGGCCCCATCCCCATGATGAATGGTGCCCCCTTTCGCTTCAACTGGTGGATTACGGCCCCGCAGAGACATTCTGCCAATCCCTGAGCCACATGTCCCGCGACCGTGATCGGTGCTGTCGATCCAGAAATCGGAGCCGGGGAGTAGACAACGGGAACTCCTTTTTCCGCGCAGAAAAGGAGTTTGTCCACACCCGGAAAGGCCTGCTTCAAAGGGCTTATCGGTTCGGCATAGTGAATGAAGTAGGGTGCTTCCCGGAGATTTTCTTCCCCGTTTCGGATGATTTTGGCAATCTCCCACATGACTTTCAGATCATCCCGGCCCTCTGCCGTACAAACGATTGGCTTTCTCGTATTTTCGATCATGGCCCAAAAACTTGAAAGATAAGCCAGGTGAGGGGCAACATCTGAAGGATGCGAAAAGGACATGACAAAATCGATATTGGGAAGGCCATCGCAGAGTCTGGACGCCGTTCGAACATCGTCGAGAAGACACCGTCTCCGCTCTTGCGTATTCACGTCGATCGTATAGAGCAGATCGGACCCGGTTCCGAAATACGACCGATATCCCCCCAAATTCATCGAGGGATTTCCGTCTCTGTCATAGATCTGAATTTCATGGGGGGCATTCCCAATGGATTGCTCGACCAGGGACTCCGGGATCTGGACAATACTCCCTTTCCCGATGGAACATCCCGCACCTTCTAGGAGCCTGAGCGCCTCTTCATGAAGAACTTCCATTCCCGTCTGTCGGAGGATCTTGAGAGCGGCTTGGTGAATGTGATGTCTATCTTCTTCGGAGAGAAATGAGAGGGTCGGCCTCTTACCGCGGTCTTCTTGCACGTCCCAAGTCCCTTCTGTCCACACCTGGCACAGGGCGACGCGTCGCTGGGCGACATGGTTGGGAGATCTCTCGTCTCCCTTTTCGCACTCTCAACTTCCTCGATCTGACCATTTCTCGGGATTCAAGCAAATCGAGTGACAGCAGTTTTTCTGCTGTGGGGTATCCCGCCTCATCCCATCCCATGACGCGGTAGAAATCTTTCAACATGGGGTCGAGTTGCACCGTGTGTCCCTCTGCCGGCCCTTCGGCGATGGCTTCGCTGGTGAATTTCTCAGAGAGCTTGTCGTCTGCTGCGTCGGCCCAGTGTCTCAAGTTGAAAAGTCGCTCCACGTTGACGATTCTCTCCCCAATATGCATGAGATCTTCGGCATCCGTATCCCATCCCGTCAGGGACTTCACCAACTCCGCCTCATTGTTTAGACTGAAGTCGACCATAACCGTTAAGACGGGTACCTTGCACAGGCCGAGAGAATCAAGCACGACACTCACGATGAGGGACCTTTTAATCAAAGCCGCTTTGCCTTCTGGAGAGAGCCGATCGACGGCCTGCCGATTTCCGAGTTCTTTTTCTGCCCTTTCTGGGGACCAGCGATATTCTGCTGTGGCGTAGATGCTGGTAAAATCCCCGCCTCTCGGAGAGACCGCATATCCGAGTGCCGTGCCCATGAGACCGCGCGGATCATATCCGGTCAGTTCAAGCCCCTTTGCATGGTAGGCGAACTTTTCGGATCCTCTGCCAATGATTCGAGCCGCCGCGCGCACCCCGTACGACAGAATACGGCCTAACCCTTCATGGTGCGCAATTTGATAGATGAGCCTTTCCATGCCTTCAGAGTTGCCCCATGTCAAATCGATTCCATTGGTGTCCTCGAGGCTCAGGATTCCTCGATCATAGAGATCCATGGCAAAAGCGATCACACTCCCTGTAGAAACGCTGTCGATGCCCAGACGGCTACAGAGATCACACAAATAGAGCAGTGCCTCTGTATCGCCAAGCCCACATTTTGAACCCAAGGCAACAACCGGTTCAAATTCAGGCCGGGTCCCTTCCATCCCTGCAAATCTTCCATGTTTAATAGTGATATCGGCTTTGCAGTGCACTGGGCACCGGTAGCAGCTTTTCCGGCGAGTGACATATTCATAAAACTTCCTGCCGTCGATTTGTTCGAAATGCTCGAACTGCGTTTCCCTATAGTTTCGAGTGGCTAGGATGCCCATGTCATTCGTCCACCGGACGTCCCCAACACTCCCATAGGTCGCAACCTCCCGAAATCGAGGGGAACTCTTGATGCTCTGGATATAGCTTTTGATAGCGGCGGCACCGGAGGTATCGAGGAACGGCGATTTTTTGCGACCTTGAACCACGATGGCTTTCAAATTCTTCGACCCCATCACAGCACCCATGCCGGTGCGCCCGGCTGCATGATCATGATTGGCCATGACGCATGCAAACGAAACCATCTTCTCCCCTGCAGGACCAATGGCGATCACCTCTAGACGTTCGCCCCCTAAATCCCTTCTCAGACGTTTCTGGGTTTCCCAAGTGTCGAGACCCCACAAGTGACTGGCGTCGATGATTTCCGCCTTTTGGTCGTGAATCCATAGGTAGACAGGCCCTTTGGCCCTGCCACGGATCAGGATGCATTGAAAGCCGCTCGAACGCAGCTCGGCGGCATACTCGCCGCCCACATTGGAACTCCCGATAATGCCGGTGAGCGGCGATTTGGCGTTCACGTGGAGTCTCGAAGAGGCTGGAGCTGCCGTACCGGTCAGAAGCCCGCAACTGAAAAGGAGGACGTTTTCCGGTGCCAGAGGGTGAACATCTTCTCGAATATTCTGGTACAGGAGCCATGCATTGAGCCCACGCCCCACCAAGAATTTCCTGACCAACTCTTCAGAGAGGTCCGAAATCACGATTCGATTTTCCGTTAGATCGACTTCGAGAAATCTACCCAAAAACCCCATGCGAAATATCTCCTATCGACAACTGCCCCACCGGTCCTTGGGCCTCGAACTGGCGAGATCATCAACGAAATTAGAACAAAGAAGCGTCTCTCTGCTAGGATCTCTCGGGAAAGAAAACCCAGCCCAAATCGGAGCCTGGGGGATCCTCACCTTTTAGTTTTTCTCCTAACAGGCGGACATTACGGAGGGAAGGCCATGGCCTCATAGTACTGGGGGATGCGAAGGAGCAAAATGGAAAGGATGATGGTTTGTCGAACTTTCATGACAAATCCCCGCCTATCTCTAGATCAACCAATATTAATAGCATAATCGCGAGATTTCGGCAATAGGAATTTTTGCGAAGAATTCCCCCATTTTTGAGGCAGCCTCTTGCCTCTGAGCGATCCCGCCTGGAGCGGGATGGGAGACCTTTCGAGGATGAGCAGGCCTCGCCGTGAGCCTGGGACGAGCTCAGCCGAACGCCAGAGAACGGGTGCGGCTTGACCTCTGAATCTCTCCCCTGCTATTTTGTAGACTCGAATTTCTTCTCGCGATATTCATCTTTTGATCCGCATAACCAGAACCGTTTGAGGAGGGCGTACCGGTGAAAATTGAAGAACGAGATGAAGAGGAGCGGGCGCTGGTCATTCTCCTCTGGGGAAAGAAGGGGTGGGAAGGCTATAAGTCTCTCACACATCGTGGGTTTTCAATCCAGAGGCTCTTGGAATTCTTTAGAACCAGGGAGGAGGCGAGGGACCCTTCATGAGATCAAAGGCGAGATTCTGGAAGACGGTCCACCTCGAGGAACCGGACCGCGTGCCTGTTTCACCCTACATCGTTTACTTTGCAGCCCACATCGCTGGAATGAAGCCTGCCGAATTTGGCTGGAGCGTCGAGAAATCCCACGAGGCCCTTTTCAAAACATACGAATACTTTCACAAGGAGATTGACGCCCTCAACATTCAAAGCATGCGGTTTGCCTTCACAGATGTCTTCCCCTCCCCTTATAGCACCCTTTACTTTAACTGGGAGTTTCCCAGTGATGATATCCCCCAATTCGCTCAATCGAGACCCACGTACGGACCAGGGCTCTATGATCATATTCTGGAGGAGGGATTCACGTCCCTCGTGCGCGCTTCTCGAATCTCGATGCATGAAATCGAGGAAACGTACACACACCAGAGCCAAGAACATCTGAGGTGGATGAAACGATGGGAAAAAGAGGATGTCGTGAATATTGCTGGGCCCACAACCACAATTCCAAGCGACATCCTCGTCTATGCGAGAGGGGTCGATGGTTTTCTCGATTTGCTGCTCTATCCAGAAAAAATCAAACAAATCAATCAGTTAATGACTCCAGGCATGATCGCCGTCAATAGATTTTGGGCGAGGACCACTGACTCAGACATTCAGAAAATCAGCGTTCAGAATTTCACGCCTGATCTTGTCTCTCCCAAAACATTTGAGGATCTCTGTTGGCCTTGGATGAAACAAATCATCGAAGCCTTCTTACATGGCGACCGTACGGTCATTCTCCATCTCGATGGCAATTGGACGCCTTTCCTCCCTTTCTTCCAGGACCTCCCTCCAAGGCGGATCATCATGGAACTGGAAAATACCCATATGAAAAAGGCCAAGAAGATACTCGGAAATCGCCTGTGTCTGAAAGGCAATGTCTCTTGCTCGGACCTCGCCTTCGGTACCAGGAAAACCGTTGAGGATTGCTGCAAGGCCTTGATCGATGATTGTGCCTTTGGAGGGGGATTCATCCTGAGTTCAGGCTGTGAGACACCAGCCAATGCCAAACCGGAAAACATCGAGGCGATGATCGAGACGGCGATGACTTACGGGAAGTACTAGAGCGGCTTCTCCCTCGTTTGTGGTCCGTTGTTGGTCATTGACCAGGGAGAATCTCGGCGTCAGAAAAGCCTTCAATACGGCGGATTTCATTCCACATCTGATGATTTCAGGGTTCCTTTGCAACCGACCACTGACACCTTCAGAGAGAGATACCGGCCCGATGAACTTACCGGTTCCAAGAATCTGCTGCCTATCACCGCAACTTCACATACGGGATCGTCTGGGGTCCCTGCGGTAAGACACAAATCGTGGCTGTTGGACCATACCGTCTAAGCAGCCTATCCACTGTTTCTTCAACTTGATGGCACGGTTTGAGGAGCACCCCTTCAATCTCCTCATCGCGGAGATTGTGGGTATGGAGGTAAACTTCGGCCTTTAGACGAACAAGCGCATGAATTTGTGCCTGCCACATGTCCTGCATCGCAAAGCCCGGCGTCCGAACCCTTTTCAAGAGAGACTCCGGACTTCGGACTTCGCGCAGTAATTGTCCATAGGCCCCGTGATCGGGGATTCCATCCCAGCAATCGGCTGCAATGATAATCGATCCCCCGTCCTTGACCACCTGAGCAGCCGCACTCATCCCCTTGACGGCTTGATAAACATTCATATCCAATGGATACCCCGAATTGCTGGTAATAACGATATCGAACGGCTCTGTCACCGTCACCATAGCCGTTTTTCTCACAAAGGCACATCCCCGGCGGTAAGCCCCTTCGAGGCTCCCGACGAACACCCCTGTTATCAGCTTCTCTCGGTTGAGGGCAATATTGAGAAGAAAGGTGGGGCGCACCATAGCCGCTGCTTCTCTGATTTCTTCCCACACCGGATTACCATCAGTGACCCCCCAACGAGCGAGTGGACTGTCGATATTCTTTGCGCTGTGGTTGCGCTGGACAGTCTCCAGCAATGCCATTCCCGGCATGACCGCCTTGCCACCCCCGGAGAATCCCGCGAATAGATGGGGTTCGATGAACCCGGTGAGGATTCGTCGGTCACATTCGACGAGCTCTCGGTGAAGCCAGATATCATTACCGGTTGTCGTTTTTCCGACCCGAGTGTAGGATGGCGTGTTTTTGGCGTCATTCTGCACGATTCGATATCTCTGCACGACATCATCGCCGAGGATGTCTCGAAGCTCGGCCTCGCTGTTTGCGCGGTGTGTTCCGGTTGCATTAAATAGCAGAATCTGCTCGTCGAGGAGATGCTTGAGCTGATCCAAAAGAACCGGCAAAATCACGTGATAGGGGGTAGGTCGCGTAATATCACTAAAGACAACGCCGACCCTGTCCTTTAATTTCACCCACTCTCTCAATGGCGGAAGGCCGGCCGGCCGACACAAGGCATCATGGACAGCCTCAGCCTGATCCGGGAAACCCTCCATATGCCTGGGTTCGACCACTTTTACACGCCTATCTTCTGGGAGATTGATTTCAAGCCCCCGTTTTCCATAGGCTAACCTCACCCTCACAACCTTTTCCCCTCTTCGATAAATGAAAACTCTCCAAAAATGGGAATGACAACCCCTGAGTTACACGTCGTCGCGTGTGGTCCGCTGTTTGTCGCTGGCATTCAGAGCGCCCTTTCAGAGTAGCTCTCGATAAATCTCCCTGACCTCTTCGAAACTGAAGGCCCTGGGATGGGCCTCAAGACAGCCGACCATATACCCCGTCGCATCCCTCGCCAATTGGTCAAGGTCTGATTCTCTGATATTGTAGTCTCGCAGCCGGGGCCTCATGCCGATCTCTTTCAGAAGCTTTTCCACCGCATCGACGCTTTTATGGGCTGCCTCTTCCAAACCCAATCGAGAGGTGTCAACACCCATCGCTTCCGCGATCCTCGCAAATTTCTCCGGGTTCAGCATCCAACTGTGTCTCATCACCGCCGGCAGCCCCAGAGCCATCGCCTCACCGTGGCCAATATTGAATCGCCCGCTGATCGGGTGTCCGATCGCATGGACGAGCGTCACATTCCCGTTACTAATCGCCACACCGCCCAGAGTCGCCGCCCAAGCCATTCTGCACCTCGCCTCCATGTCACTTCCATCAACAAAAGCAGATGACAGGCTTGATGCGATGAGTCTGATCGCCTCAAGGGCAGCCATCTCCGTGAACCCGTGAGCCTCTCGATCGATATAAGACTCGATCGCGTGGCAGAGCGCGTCAACCCCGGTAGAAGCGGTCAGCCTCGGTGGGACGGTGAGTGTCAGTTTGGGGTCTATGATGGAGATCCTCGGGAAAATACAATCACTCACAAGACCACATTTCTCAGAAGTCCGTGGATTCGTGAGAATCGAAAATGGAGTCACCTCTGAGCCTGTACCTGATGTCGTAACAACTGTGACAACCGGGAGGGTCTTCCAAGTCGGCCGAGATCGGCTTTTTCCCCTCACACTCACATAATCCCAGATGTTACCCTTATGGCTTAGGGCGACGGCAAGCCCTTTCGCAAAATCGATGGGGCTTCCCCCCCCGATGCCCATGACAAAATCAATCTTTTCTTGCCTCCATGAGCTGGCCACATCATCGATCATCGCCGAAATTGGATTCGGCGTCACCTGGGTAAATTCCGCCGTCTGGACTTTCTGTTCTTCGAGGTACGTCCTGATCCGACCGACCAGACCCAACTCGGTGAGTCCCTGATCCGATATGAGGGCCGCCTTTTTGCCGAGAGGCTTGACGAGTTCTCCAATTTTGAGTAGCTTTCCTGGACCAAAGACGATTCTCGTTGGCAAAAAGAATTCGAAACGCTTCATCGCCATATCTCCCACGTGATCGGCAAAACGCATGACGCACGTGTCAAAATCTCAAATCCCCAAGGAGGATGCAATGCCCTACGGATACAACGGAAGGATTCTCCATGTCAACCTGTCTGAAAGGACGCTCAAAGTCGAGGAACCACCGGAGGACTTCTACCGCATGTACATGGGGGGAAGTGCCTTCAATCTCTCCTATCTCCTCAAAGAGATGTCCCCTCGCGTCGATCCCCTTGGTCCCGAGAATATCCTGGCCTTAAGCGTGGGTGTGACGACAGGCGTGCCCATTTCTGGACAGAGTCGCATGACGGCCACTGCCAAGTCGCCCCTGACCGGTGCTATTGGGGATTCCCAGTGCGGTGGGTTTTGGCCAGCAGAACTGAAATTCTCCGGGTTTGACGCGATTATCGTGAGGGGAAAGGCACGGGAACCTGCATACCTATGGATCCACAATGGGAAGGCCGAGCTCCGCGATGCGTCGCATCTGTGGGGAATGGTGACGGGCGATGCCGAGAAGATGGTCCGAAAGGAGCTCGGTGATGAAAAAATCCAAGTGCTCCAAATCGGCCCGGCCGGTGAAAAGATGGTGCGTTTTGCCGCTCTCATGAACATGTCCAATCGGGCCAACGGGCGGACCGGTATGGGGGCCGTGATGGGCAGCAAGAATCTGAAAGCCGTGGCCGTGAAAGGGAATCAAAAGCCATCCGTGGCCGACCGGGAAGCATTGAAGGAACTCGCACGCTGGGGCGCCAAAGCCTTTCCCAAATCGGGTGTGGCCGGTCTCGGCAAATTTGGAACGGCAAATGTCGTCTCAGCGCAACAGGCTGCAGGGGGGTTGCCGACTTTCAACTATCGGAGTGGTGTGTTCGAGGGCTGGAAGGATATTGATGGAACGACGATGTACGATACCATTCTCAGAGGTTGTGAGGAGGGAAAACAAGATCGAGAGGGACGCGATACCTGCTTTGGCTGTCTCATTCGCTGCAAGCGGGTCGTCGATATCAAAGAAGGTCCTTACACGGTGGATCCCCTTTATGGGGGCCCGGAATATGAGACCGTATCGACCCTTGGATCTTATTGTGGTGTCGCGGACCTCGCGGCCATCGCCAAGGCAAACGAGATCTGCAATAAGTACGGGATCGACACGATCTCCTGTGGCGCAGCCATCGCCTGGGCGATGGATGCCTTCGAAGCCGGTATGCTAACCGTGGAAGAAACAGGCGGCGTCGAGCTCACATTCGGCAATGCCGAGGCGGTGGTGAAGGTGACGGAGATGATCGGTAATCGGGAAGGTTTCGGCGATCTCCTGGCCGAAGGGTCTGCTCGAGCCGCAGACCGACTCGGCCGGGGGACCGAGTTGCTTGTCACGAGCAAAGGACAGGAGGTACCCGCCCATATGCCCCAGGTGAAACGAAGTCTCGCCTTGATCTATGCGGTCAACCCGTTCGGCGCCGATCATATGAGTAGCGACCATGACCCATCCTATGAAAACGACTTCAAGAAGTACGAGGCTCGGTTCACTCCCATGGGCCTGAACAAACCCCAGGAACCCCAGAGCCTCGGGCCTGAAAAGGTCAGATTTGCTCGAAAGACCCAACACATGCACAGCATGTTGGACAGTGTTAACCTGTGCCAGTTTGCCTGTGGCCCTTCCTGGCAACTCTACGGTCCAGGGGAAATCGTGAAAATGGTAAAGGCAGTTACCGGCTGGGAGGTGAATCTCGAGGAACTTCTCACCGTAGGAGAGCGCCGCCTGAATATGATGCGTGCCTTCAATGCCCGTGAAGGAATAACGCGGGAGCAGGACAAACTGCCCGAGAGATTCTTTCAAGAGGGACTCAAAGGCGGCGCGAGTGATGGGTGGAAGGTGAACCGGGCTGAATTCGAAGCCGCATTGTCGGAGTACTATCGACAGTCTGGATGGGACCCAGACACGGGGACACCGACTCGGCAAACCCTTGAAAACCTGGGTTTGGGCTGGGTCGCCGATACCCTGACCCTCTAAAATCCCTCTCAGGACCATCGGGAATCCAAACCCAAAAGCAGTGAAAAATGCCCTCGATCTCGATTCTTGCGAGGGCTTTTTTCCGTGACATTCCGTAAGTTCGATCAGGAGGAAATCGAAATGAAAACGGTGAATCTCGAGGACGAAAGCCTCAGTATTCTGGGCGGCTATGATAAGACTCGTGCCATTTCGGAAAAGTCTCTCTCCCCCCCGCTTTACCAGACCGTTTCCTACCCTCTGGAGAGTGCGGAGATCGCCAGAAAGATCTTCGACCGCAAGGACCCATACATCGACTACATCTATACCCGGCGACACAACCCCACCACAGATATGTTTGAGGAAAGGACGGCCCTTCTGGAGGGCGGTGAGGCAGGATTGGCCACCAGTTCAGGTATGGCCGCGATTTTCTGTATTGCCAGCTACCTGTTGGAGCAGGGTGCAGAAGTTGTGATTTCAAATCGGGTCTACACGAGGGTTTTCGAGCTATTCACGAAGACTTTCTCAAAGTTCGGCGTTAAGGTTCGTGTCGTCAACGACCCCACCGATCCGTCGGAGTGGGAAGAGAAGGTCACTCGAGCAACCCGATTGATGTATGTCGAAACGCCGAGCAATCCGGGCCTGGTGGTTGCTGACATCAGAAACCTGTCCGAGATTGCTCAGCGGTACGACGTCCCGCTTGTTGTCGACAACACCCTGGCCACGCCTATCAGCCAGAAACCACTTATGCTCGGCGCGGCTGCCGTGGTTGAGTCGGTGTCCAAATATATCACGGGAAATGCCACCACATTGGGAGGCGTTCTCGTCACCGGAAAGGACTGGATCGAAGAGATCCGACGCGCAGAGTATTTGCAGTACGGGATCGCGCCATCTCCCTTCAATTCTTGGCTTTGCCTCCTCGGTTTGGAAACCCTCAAATTGCGGATGGTCCGCCACACAAAAAATGCGATGAAAGTGGCAGCTTTTTTGGAAAACCACCCCAAGGTCGCACAGGTGAACTTCCCGGGCCTCGAGAGTCATCCTCAGCATGCGCTCGCCGACAAACAGATGAACGGGTTGTATGGGGGACTCCTGTCTTTTTCCCTTAAGGACGAACGAATGGAAAAGGCCTTCGATTTCCTCAATTCGCTCAAGACCATCACCCATGCAATTCATGAAGGCTCATCGAGAAGTGTCATTTGCCATCCACCGAGCACCAATTTTGCGGACCTGACCGATGAGCAGATGGAGAGAGCCCAGATTCCAAGAAGCCTCATCCGCTTATCCGTGGGAATCGAAAACTGCTCCGACCTGATTCAGGACTTGGAGCAGGCATTGGATACGATATAGATCGGCTGGAAAGCGATTGTCAATGTAAGGAGAAGCATTATGGCGAAGATCCAAACAAATGACCGGACTTTCCTCAGCACCCAGTTCCGGCGACTCTCCCACAAACAGTGTCAAAAGATCCATTGGGCGAGCCTAGAGGTCATGGAGCGGACCGGCGTGCGTTTGCACGAAGAAGAGGCAATTGGCCTACTCAGGAGGGCCGGCGCCCATATTTCTGACGGGAACCGTGCCCGTATCCCTTCCTGGCTGGTCGAAAAGGCGTTCACCACGGTCCCCAAGCGGATTGTGCTTTGCGACCGCTACGGGAACCGGGTCATGCCCTTGGAAGGCCATCGGAGCTTTTTCGGCCCCGGTTCTGATTGCCTGAACATCATAGATCACCGCACCGGAGAACGTCGCAAACCGGTCCTTCGAGACATCGTCGAAGGCATAATTGTGGCTGACGCACTGCCCAACATCGATTTCGTGATGTCTATGGTCTTGCCAACGGACGTCCCGCCAATGGTGGCTGATCGCTATCAAATGGAAGCCATGCTCAATCACACGACGAAACCTGTCGTGTTCGTCACGACTGGGTTCTCAGGCTGTTTGGACGCCGTGAAGATGGCCGAAGCCGTGGCCGGAGGACCCGAAAAGCTGCGCCTGAATCCCTTTGTGGCCTGTTATATTAACGTCACGACCGGTTTGCGCCACAACCAGGAAGCGTTACAAAAGCTCCTCTATCTGGCCGAAAAGGGCTTGCCTGCGCTCTACATCCCGGTGGGCCAGGGGGGAACTACAGCCCCTATCACACTCGCCGGCTGTCAGGTGATCTGGAACGTCGGTGCGCTGGTTGGCTTGGTGATTTCTCAGCTCAAGCGAGAAGGTGCGCCCTATGTCATGGCTGGATGGGGGGCCGGCTCGATAGATATGAGAACGACGGTTCAGCCGTATGCTGAACCTGACCGGCGCGGCATCGCTCAGGCTATGGCGCATTTCTACGGACTGCCGATGTTTGCCATAGGCGGGTGCAGCGACTCGAAATGCGTGGACCAGCAAGCGGGGATCGAATCTGCGCTGACCCTGATGGTGACTGCCCTAAGCGGGGGGCACATCGTTCACGACCTCGGCTATCTCGAGTCAGGCCTGTGCTACTCCCTCGTCCAACTCGTCATTTGCGATGAGATTGTCGGTTGGTTAGCGCACTGCCTCCGTGGCGTAGATGTGAATGAAGAGACGCTGGCCGTGGACTTGATTGATGAAGTGGGCCCCGACGGTCAATACCTCGACGCTGAACACACCTTTCGGCACTTCAGGGAACGTTTCCATTCCGAGCTCTTTGATCGCTACAATCACGACGACTGGTTCGCCAGGGGCGGGAAGACAATGGCCGAGCGAGCGGCCGATCGGGTAGAGGCTATACTTGCAGAACACACGCCGGAGGCACTGCCTAAGAAGGCGGCTGAGATTGTGCACGCCATCGTCGCACGGGCTGGAGCGGCACACCGGGAGGCTCGATGTTGAGGGAGGGAAAGGAGAGTAGGCTCCCATCTGAACATCCAGAGAGAATTAAGGAAATCTTTAATTTGTGAGACATATCCTTCGAGAAATGAGGAAACTCCTTCCAAGTTTGACGTTGACAACCGAATGTTTTCGTGATAAGGGTGGGCAGTCCGATTTGGAGGCGGCTAAGTTCCTCTGAAAACGCACATAAGAGGGGCCTATCCTCTGAGAAAGGAGGCGTCTCCATATCCTGGGGAGGGAGGAGAGGTTATGGACAAGAAGAAGAAAATTCACCCTTGGATTCCCGAGTTGGCGGAATACCTGGGGCAGGGCAAGCTGACACGCCGGGAGTTCGTCCGGTATGCGGCCCTACTGGGCATGTCCGTTGGGACAGCTACCAAAATGGCGCGTTTGACATGGCCGAAGAAGGCCTTTGCGGCGGAACCGAAGTATGGCGGTACCCTGAAGATCTCAGCGGCCGTCCAGAAGGTGACCCACCCGGCTCAATTCTCCTGGATTGAGCCTTCCAATCAATTGCGCCAAGTCGCTGAGTACCTCACTTACACGGACGGAAACAATATTACACACCCCTATCTATTAGAGAATTGGGAAGCCAGCGATGACCTGAAGACCTGGACCCTAAACCTTGAAAATGGAGTCAAGTTCAACAACGGAGACGAATTTACAGCCGACGATGTCGTCTTCACCCTGAACCAGTGGTTGAACAAGGATGTGGGGTCCTCTCTGCTCGGTATGATGGGAACCTATCTGGATCCGACAGGGATTGAAAAAGCAGACAAGTACAGGGTGAAACTCCACCTCAAACAGGCGGAGATTGGTGTGCCGGAACACCTCTTCCACTATCCTGCGCTCGTTCTGAACCACCGAACGTTTGAAGGAGACTTTATCAAGAGACCCCATGGGACTGGCCCATATACGCTCGAGGTCTATCGCGAAGGCGAACGTTGTGTTGTCCGACGGCGTAAGGATTACTGGCAGAAGGGGTTCCCCTACATGGATGCCATGGAGTTCATCGACATGGGACCCGAGTTGGCCCCCCAGATCGCTGCGATTCAGTCCGGGGAGACCGACCTGATCGACGCGAGCGACAGCTCACCCGTAAGTGCTTATCAGGCGCTAAAGAACGACCCGAATGTCAATGTCATTTCTGTCCCCACGAACCAGACACGGGTGCTCCGCATGCGGGTGGATATGAAACCTTGGGACGACAATGATGTCCGGATGGCATTGAAACTCTGCCAACACCGGGAAAAGATCTTGAGCCTCGCTTATATGGGACAGGGCTTGCAGGGACAGGACTTCCATGTTTCTCCGAAGCATCCCGAATACTGCGAAAAGCCTGTCCCCGAATACGATCCTCAAAAGGCGAAAACCCTTTTGCAGAAGGCCGGCTACCCCAATGGTGTCGATGTCGACATCGCCGTTGGCAGCGAGTGGAAGGACATCGTGCGCTATGCAGAGATATTGAAACAGGATGCCGCACCAGCCGGCTTTCGGATCAACATTCAGACCATGCCCGCGAGCCAGTATTGGGAGAAATGGACGGAGGTTGACCTCGGCATTACGACTTGGGCCCATAGACCCCTGGGTACGATGGTTCTGAATCTTGCTTACATTGCCGATGACCAGAACAAACCGGTTCCCTGGAACGAGACCCGCTGGGTGGACGCGGAATTCTCTGAACTGCTCAGACAGGCCAATGGCACCCTCGATCTGGAAGCCCGCCGGAAGATTTTCTGCAAACTCGAAGATATCCAGTGGGAGCGGGGGTCCATTGGAATCAGTTATTGGGTGAACTACTTCTTCGTGTTAAGCAAACGGGTTCAGGGCGTGAATGGTCATCCCAACGGCTATATGCTCTTTAACAGAGTCTGGCTCGCCTAAGTTCGTCAGAAGGGATCAGCCTGCCTGCGCAATAGAGCGGCAGGCAGGCTTATCTATTTCCGATCAACTTTATTTCGCTTTTCATCAGTTCCGCGGTAGGAGCACGTATGGCTAAGTTCATCGTCAGACGTTTCTTCCTTCTCCTCCTGACCATGTTACTTGTCTCTGTGGCCGTCTTTCTCATCACGGAATCTTCACCGGGTAATGTGGCCCGAAATGTCTTGGGCGCCTTCGTGACTCCAGAGCAGGAGGCCTCGTTTCTCGCGCAAACGGGGCTTGATAAGCCGATTTACGTTCGCTATTTCGCATGGCTCCTCGGCAATGACTGGTACGCGTCACAAAAGGTGGGCTTGCCTTTGAAGCGGATCACGACAGAAGACGGCTTCGATGAGTGGTGGGCTGTCCGAGAGGATAGTGCCTTGGTGCGCTGGAGACTCGAAGGGGAGAATCTGATCGCGATTACAAAACTCGAGAAACTGGGTCTCATCAGCGAATATAAGAATAACGAGCGATGGGAGACCGACGAGACCGGCAGGAGCTTATTCTGGGGTGTTGATGATAAGAACCATGTCGTCCAGTGGGAAAAGGGAACCGATCGGAAGGTCTGGACCTTTGTCATGGGTACCGGTTGGATGGAGAGCTCGGGTGGACCTGTGGAATACATCCCCTTGATGAAAGGGTTCGTTCGGGGAGACCCTGGCATCTCACTTCGAACGGGTCGTCCGGTTTCGAAGAGCATCTTCCTTCGGTTCCGCAACTCCCTGGTTCTGGCCGGGACTGCCTTTGTGATTGTCATGCCACTGGCTCTCTTTCTCGGTATGCTTGCAGGTTTGAAAGAGGGTAGTTTTCGGGATCGAACCCTCTCTGTTGGCGGGATGATGTTTTCGGTAACCCCGGAGTTCGCCACCGGAATTTTTCTCATCCTCATTATGGCTGTTTGGCTGAAGTTGGTCCCCGGGGCCACGGTTTTCGGCGAAAAAGCACCCTGGGAACGGCCTGATATGCTCATCCTTCCGGTGTTGACACTGACCCTCATCGAACTCGGTTATGTGCTACGGATCACCCGGGCCAGCATGGTAGAGGTGATGAAGTCACCGTATATCCGCACCGCCTATCTGAAGGGATTGCCATACTGGCGCATCGTGTTGAAGCATGCGGTACGGAATGCGCTCATGGCGCCGATCACCGTGATTATGCTTCATGTCAACTGGCTGATGGGCGGAATTGTGATTGTCGAGGTAGTCTTCGGCTATCCCGGACTGGGTAAGTATCTGTTGGATTCTGCCCTATTCAAAGACATCAATGCGTTGGAGGCGGGAGCAATGATCCTCGTTACGGTGGCCGTGGTTACACAGTTGCTGGCCGATATCGCTTATACATTCCTGAATCCACGTATTCGGTATGCATAGTGGCATTCCGTCATGATCGTTTTCGAGGGTTCTCCACTGACGCAAATTGAGGAGTCCACATGGTGACGAGGGAAGCAACGGTAAACGAAAAGGTCGAATCCGAAGCGAGGACGGGACGGCTCAGCCGCATGTGGCAGGGGATTTCTATCCTCTTTGCATCCAAGATTGCGACGGTGGGACTCGGAATTGTTCTATTCTGGATATTTGTGGCGATTTTCGCTCCCTATTTAACCTCCTACACGCCACTGGAGCAAGACTGGAAGGCCCCGAATCAGGGACCCTCAAGTGCACATATTCTCGGAACGGATGAACTGGGGCGCGACCTCTGGTCGCGGTTGATACATGGTGCGCGAATCGTCCTCGTTACAATGCCAATTTCAGAGAACTTCTGGATACCCGGCGGGACGGCGATCTGGGGGGTTTTCGTGGCACTGATTATCGGGACGACTCTCGGACTACTGGGGGGATTCTATGGCGGATGGATTGACGAGATTGTCATGCGGCTCTTGGATGCCATGATGGCGGTCCCGATCATTCTTCTCTATATGATCATCATGGCGGCATTGGGTGCGTCCGCCTTAAACGTCGTGATTGCAATCACGATCGTAGGAACACCCGGTATCGCTCGCTTGGTTCGCAGTTTGACTCTGGACATCCGAACTCGCGAGTACATACGCGCCGCTGAAACCCGGGGAGAGAATCCCTGGTTTATCATGTTCGTGGAGATCCTTCCTAACGCTCGTGGCCCGATTATTGTCGATGCCATGCTCCGTGTTGGATATGCCATCTTCGCCATGGGAACACTCGGGTTTCTTGGCCTCGGGATCCCACCGCCTTCACCTGATTGGGGGAGTATGGTTGCGAAAGGTCGAGAATTCATTCTGGCTGGTAGTCCTTGGGCTGCCCTCTGGCCCTCTGTCGCCATCGCCTCACTGGTGGTCGGCCTAAATCTCCTGGCTGATGGGTTGCGGGAGGAGACCATGAGGTACCAGTAAAAACAACCCAAAAACCTCAGGAGAAATGGATGCCAACGATGAATAGAACCGACAGCACGACACCCGGTATGGTCCTCGAAGTCGATAATCTTCAGATCTCCTACGAGACGCGGAAAGGGGATGTAGAAGCCGTTGAAGGGGCTTCCTTTCGGGTTCGAGAGGGGGAGACCGTGGGTTTGGTTGGTGAATCCGGATGTGGGAAGAGCACGATTGCTTTCGGGATCGTGAACTTCCTCGGACCCAATGGCAAGATTGTAAATGGCAGCATCCGCTTTCAGGGCAATGAACTCGTAAGCCGATCAGAGGAAGAACTCAAGCAACTGCGGGGTGACAGAGTCGCCATGGTGTTTCAAGATCCCATGCAGGCCCTTAACCCATCGGTGCGGCTCGGCGAACAACTGACTGAGGTTCTCACCTGCCATCATCGGGATATCTCGCATGAAGCGGCGTGGGATCGGTCCATTAGGATGCTCAAGCGGGTCCAAATGCCCGATGTCGAAAATGTCATGATCCGTTATCCTCACCAGATCTCAGGTGGGCAGCAACAGCGGGTGGTGATCGCCATGGCGATGCTCAATAACCCTGCCCTGCTGATCATGGATGAACCCACAACCGCCCTCGACGTTACGGTAGAAGCCGCGGTACTGGATCTCCTCGAAGAGTTAAAAAAGGATTTCAAGGCGGCAAATATTTTCATCACTCACAACCTTGGGGTGGTTGCACGGGTCAGTGACTATCTGTGCGTCATGTACGCGGGCCAAATGGTCGAAAGGGGGGCCCTGGCAGAGATCTTCCGAAACCCTCGCCATCCCTATACCATGGGACTTTTGGCGTGTGTACCTCGTCTCGGAGAGAGCAAGTTGGAGTCTCTGCTTGAGCCCATCCGGGGACGTGTACCACCTCCAGCTGAAAGGCCGAAAGATGAATGTATCTTTGCACCTCGTTGTGATTACGCCACCGAGGAGTGCCGAAAAGCTCGCCCGGGGTTTACGGAAATCACCCCCGGCCACATGGCTCGCTGTATCTACGCCCTTGAGATTGAAAGTCGACCGAGGACCTCGAAACAACCCACGACGAGAGAAACACAGGTTCAGCATGAATCTCCGGGAGAGGATCTGCTCCGTTTTGAGGGACTGAAGGTCTACTACCCCCAGGAATCGAACTCGGTGGTCAGTCTGTTTGGCCTGGGCGAAAAGAAATACGTCAAGGCTGTGGATGATGTGAGCGTGAGGGTTGCAAAGGGCCGGACTCTGGGCGTTGTCGGCGAGTCGGGATGTGGTAAGTCCACCTTGGTCAAAGGGCTCATCGGTTTGGAGCCCGTGACCGATGGCGCCGTGGATTTCTTAGGATTCGATGCGACTCAGGCCGTTTCGGTCCGCGATACAAAACTGATTCAGGAAATGCAGATGGTCTTTCAAAATCCTGACTCGACCTTAAACCCATCCTTCTCCGTTGGCACGCAGATCGCCCGGCCCATCAGAAGGTTCAAGACTGTCCCAAAGAATCAGGTCAGGAGCGAGGCTATCCGGCTTCTCAAGGCCGTCCGCCTCCATCCAGTCTATTATGAGCGCCTCCCCCGACAGCTGAGTGGTGGCGAAAAACAGCGGGTCGGCATCGCTCGAGCCCTTGCGAGTCGGCCGGACCTGATCATCTGTGATGAGCCGGTTTCTGCTCTGGATGTCTCCGTCCAGGCAGCAGTAATCAATCTTCTCTTGGAGATCCAACAGGTTTTCGGTTCATCCATGATTTTTATCGCCCACGATCTGAGCGTCGTCCGTTTTTTCTCGGACGACATCGCCGTCATGTATCTGGGACAGATTGTGGAGGTCGGCCCGGCAGAGGCAATCTACGCACCGCCTTACCATCCCTATACGGAGGCCCTGCTATCTGCTGTTCCTATACCAGACCCAGACGCCGAACAGAAAGAAATTCGCCTCAGTGGCAACGTACCGAGTGCCCTCAATCCGCCCTCTGGATGCCGTTTTCACACTCGGTGTCCTCGGAGGGAAGAGATGCTACCGGATGGAGGGAAGGTCTGCGAAGATGTAGTTCCCCCGTGGCGATCCTCGGAGAAGGGTCATCGAATACTCTGCCACATCCCCATAGAAAAACTGGAAAAGGTTGAGCCGGTTGTTCACTCCCTAAAGGAAGCGTCGTGATAAGGCTAACCCTATCGGCTGTTTACAGAACCGAGCGATTTCGCGCACGATCACTCTGTCACGGCAAGGTACTGTTATCACTCGAAAGTCTGTAAGGAATGGAAAGGAGGTGAATTGATAAGAAAAGAGACAGTTTTTCGATTTAGCCACAGAAAGGAGGGAAACATGGAAAAGAAGAAAGACATCCACCCGTGGATTCCTGAACTGGCAGAATACTTGAGACAGGGCAAGCTGACACGCCGGGAATTCGTCCGGTATGCAGCCCTGTTGGGTATTTCCGTCGGAACGGCCACCAAAATGTCAGGCTTGACCTGGCCAAGAAAGGCCTCTGCTGCAGAGCCCAAATACGGTGGCGTGCTTAAAGTATCCGCTTCGATCCAGAAGGTTACCCACCCTGCCCAGTTTTCGTGGATCATGCCCTCTAATCAGCTCAGGCAGGTCGCTGAATATCTCACTTACACCGACAAAGACAACATTACCCATCCGTATCTCCTGAAGGGCTGGCAGGCAAGTGATGATTTGAAAACGTGGACATTGAATCTCAATCAGGGAATCAAGTTCAATAACGGTGATGAGTTTACGGCTGACGATGTGGTATTCAGCCTTAACCAGTGGCTGAATAAGGATGTGGGATCTTCACTTCTTGGCATGATGGGAATCTATCTTGATGCGACGGGTATCGAGAAGACCGACAAGTATCAGGTAACGCTCCATCTTAAGCGGCCAGAAATCGCTGTCCCTGAGCATCTCTTCCACTACCCGGCTATGGTTCTGAATCATCGGACATTTCAGGGAGACTTCATCAAGGCGCCCCATGGAACCGGTCCGTACACGCTCGAGACCTATCGGGAGGGAGAACGTTGTTCGGTAAAGCGGCGCAACGACTACTGGCAGAAAGGTCTTCCCTATTTAGATGGTATGGAGTTTATCGACATGGGAACGGAGATGGCCCCTCAGATCGCCGCAATCCAGGCAGGAGAGATCCACATGATCGATCTGGGTGACGCGACCGGGACCGACGTCTACCAAGCCTTGGAGGACCATCCGGAAATCAATGTCCAACCCATCGCCACAGCCCAGACACGGGTCCTCCGGATGCGTGTAGACATGAAGCCGTGGGACAACAATGACGTCCGGGCGGCATTGAAGCTCTGCCAGCATCGTGAAAAGATCCTGAGCCTTGCGTACTTCGGCCAAGGTCTCGAGGGGCAGGACTTCCACGTTT
>CAYFYO010000033.1:0-37094 GCA_964347335.1 uncultured Thermodesulfobacteriota bacterium
CTTTCGGCTCCTTCAACTCCTGTCGAATAAGCTCTGCAGTTTCAACAGCGCCTTTGCCCTGCAAATGAGAGGCATCACGTATTTCGACTTTGTCATCCTTTATCCACAAATAGACCAGACTGGGGGACTTACCGCGAAAGATCACTTTGTCATAACCGGCATACTTTAATTCCGGTGCCCAAAATCCCCCCATGATTGAAAATGCCATGAGTAAGGTCTGAGGCGAAATGGTAGAAACAATGGTACGATTAGAACCGGTCGCAGGGGTACCACATAAGAGACCGCCGCTGAATATGAGTAGATTATCGCGAGAAAAGGGTTCAACTTCAGGGGGAACCCTGTCCCATAATATCTTGGCGTTCGTACCCAGACCCCCCAGATAAAGTTCGGTGTCTGTTGGGTCAGTTGCTACCCGCTCTATGCTTCCACGGGATAGATCGATTTCGAGATTATACCCCGTCTCTACGTACCTCATTTTTTGGCCCCTTTATGGATCAATTTGTTAGTAATTTCACATGTTCCTTTATAATGAAAATTCCCCTGCTCCTCATGAAGTGAAAACTGCTTTTCCGTGCATTTTTTCCGCTACGCAGGTTGTTCATGTTTGTCGCACCTTCGATTGTCATCGAAAGCGTAGAAAATCTCTTCTGGAGCGTAAGTGCGACTGTCTTCAATGAAATGGCTCCTGAGGCTTTTCCTGACCGCGGTCAACCGAGCCCCGTCAACTGTCACCGGTTTCTTCCCTGATCTCTGTGAACAGTCTTTACACCTCGTTCCTGGAAGCTCCATCACAAAAAGCGGAAGACAGGAGTTCATTCTGCTGAACAAAGTTTGTAAAAAATATTACTACAAAATCGGTGAATTGTCAAGTAACAACGTCAGATTTTTCCTAAAGTTTTTCATGTCGTTCATTATAGTGAACAAACGCCCGGCCGATTCGTCTACATATTCCATCCCCCTGAGACTTCCACCGCTGCTCCGGTCATGAAACTCGCCTCATCGGAGGCCAAGAAAACCACCACATTCGCCACCTCTTCGGGCTCACCGATTCTTTTTAGGGGCGTGTTTTCGATGATCATATTTCGATACTTTTCCGCCATCTTGGCAATGGTTGGCGTCATGATCAATCCCGGCACCACAACGTTGACATTGATCTGGTGGCGCCCCAGTTCACGGGCCGCACTTTTTGTCAGAGCGATAATTCCTCCCTTGGCCGCACTGTAGCTCATTGCGGCAATCCCCCCACTCTTTCCATAAACGGAGGAGATGTTGACGATTTTGCCATATTCGTTTTCGATCATACAGGGGGCGACAGCCTGAGTACAATTCAGGGCTCCCTTCAGGTGGACCCCGAGTACGGCATCCCAGTCCGCTTCTCTGACTTTCAGCAGCGTTGCACCGCAGTCGAAGCCAGCGTTGTTAACCAGAATGTCGACCTTCCCCCAACCACTGAGGACCTGATCCACCATGCTTTGAACTGCCTCCCGATTCGCCACGTCCACCGCGATGAAACAGGCTTTTCTGCCCAGTCTCTCAACTTCTCTTCTGGTCTGTTCACCCGTGTCCGGATTCATCTCGGCGATAACGATATCGGCTCCCTCTTGAGCCATTTTCAACGCGATACTCCGACCAATCCCCTGCCCTGCTCCAGTCACAATTGCTTTCTTATCCTTGACCCGCATGTCCTCACCCCTTTGTCGGATTTTCTGGATTCCTGCTCTGTTCATACACCCAAAACTTGATCCTTGCGGCTGTGGAAAGCCCAAAAAAAGAAGATACCCTGAGGGATAAAATCACCCACGCCCCAAAGGGTATCTTCTCGATAAGACGGAGAACCAGAAGGTGATACCTGACGACTCCGCTCTATTTCTGCGGTTTTGGCAACACCTTCTCCGCTAACTCTTCGTCGTAGAGGTGACACTTGGCGATCTGCCGCCGGAATTCAAGGTGGTCGATCACGTTAGACCCTGTCTCTTTCTGGGTATTAAAGGCATTGAACCCAAGCCAGGCATCCATGTTCATGTTGGCGGCCAGCCAGTAGATGGCGTGAGCCTTGGTGTTGTCCCACCAGAATTTTTTCTTCAACCGGATGGTCTCGATGGTTTTCATCAGGCAGAGGGGAAAGGTGTTTGCAAAGGTCCAGACCATGTTGTTAATGAAGTCATCCAAAAGGCTCCAATCCGTCTTCAGCGTTTTTAGATATTCGGTTGCGTTTTTCGCTTCGTCGCCCGTCTTCATCTCTCCGTAGACGACCTCACCGTTCTCCACATATTTGTCCGTAATCACCCGGGGATCTCTCACCCACTTCCCACCTGAGTCCTTTTTGATGGGGATGGCCTTCGTAATCAACCCCAACCTCTCCATCTTGTAGGCACTCCAGGGAACATTGGAGATGCAGTTGTACATGGCCTGTTCCATGCTCAGGTTCCAGGGCAAAAAGTCTGAAGAACCTCCATCCGGTGTAGAACCGACCCGGGTGCCGGCTTGACCAAACATAGCGGTGTCAGCAGCGACCGTGAGATCGCAGGCCTGTCCGATCTCCTGGCCGCCAGCGATTCTCATCCCGTTGCATCGGCAGATGACTGGAACCCGGCACTTGAGGATGCCATCGACCATACCGGAGAAAAGATCCATATAGTCCGCATACTCCTTAGGTCTTCTTGTATAGTACTCTGCATACTGTTTCGTGTTCCCACCGGTGCAGAAGGCCCTGTCTCCGGCAGCAGTGAAGATCGCAGCCACAACCGATCGGTCGACAGAAGCCCTGTGAAATCCGGCAATCACGCCCTTGACCATTTCCGTCGTATACGAGTTGTACTGGGCCGGATTGTTCAGCGTGATCCAGGCCGTGTACAGATCTTTCACGACATTCCCCTTCCGATCCACAAGGGGCTTTTTCTCATACATGGTGCAAGGCGGCTCTTTGCCGAAAAACTCCTCCCCAAATAGGTTGTGATCCTTCGGTTCGTTATCTCTCACCAGCCAATCCAATGCCATTTCGATTCCTCCTCTCTTTTTGGATAGATCTTTGGAAAAGTCACTCTTCGTCGCTCAGAGCGCCCTTTTCCAGATTCTTAGGGACCTCGCCAGAACATCGACTTCTCTTGTTGGTTAAACGCGGACCCTTGAACTCACGGTGAGGGATTCAAAAATCGGGCTCGAGAACAATCCGTTTTGCTGGAGAACCCGCCTTGTGAACCTCCTCAAAAACCGACTGGATCTGGCTCATCGGACGTACCTCGACAAATGGTTCAATGTCGATCTTTTTCGAGAGGACCATATCGAGCACGATGGGGTAGTACTCGGGCAGGCAACCCCATGTTCCGATGATCTCCGCATCAAACGCCATGAGCCGAGAAATGCTATATTCGTTCTTGGCCATCCCGAATCCGATGACGATCAGCTTACCAGTGAATGAGAGAAGTTCGAGGGCGACCTCTTGCCCTCCCTTGGTGCCAGTCACTTCAAAGATCTTCCAACCAAAACCCGCTTCGAGCCCATTCTGTTTGCAAACCGCTCGAAACTCGTTCCGGATATCCCTCGGCGCCTTGTCTTTTGAATTGATCACGAAATCAGCCCCATAATTCAACGCCCTCTGGAGCTTCTCTGGATTTCTCGCGATACCGATAACTGTCTGGGCACCGAGGGCCTTGGCGGTCTGGGCCATATAGACGCCCACTCCACCCGTGACGCCAACGATGATGACCCGGTCCCCAGGTTGGAGATCTGCCCTCTTGGCTGCCTGATAAGGCGTGGTCCCGGCATCAGCCACCACCGCTAAATGCGCTAGCGGTATGCCCCCTCCGTTTTTCACCTCACAGAGATCGACGGATGGAACTGGAATGTGACTCGAAAACCCGCCATAAATCCCCAAGCTGTTCCCAGGCATTTTCTGGGCCAGACAACGATTTCCCCGCCCCGTCTCGCAGAGAACGCAATTCCGGCAGGGCATCACTGCAGGGATAATCACCTCCTTCCCAATCCATTTCTCATCGCCAGCGACCACCATTCCACTGATCTCATGGCCGAGGGTTAGGGGCGGCTTTTGCACTGTCGGTATGCCGTCGTAAAAGTAGCCCAGATCGGTATGACAGACGCCACATCCTGCCACCTGCACCAGGACTTCATCTGCGGATAAAGATGGGACCGGAACCGAGGTTCTCTCCAGCTTTCCAGGCTTCACCTCGCCGGTTTCCTTATCCTTTATCGTCGGTTGGACCATTTGCCACGTCTCAATCTTGTCGGGCATAGTCGCCATTCACCTCACCCCCTTCTTTTGATCATGTTAACCCGTATCCCCCATCCACACAGAGAACCTGTCCCGTAATATATCGGGCTTCATCGGAGGCAAGAAAAACAAAGGCCGGTGCAACATCTTCAGGCTCTGCGTAGCGGTTCAACAGAATCCGTCTCAGATAAATCTCCTTCAGCTTTGGATCCTCTTGAAGCTTCTGAGTCATGTCAGTAAAAACGATTCCCAGGGAAACGACGTTGGCGTTGACCCCAAATTTCGCCAATTCCCTCGCACAAGACTTTGTAAAAGCAACCAGGCCGCCTTTGGCGGACGCGTAGTTGATCTGGCCTGTTGTGCCAACGATCCCGGCCACAGAGGTTACATTGATGATTCGCCCATATTGCTGTTCTTTGAAGTACTGGGCCGCCGCCTGAGTGCAGAAGAAGGCCCCCTTCAGGTGAGTGTCTACCACCTCGTCCCACTGTTCCTCTGTCATTTTGTGAAGCATTGCCGGCCTGCTAATCCCAGCATTATTAACGAGAATGTCGATCTTCCCGAAATGATCAACTGCCGCCCTAATGATTCCATCGCAGTCCTTCTTGTTGGCCACATTCCCCCTGACGGCGACCGCCTTGCTGCCCATCTTCTGAATCTCTTGAACAACCTCTTCGGCGGACTGGACGCGCGTCGCATAGTTCACGACCACGTTGGCCCCTTCTCTGGCGAGAGCGATGCAGACCGCCCGTCCCACGCCTCGCCCGCCGCCTGTTACGACGGCCGCCTTATCCTTAAGTCTCATCATTCACCTCGCAGGCCGGGCATTCGACTCCATGCCAGCGTCTTTTTCGGAATCTTGGCCGTTTCGGAGCATGGCAAAAACCCAAGACCCTCATTTCGCAGACTCGAAATCCTAAACAAATCCAAAGCGAGAATGAAAGAGAATGAAAACGGGGTTTGAAAATTGAATTCGTGGTTTGGAAACTATCTCGTATTCATTCGTCCAGTCCTGCCCACGGCCTGCAGTCATCCCCTCTAGCCTGTTGGGTTGCTTTCCGTTCCTCTGCACATATCTATTCAATCACCGCAATAACGCCATCCGCCTCCACTTCTTGACCCGGAGACACCCGGATTTCCTTGATCACCCCCCCGACCGGCGCAACAACGGGCATCTCCATCTTCATCGCCTCCAGGGTGGCTATCTGATCATTCTCCTCGACCTTGTCACCCACTTTGACAGTCACTGCCACGATTTTCCCGACCATCGGAACCGTCACGTTTGTTGCCATGGACCTCTCGCCTCCGTTTTCCTATGAGATAAGATTCATTATTTCCTCATCCCGAGTGCATACTGCCCAATAATCATCCTCTGAATGTTACTGGTCCCCTCCACAATCTGGTAGGATTTGGCATCGCGGTAGAACCTTTCGACAGGATACTCTGTGCTGAACCCATAACTCCCAAATACTTTCACCGCTTCATTAGCTGCCCGAACCGCTACCTCTGACGAAAAGTACTTGGCCATTGAGACTTGGAGTGTATTACGCTGGCCCTGATCTTTCATCCACGCTGCCCGATAAACCAGGAGCCGCGCCGCCTCATGCTCCACATACATATCGGCCAGCTGCTGTTGGATCATTTGATGCTGTCCGATAGGAACACCAAACTGCTCTCGTTCATTGGCGTATCTCACGCTGTGATCGAAACAGGCCCGGGCGACTCCGACCGCTCGTGCTGCTGAGCTAAGCCTCGTGTTATCCAGCATGCTCATACAGATCTTGAACCCAGCACCCGACTCCCCAACCAACGCGTCCTTTGGCAATTTGACATCTTGAAAGATGATCTCTCCAGTCGGCGCACAATACAGACCCAATTTCGTCTCTATCTCTCGCTGTTCCACACCTTCCGTGTGCATGTCCACCATAAAGGCCGAAATTCCTCGATGCTTCTTCTCCCGGTCCGTAAAAGCGAAAATGATTCCGACATCAGCCGCCGGAACGCCACTGATCCACATTTTGGATCCATTCAGAGTCCACCCATCCTCCATCTCGACGGCTTGTGACCTCATACTCGCGACATCGCTCCCGGAGTTGGCCTCTGTGATTGCAAAGCAACCCAGCTTCTCAGCCGAAATCAACGGTGGGATAAACTTTTCCCGTTGCTCCTCGGTCCCGAAAGCCAGCAACACTGGCTGAATCGAGTTCATCTGGAGGTTGAATGGGAGGCCCCAGGAAGGGCTCACAGCCGCAATCTCCTCCGTCATGATACACGCCGCAAGATGGCCCTCCTCCAGTCCCCCGTATTTCTCGGGTGCGAGGCAGGCAAAAAAACCCTGCTCTGCCATCTCCTTGACCAACTCCCTCCGAAATCGGTGTTCCTTTTCGTCTTCTTCCATCGTCGGGGCGATCCGCTTTTCGGCAAAATTGCGCGCCATTTTCCGCATCTCTTCGTGTTCAGCCGTGAATCCAAACTCCATTCCCCTCTCCTCCTTTCAAAAAACATCCCGTGGGGAAAAAATCCCCCTAATCATCTATCGATGTGACTGAATATCGAATCTTCGACGCGAGTCGGTTGTGACTCAAGTCAGAGCCCCATTGGGCCCGCTTTGAAACGTTTATTGGTTAGAGGTTCTTCATGTAGGGGAAAACCGGTCTCGCCCGAGGCGAGATTTGAATACTCAGGGCGAATTTTGACACGAAGTGACTCATTTGCTCCGCTCATCACGGAGCGGTGAAGTGCTTCTGAAACCCCCACAAACCGCTCGGGAAGAGCAAAAAGGGGATTTGTTGAAAGCCCTGGAGCGCCCAGGACTTTGTACATTTTTTAACAAAACCCCCTTCTCTTGTCAAGTTTTTTCTCCAGTTGCCAAAGGGATCTCCAGCCGTTGAAGACGCGGCATAATTATCGCCGCCTGGGTCCCCCTCCTGCTCTCACACTTGTGCCGTGAGAATGGTGAAGCTCCCGCACCAAATGGGCTTGACAAACCCCTGGCCGGGGACTTAGCTTTTATGAATGAATCAACGCTGGTGGGGAAATATCTATTGAGAATCATGGGCCTCGACATGGGGAGTCACACGATTGGCGTGGCGGTGAGCGATGAGCTGGCGTTGACTGCTCAGGCCGAAGAAACAATCTATCGGGAATCCCGTGAGAAGGATCTTAAGGCCATTGCGGATCTCGTTCAGAAGTTTGATGTGACCAAAATCGTCGTCGGGCTTCCCCTCAACATGAGCGGGACCCTCGGCATCGAGGGCAAAAAGGTCCTGGAATTTGTTAAAGAAATGAGACAGGTCCTCACCGTCCCGATCACCACATGGGATGAGCGCCTTTCTACCGTTCAGGCCAGCCGAACGCTCCTCGAGGCAGATCTGTCTCGGAAAAAGCGAAAGCGCGTCATCGACAAGCTTGCAGCGACGCTCATTCTGCAGAGCTACCTGGACGCGGAGCGAATTCGGAAAACATCATGAAAAGGTGGACAGTATCTCTTTCGGCCGGTTTAGGCCTCCTGGTCATCGCGGTCGTCCTGTACGGTCTGGTATATGCACTCGCTCCACCATCAGGAGAAAAGGCCTCGAGGACAGTCACTCTCGAAAGGGGGCTCAGCTTCAAGCAAATCGCTCAAATCCTCGAAAAAGAGGGGATCATTCGTGGGGTCACCCGCTTCATTTTGTTGGGCCGGCTCACCAATGCAGAGCCCAGGATCAAGGCGGGCGAGTACGCTTTTGACCTTCCCGCCTCGCACTGGAGTGTACTGAGGAAGATCAGCGAAGGTCGGGTGAAAACCTATAGGATCACGATCCCAGAGGGTTATACCCTTTTGCAAATCGGGCATCTCCTGGAGGACCATGGCATTGTATCCAAGGAGATGTTCCTCCTGGAATCATCTTCACCTGAAGTCCTCTCCCGGCATCAGGTCGAGGGCCCCAGCTTAGAGGGGTACCTATTTCCCGACACTTACACATGGTCAAAGGATATGGACCCGACTATGGTCATTCGATTCTTCCTCGAACGATTCAGACAGGTCTATACCCCAGAAATGACCAAACGAGCCTCTGAATTGGGTCTTTCTGAACGGGAAGTCCTGACCATTGCCTCGATTGTTGAGAAGGAGGCCTCCGATCCGCAGGAGAGACCGCTCGTTTCTGCGGTAATCCACAACCGACTGAAAAGGGGAATTCCACTCCAGAGCGACCCAACAGTCATCTATGGCATCCCTCATTTCGATGGGAATCTGACGAGAGAAGATCTCAGACGGTATAGTTCGTATAATACCTATCTCATACGGGGTCTCCCCCCAGGTCCCATCGCCAACCCCGGAAAAAGCGCCATCATGGCGGCCCTGTCACCAGCTCCTGTTGACTACCTCTATTTTGTTTCAAGAAATGACGGAACCCACCACTTCTCCTCGACATTGGAAGAGCACGACTCCGCAGTAGACCGTTACCAAAGGCGACGAACTAGAGCAAAACCGCAGAAGTCAGGAGTCAGAAGTCAGGAGTCACAATAAAAGGCGTAACGACCAATTACCATGTGTCTTCCAGAGGAACACCCGCTCGTCTTTATCTTCTCTCGTTCGACAGAGACCCTACCCAAAGGGACAGGCAGAGCAACTGATAAACTACGTGAGGCCGTTCCCCAAACCACCCTAGAGCTAGTTCAAATTCTTTCTGAATTCTGACTCCTGAATCCTGGCTTCTGACCTCTGTTGGTATCCCTTTCCTCTTGACAGCTTGGAACTTGTGATCTATGGTACACGTGCCTGAATTCTGAATTTTGAGAGCCTCTCGTGTAGTGTCTCAGTAATAACTTGCATCATTTACCCGATGCCATGGTGTCCTCAAAACCGACATCTTAAATCCGAAAATCGAATATCCCGCCCGAGGCGGGAAACAAATCCGAACATCAAATGACCAAAATGCCAAACATGTTTGGAGAATTGGTAAATTTGAATTTTGATATTGTTTCGGATTTCGCGCTTCGAGTTTTAGACCTTGACATCTTCATACGTACGATCAGTTTTGGTGTGATTTTCACAAATTAGTTTTGAAACGTGATACGAGGAGGAGCTACCCAATGAGCGAGGTTGCTATTGTCGGTGTCGGGCAAAGTGCCTTTGTCCGTGGCTATGAAGGATCCATCCGTGAGTTGGCTTTCGAGGCCTACCGGGAGGCAATGACGGACACACAGCTGAAGCCGAAGGACATCGGCGCATCGATCATCTGCTCGGCTCCTGAGTATGATAAGCAGAGGACTCCTGCAGGTGTCCTCGCCGAGTATCTGGGCCTCTCCCCTCAACCCACGTTCTATCTTGAGAGCGTCTGTTCCTCGAGCAGCATGGGGGTCAAAATCGGATATTCACTGATCAAGTCTGGCCTCCACGATGTGGTCCTTATCCTCGGATTTCAGAAGATGTCTGAGATTACATCGGCCGAATCACAGGAGAGAATGGGACGAGGTGCAGACATCATCTGGGAATCACCCTTTGGCACCATGATGCCCGCCTACTATGCGATGCATGCGCGAGCCCATTTCGACAAATATGGAACAACGGAGGAGGATCTCGCCCTCATCCGGGTAAAGGCGGCCTCCTACGGTCAGCTCAACGAAAAGGCTGTCTACCGAAAGGAAGTTACCCTGGAACAGGTTTTGTCCTCTGATACAGTCTCAACGCCTCTAAAACGGTTCGACTGCTGCGCCAACGCCGATGGGTCCTCGTGTCTCATCCTGGCTCGTAAGGACCGAGCTCGTGACTTGCCGAAGAAGCCCCTATCGATACTCGGCCTTGGAGCAGCCTCCGCACCGGTCAACATGGCAGGACGGGACTCATTGACAGGATTGAGCTGTACGAGAGATGCAGCAAAAGAGGCATTCAAAATGGCTGGAATTGGACCGCAGGACGTGAACGTAGCAGAGGTGCACGACTGCTTCACCATCGCCGAGTTGATGGCATACGAGGACCTGGGATTCGCCGAGGCTGGAGAGGGCAAATACTTGATCAGAAACAAAGAGACTTACCAGGATGGAAGAATCCCCATCAACGTGGATGGCGGACTCCTTTCAAAAGGCCATCCGATCGGTGCGACCGGGGGATCACAAATCCGGACAATCATCTTACAACTCCGAGGCGAAGCCGGCGAGATGCAGGTAGAAGATCCGAAAATCGGTCTGATCCACAATATTGGTGGCGTAGGTCTGTATGCGAACGTCACGATCTTGGGGGGATGAACCAATGGGCTTTGAGAAATTCGGAACGGTGAGTTTTACGTCTCAGACCAAGGTCAATGACTTTATCGAACGACTCTACCAGGGGAAGGTTTCAGGCACCAAATGTAAGCAGTGTGATGCCGCCTATTTCCCACCTCGGGCCGACTGCTGCAGTTGCTTGTCGAGTGATATGACGTGGTTTGACGTGGTGGGAACTGGAAAGCTCGTTTCTTATTCAACCCTGAGCTATGCTCCCACGGGCTTTGAACAGGACTTGCCCTACACGGCTGCGCTCGTCCGGTTCAAGGATGACATCCAGATCTTCGGCCGTCTCAGCAAGACCATCAAACCTGAAGAAATCGAGGTGGGCATGGACCTTGTTGTTTCTCCCGTGAAGCTGCCCGGCGACAGAATTAGTTACGAGTTCATCACACCGTGATCGGTTCCCTGGAGGTTAGTGGTTCTATTTCACTACCCGCTCGCTTCGCTCACTCGAGGCATAGAGGCCGCAGAGTCCCGCAAGGCGGGATTCATTTGCCGGAAGAGGTCGGCAAATCAAAAACTTCCGACCGCCGCGCAGCCCCCCAGCCGAGCACCTGACGTGTCCGCCAAGGGCTGCTGAGCCGTTTTCTCCAATCGGCACCTCCCGACTGGAGAAAATCTAAACCCTCAGCGTCCTCCGTGCCTCTGTGGTGAGATAAAAGAAGGAATCTGCGAACAGCGTCTGAATTGCCCAAACCGGAAGTTACGCTCCGAATTTTTTCATTTTGAGCGCATTGGCCAACAGAAGGGGCATAAGATTCACCCCTGATATCCTTCCAAGCCCCCCCATGCTGCAAGCGCTCTCGGTGAACCGCGTTACTGAATCTGTCCGCACATACCTGGAAAAAATGAGAACCGGATTTGGATGCCAACTGTGTGAACCGAGCGTCGAGGGCGTGGAATGATCACCCGTGACGGCCACGACGTCAGGCGCTAACGCCAGTATCTCGGGCATAAGGCTATCAATCTTTTCCAAAGAAGCGACTTTTCCCTGAAAATCCCTGTCCTCCCCCCGCATGTCTGGTTCCTTCATATGGAAGAAAAAGAATTCAAACCCTCTGAAATGGGTTCTCAACGTCTCGATTTCGTCCTCAATGGTCTCTCCCGTTTCGAGGACCTCCATCCCCACCAGTCTGGCCAGGCCGCGATACATCGGGTAAGAGGCGATCGCTCCGGCGTTGACTCGGAAGAGTTCACCCATCGTCGGAATGTCCGGCACTTTCGAAAAACCTCTCAGCAGGACCGTATTGGAAGGATAGAAGTCCTGCAATAACTCTGTCGCCCGTGCGATAAAGGCATTGATCACCTCCGCCGAAGGGCCAGCCTCCTCGCGGAGAGCGACAGCTTGGGTCGCCTTCTTCCCTTCCTTTTGGGGGTCCGCATCGGTAACGCCGTCATCTAGGCCTTCGCCCTTGAACACGACCACGAAGCGGTGCTCTTTGCCGGACTCTATGATGACTCGAACCCCATCGATGGTTTCCATCTGTTCCCGAAGGGCCTGACAGAGTTCTTGGTTCTTTGCCGTTGAGATCCTGCCAGCCCTCCGATCAATGACGATTCCTTTTGCATTCGAGGTAGCGAAATTCCCCCTTGCCGCCAGATCCCCCTTATCGAGATGCATTCCAAGGCCGACGGCCTCCAGCACCCCGCGACCAATCTGATAGCGGACCGGATCATAACCGAAGAGCGCAAGATGAGATGGACCACTCCCGGGTGTGATACCGGGCGCAATCGGGTCAATCAATCCACAGACCGATTGGGAGGCGAGTCTGTCCAGATTTGGAATTTGACTGACTTCGAGTTCCGTTCTTCCGTCCACGGGCAGACCACCAAGCCCATCGATGACTGCAAGGATAACCTTGGACGGCGTCTCAACAGTAATCGATCGGATCAGGTCCTCAGAAAAGATCGTCATCTCCTCGCTCCTCAGATGTCCCCTCGTTATCGAAGGTTAGATTCCTGAAACTCATAGAATCGTTTCGCCCGTGATCAGGTAGTGTATAGGAAATCCCCCGGTTTGTATAGGTCTTGTCCAACCCGTGAGATGCTCTTAAGTCTTTGAAGTTTAGGCTTTTCTCTGTGTTTCTTGGGGGGTGAACCGAGTTGCTATGGAATGGGTTCTCGAAGCACGGGGGACTCCGCCAGGCTTTTGAGGGTTTGACAAGACCCATTTCTTCTGATACCACATTCTATGTCTCGATTCTGCCTGAGGATGCAATCTCACGCCCCGCTCCGGATACGGTTTCATCGGTTTGCGAGGTCAGGTTCCCTCGAAATTCGCCGTACAGAGCGTGGATGGCCTTATGGAACCAGAAGGAATCCAGAGAGCAGCCGAAGATCTGCTTACGGCAACTGAAGCTATTGCGTTTACCGGTGCGGGTATCTCCGTTGAGAGTGGGATCCCCGATTTCCGAAGCTCCACGGGCCTTTGGACAAAATACAATCCAGAAGAATTCGCGACCATCGAAGCCTTCAGGGCCAATCCAGGAAAGGTATGGACGATGCTAAAAGAAATGACCAGCCTCCTGGTCGAAGCAAAACCTAACCCGGCCCATGTTGGACTCGCCGATTTGGAGAAAATGGGTAAACTTAGGGCTGTCATCACCCAGAACGTTGATGGACTCCACCAAGCTGCGGGGAGCCGAAATGTCATCGAGTACCATGGGTCCGGTGCGACCCTTTCTTGTGTGTCGTGCAAGGCCACGGTCAGTGCCGAAACCGTTTCGTTGGAGAACCTGCCGCCGACGTGTTCACAGTGCAACTCCGTCCTAAAACCTGATGTGGTTTTTTTCGGAGAACCAATCCCCTGGGGGGCCCATATGAAGGCCCTGGAGGCAGCAAAGACCTGCGATCTTGTCCTCGTGATCGGGACATCGGCTATGGTCTACCCGGCTGTAGACATACCGATCACGGCCAAGGCCTCTGGAGCAAGGGTCATTGAGATCAACTTGGAGCCAACGCCTCTTACAGACCGAGTCTCCGACTACATTATCCAAGGGCGGAGTGGAGAGATTGTGCCTCGGGTGGTGGAAACCCTGATAGGCCTGATGAAATGATGAAATTGTGTGTCCTCCCAAAGGCATCGATAAGACAGTGAAGATCGATTTTTTCGAAATCTACGTCGACACTACGCAAGAGACCGATATTCTCGACATAACAGAGCAGGCCCAAGAGAGGGTATTGCAGTCTGGTGTCGACGATGGTAGTATGCTACTATTCATCAGTGGGTCGACAGCAGCCGTAACGACGATCGAGTATGAGTCAGGGGTGGTCAACGATCTCCGGAAAGCAATCGATAGACTCGCCCCCAGCAGCCTGATGTACGAACACGACAGCAGGTGGGGTGACGGCAATGGTTATGCCCACGTCAGAGCGGCTCTTCTCGGTCCCTCCTTGATCGTCCCCATTCGTCAGAGAAAACCCCTCTTGGGAACGTGGCAGCAAATTGTCGTGTTGGATTTCGATAACCGCCCGAGAAGACGGAAGGTGGTTATCCAGATTATGGGTAAGTAGGAATAGACAGAACCACAGGGCCCTGTTCGGTTCGGAAGAGCAGGAGGTCTGTGGTTTCAGTTTTGAGGGCAAAAAGTGAAAAGTCGAGCGGAAGACCGACTCGAGTTTGGCGACATCCGTCTGGCGAACACCCTCTTCGGAGTTCAGGGCACCAATATCAAGCAGATCGGCGTCAGGACGAAAACCAAGATCCATGTCAAAGGCAGTTCCCTGTCCATCCAAGGCGACGATGTGGGGGTGCCCTTAGCCAAGCGTGTCTTGGAAGAACTCTATTCCCTCCTCCAGAAGGGATATCCTTTATACCCCGGCGATATCGATTTTGCCTTGAGAATCCTCTCGGCCGACAGATCCGCGGGGCTCGAGGATATTTTTCTCGACACTGTCTACATCTCATCAAGGAAACGGGTCATTACGCCGAAGAGCCTGAACCAGAAGCGATACATCGACGCGATTAGAAATTACGATATTGTAATCGCAATCGGACCGGCCGGAACGGGCAAAACTTACCTTGCCATGGCCATGGCGGTGGCAGCTCTCACCAAGCAGGAAGTCGATCGCATCGTTCTGACCAGGCCGGCCATAGAGGCCGGGGAGAAGCTGGGATTCCTTCCCGGTGACATTTTCGAAAAGGTCAACCCCTATCTGAGGCCCTTGTATGACGCCCTTCACGACATGATGGATTTTGAGAGAGCATCCAAACTCGTCGAGCGAGGAACCATTGAAGTCGCTCCTTTGGCCTTCATGAGGGGCAGGACACTCAATGATTCCTTTGTCATTTTGGATGAGGCACAGAACACCGCACCCGAACAGATGAAAATGTTCTTGACCAGACTGGGTTATCATTCTAAAGCGGTGATAACGGGCGACATTACCCAGGTAGACCTTCCCGAGGACAAACAATCTGGCCTAATTCAGGCCCAGACCGTTCTAAAAGGTATCAAAGGCATCGAATTTGTATACTTCACCGAAAGGGATGTTGTTCGCCACCCGCTGGTCCAGGAAATCATCAAGGCTTACGAGCGAGCTGAGAAGAGTCTCCGGTTAGTTAAGACGAAATAAAGCGATAGCGAGGTCCACTGTGTCATCTCCCAATACCTCGATTCGCCTGATCAAAGAGAAGCGCGTGAAGAAACCGGAAGGGAAAAAACTGAAAAAGATATCACACCGGTTAACACGGATCAAAAAGAACTGGATGGGTCGAATCCAGTTCATCGGCGATTTCCTTGCCAATCAGACCTTTCAAAGATCGGCAATCTTGATCGGATGTGCACTCTTTCTAGCCTTAACCCTCTCGCCGACATTTCAACCCCCGCCGAAGGAGTACAAGGTTGGAGACATCGCATTGAGAGACATCCGATCCACCCGCGACCTTCTCGTCGAGGACAAGGCGTCGACTGAGAAACGGCGCCGAGACGCCAATGATATGGTCCGTTCAGTCTACGATTACGACCCGAGTGTCCTTGAGGAAGCGGAAAGAACCGTCGCCAGCGCCTTCGTCCTTCTTCAGGAGTTATTCGTGGCCGATCCTGATTTGTCTGAATCGACAGAGGACCAGAGGCGGCAGATCGATGAGCAACTCGGGGTTAAACTCCGTCCGACTCAGTGGCGGATGCTCGAGAAGCAATTTGATCCTTCCCTGGCCGATGAGATACTGGGTCTCGTGAGACCTTTGCTGAAAAGGGGGGTCGTCAGCGACCGGAGGTTCCTCGATCTGGACCAAAAGAAAGGGATCACGATCAGAGATATCCTGACTCATGAGGAGAGGAAAGAGGATAGGGTCTCGACGATTGCGGACATGGATATCGCCAGACGGTCTATCAAAAGAAACTCCGAGGAGCTGATCAAGAGACGGGGAAGAACGGTCTTCTATCTGGTGAGCGAGGCTGCGGCCTATTTAGTCAGACCGAATCTCACTTTTAACCGTCAGGAGACGGAAGACAGAAAAAGAGAAGCCGTAGAGGCCGTGGAGCCTGTCTACTTTAGCATCAAGAAAGGCGAGATGCTGGTCAGGGAGGGCGACCCGATCCAGGCTGATGACCTCATAAAACTCCGAGCCCTTGAGGCGCTCCAGACACGCGTTAGCCCGCCAATGACCGTGATGGGATGGGTGCTCGTTGTTGTCCTCATATTACTCATCCTCTATGACTTTTCCACAAAAAATATCCGCAAAATCGCCCCAACCAGCAAGGATCTCCTCTTCGTGGTATTCGTTATCATCGGGACTGGCATTTTTCTACGCGTATCGATCTTTGTTACCGGTTCTCTGGAAACCAGCTTCTACAATATTCCCTCGAGCTGGTATTATTACGTCTTCCCCGTCGCTGCCGGAGCGATGCTGATCCGGATTGTCCTCAACTCCGAGATGGCTCTTGTTTTTTCCGTCATCGTGAGCTATCTGACGGGGCTTCTCCTGGACAATAGCATCTTTTTCTTCCTCTACGCCTTTATCGCCTCGATCGTGGGTGCCCATGGTGTAACACGATGCGAACAGCGATCGACCTTGATCAAAGGTGGCCTGAGTGTCAGCCTTGTCAACATTCTCATGATTCTCTTTTATGAAATGGCTTCGGGAGGGACCTTTTCCAGAGAGATCGTCCTTCAAACTGTCTATAAGTGCGGATTCGGATTCATGGGAGGGATTCTCTCGGCTTTTGTCGTCCTCGCGATCACTCCAATTGCCGAGATCCTCTTTGGATATACCACTGACATGAAACTCTTGGAGCTGGCCAGTTCAGAGCAACCCATTCTTAAGGACCTGATCATTCAGGCTCCTGAGACTCACTCTCACAGTGTTATCCTTGGAAACCTCGTAGAAGCTGCTGCAAAGGCCATCAACGCGAATCCTATACTCGGCAAAGTCGCCGCGTACTACCACGATATCGGAAAGATCAAGAAGCCCTTGTATTTCATCGAGAACCAGATGGGTGGAGAGAATCCTCACAACAAGCTCACGCCAAGCATGAGTAGCCTCATTTTGATCTCCCATGTCAAAGATGGCGTTGCCCTGGCCAGGGAGAACCATCTGGGACAGAAAATTATCGATATTATCCAGCAACATCACGGCACGAGCCTCATTACCTACTTTTATCAGAAAGCGAAGGAGAAGGAGAATCCGGGAGTCCAGGAGATCAATGAAAAAGACTACCGCTACCCAGGACCCAAACCTCAGACCAAAGAAGCCGGTATCGTCATGCTGGCTGACTCAGTGGAAGCCGCTTCTCGGACACTCTCCGATCCGACACCATCCAGAATCAAGGGACTGACTCAGCAGATTATTAATAAGATCTTCACGGATGGACAACTTGACGACTGCGAGTTAACACTCAAGGACCTTCATCAGATTGGCAACAGTTTCAATCGAATTCTGAATGCCATATTTCATCAACGGATCACCTATCCATCATTGGAGGACGTTGGGAAAAGAAAGCGGGGCAATGGGAGTCCTAATTCAAAATCTGCAACATACCCAAAAGATCGATCTCCGGGAGATCAGAAAAAAAGCGCAGAAAATCCTCGACATACTCGGGGTACCGGAAAAGGAACTGAGCATCCTGTTGACAGACGATCCTGAGATAGCTGAACTGAACCAAAAGTACCTCCGCCGTGCCAGACCCACGAATGTGATCGCCTTTCCAATGCAAGAAGGTCCCCACAGTGAAATCAACCCCCAGATAGCGGGCGATGTTGTGATATCGGTCGAAACGGCCCAGAGAGAAGCCACGGCGGCCGGTCTCTCACTGACCAGTGTCTTGGAGATGCTGTTGGTTCATGGCATTCTCCACCTCTTCGGTTACGATCATGAGAGTTCAGACCGACAAGCCCGCCGGATGGAGGAAAAGGAAGAAGAGATTCTGGGAGCTCTGGCCGCAGAATTCGCTCTGATAAGTTAGGCAAATCTCCAAAGGAGGTGCACTGACTTCTTGGAAATCAGTCTGATCAGACGGCTACGGGAATTCTTTCGTTCGTTGGCAAGCCGGGGAACTGTGACCAAAGAGGATATCCATTCCATCATTGATGCGGGAGAGGAAGAGGGCGTTCTCAATATCGATGAGCACGAGATGATCCAGGGTGTTCTTGGACTGAAAGGGAGAATCGCCCGGGAAATTATGGTCCCACGGACCGAGATCGTCTGCGTGGACAGCCGGAGCCGGATCGAAGAGGTGATCCAACGGATCATCGAGGAGGGACATTCCCGGATTCCTGTCTATGAGGAGGATCTGGATCACATCGTTGGAATCATTTATGCCAAGGATCTGCTGAGATTCTGGGGAGAGCACGACGGTCAAAAATCCCTCCGGGAGATTGCGAGAAAATCGTTCTTCGTTCCTGAGACAAAGAGCCTGGAAATCTTACTCCGAGAATTCAAAACAAAAAGAGTTCACATGGCCATCGTGGTCGATGAGTATGGGGGGACCTCCGGTATCATCACCATAGAAGATCTCATTGAGGAGGTCTTTGGAGAGATTGAGGACGAATACGACACCGAAGAACAACGCCTGATTCCCCTGAAGGACGGCTGGGTGATCGTCGATGGCAGGCTCGAGATCGAAGAACTCGAGGAGTACCTGAATATACGGGTCCCGAGGAACAATTTTGAGAGCGTCGGCGGGTTTATCTTCCATCTCACCGGCAGAGTCCCAAAAAAAGGAGAGACCATCTCGTATCCAGGTCTCGAGATCGTCATCGAAGGAGCCGATGAAAGGAAGATCGAGAAAGTGAGGATCCGCAAGGTCCCGGAAGAAACAAAGCCCCAATCCGAAGACTAGCTAATTGAAAATCCACAATCTCCTCATCACGCCAAACCGCTTCAGCTGGGTCCTTTCGTGCGCTGTTAGGAGATCGGGAGCGACTCGCTGCTTCAGCTTTAGCAGACCAAACGAGTCGATCTTCTTGAACCAGGGCATGAGTCTGCGCCCCAGCGCATTCCCGCCGAAGTAGAAGCTCGAATTAAAATCAATCACGTAGGGTTCCCCATCGCCGGTGATCATGATATTCCCTTTATGCCTGAGGTCGAGATGGACGACCCCTCTGGCGTGAATCTCCTCCACCAGACGGTACAGGCGACGGAAAAATCCAGGGTCCCGTAGCCTCGGATCGCCTCTTTTCAAAGACTCCCCCTCAACATGCTCCACCAAGATGCTCCACCGGTCGGGTCGGCCGAATAGCCGAGGGACCCCAGCGCATCCGGCGAGGCGAGTGTAGATTCTGTACTCTCGCTCTATGAGCCAAGATCCAAGGGTGTACCTGATGATGCTGGCTTTGTCCCTGATGTCTTTGTGGACGGCCCGCTTTCCATCGATTTTGACAAGTCGAATGTCCGGTTTCCCCAAGAAATTCTTGTTCAGCCTGCCAATGTAGGCTTTCTCCAGATCCTCTCTTTTCAGGCCTTTCCAATTCAACTCGTGGATGTTCTCATCTCCTCTCTTTGAACTCACTATTTGAAACCACACTTTGAGACCGGGGGTGCGGGCCAGCCGCCTTGTTAGAAACGTCTGCTCAGGGAGTGTTGGAGTATTGGAGTACTGGAGTGTTGACATGAGAAATGAAAGGCCACCAGGTTTTTGAGTTTCTCCATCACTCCACTACTCCGTCACTCCGTAAGTCCTGGAATGTGCAAGGACAGCAGGCACTGAGAATCCCCTCTGCCGCCGATCAAAGCTATGGCCCCTCGATAGACACTCTCGTGAAAAGCTTGCAGTGAACTGGTGAGAATCGTCAAATCCAGAATCGCATTCCAATGAGAATGATCCCGATGACCACAAGGGCCACGATCCCCTCCTCACTATTCTCAAAGACGTTTCCAAACCGCCAATTTCCCTCACCCTTCTCGTAGGGTCGTCGTCTCGGCATATAGTCATCGACTTCGGCATCGTAGTCGGCAAAGGATTTCCCAAAAAGGCCTTTCAGCCTGGTACTCTCGACCCTTTTCTTGTAGGGAATGTAATAGAAGATAAACCCAAAAAAGGCCACAGCAAGAATGTAGATATTGTTCGCCATAATGCAGAAACCTGCCGTAATCAGGATCGTACCGACATAAAGCGGATTCTTGACGTAGCCATAAGGCCCGTTTGTGACGAGAACCTGGTTCTTCTGAAGGTAACCGGCGGCCCATACCCTCACGGTCTCTCCGAGGCCAACGAGAACCAGACCAACCGTAAAAGAGGGTTTTGTGGGATTGGCAGTAATCAAAAGAATCGCAGCTCCGGCGTAAAGCCATATCGTTTTTTTATTGATCTTTCGGAGGATACGACCCACGGACATTTCAATCTCCTTGCTGGTCCCCTCGAATTTCGAGTGGTTATTCGCTGTACCGCTGTCAAAAATCCGAGACCGCCATTGAAAGTGAGTTTCTTGGCCTCCGACAGGGAAGAACAGATCATACCACAGAAATCAGGGAAACCGAAATGGGTTGAACCCAGGAGAAACCATGAAATCTTCGTCATTGAGATATGGGAAAATCATATGCTACACGTCAAAAATGTCAAATACTCGCCAGAAGCATTATTACCTTGACATTTTCACGAACATAACCTCATAATGTTGCCTGGAAAGCGTTTTCTGACAAGGGTTGCCCATTCGGGTACCGTGTCGAAAGGTCTTCTCTACCCGACCTGGGTTCCCGACACTCGGAACAGCCGGATTCGTTTAGTTATCTCAAGAGATTGGGATTTGAAGCCGCTCGCCATGCATTTGATCTCTTTGACCGGATTGTGACATCCTCAGCATAGCGTCGATGGAAAAGAGAGGAGGTGGTAAGAGAGAAGACGATTTTGGAGCACAAAAACATGAGGGAGGGATAATGAAATGAACCGAATAGCAATCATGAGAGCTTTGGCGGTAGTTACAGTCTTTTTGGCTGTTTTTCTCTTTTTGCTTTCTGCCAGTACGCAGGCGGCCCGGCCCATCAAGGTGGGAATCGTCGATTGCTACACTGGCCCCGCGGCACGTTATTCCAATGAGGCGCTGAACGGCTTTAAATTGGCCTTAGATGAGATCAATAAGGAGGGCGTCTTGGGGACGAAGATCGAGTTTACAACCCGGGACAGCAAATTCAAGGTGGATATTGGCCTCAGCATGGCCAAGGAGCTCGTCATGCGGGAGAACGTCGATATTCTTGTCGGCACAATTAGTAGCGGTGTTGCCCTGGCTGTGTCTGATTATGCCAAGGGGGAGAAAGTGCCCCTCATCGTTTGGATTTCGAAGAGCGAGAGGATTACGGGAGAAAAGGGCCACCGTTACGTCTTCTCGACGGGCGAAAACACGGCAATGGCTGGCAAGGCGGGAGGCGTCGCGCTTTCCAAGAAACCTTTTGTCAAATACTGGATTGCGGGGGATGACTACGAGTACGGACATGCCATCGCCGACGCTGCCTGGCGCAATTTGAAACAGCGAAAGCCAGATGTAGAATTGATCGGAGAATCGTGGTGGAAGGTTGGAGAGCCTGACCTCGTGCCCTATATTACGGCCATTCTTGCGGCCAAGCCCGATGCGCTCATTCTTGCGACGGGTGGCGCCAGCATGGCCAATGCCATGAAGGCGTCCAAAGCGACGGGCCTCGCCGAGAAGGTGCAAGTCTGGATTCATACGGCAACGGAAAATGCGGTTATTAGCTCGCTTGGTCCGGAAGCCCCTGAAGGTGTGATGGGCACCAACGACTACCATTTCTACTACCCGGATACACCCGCCAACAGGGCATTTGTCAAGGCCTTTAAAGAGGCCTACGGTATGGAACCAGGTTTTCCGGGTTTTCACGGTTATATTACGGCCCATTTTGTTGCCGAGGCATTCAGGAAGGCGGGTTCCTTGGATCGGGAGAAGTTCATCGATGCCCTGGAGGGGCTGAAGATCGAAAGCCCTGCAGGCATGGTTGAGATGCGAGCCTGTGACCATCAGGCCGTACTCCCGATTTTCATGGGGGTGACCAAGAAAGTTCCGCAGCACGATTTTCTCATTTCTTCGGATATTGTCACCGTGACGGGCGAAGATGTCGTACCCACCTGTGACGAGATCAAAAAAGCACGAGGGACATAACCACCACCGAACAGTGGCGGGGGCTGGCTTTCTGGCCCCCGCTGCTGCATATGAACAACAACTCAAGTCAATGCGCCTATGGAAAACCTGGACCTAGCAGCCTTGGGCGGTCAGCTGTTGGTCGGCCTCAGCCGGGCGATGATCCTCTTCATCGTTTGCGCCGGACTGAGCTTTGTCCTCGGGGTACTGAGGGTTCCAAACATCGCCCACGGCTCTCTGTACATGATTGGCGCCTTCGCAGCGTATAGCCTCTTCAATCTCCTTGGCCAGACCTCGGCGGGCTTTTGGCTGGCCCTCATCCTCGCTCCCCTCGTGGTTGCTTTGGTTAGCTTGGTTGCAGAGCGAGCCCTTTTCTGTCATCTCTACGAGAGAGAGCATTTGATGCTCCTCTTGTTCACCTTCGCCTTGATGCTGATCCTTGGCGATCTGGTAAAAATCATATGGGGGGCAGAATATCGTTCTGTGATGGCCCCAACCGTCCTACAGGGCTCAATTTCCTTATTTGGCGCGGCTCTGCCCCGGTACAATCTCTTTCTTCTCATCATTGGCCCCTTGGTTGCCGTCTTTCTCTGGCTCTTTACGAATAGAACACGGATGGGAAAGATCTCCCGGGCAGCAGCGGTCGATAGAGAAATGGTCGGTGCTTTGGGGATCAATGTGAGTTGGGTCTTTGCGGCAGCATTTGTGATCGGGTGTTTTCTCGCAGGACTGGGTGGAGCTCTGGTCGCTCCAACGGTGAGTATCACCCTGGGAATGGATCACACCATCATCATTGAAGCCTTTCTCATCGTCACAATTGGAGGATTGGGGAATATGTGGGGCGCCCTCGTTGGCTCTCTCATATTTGGCGTCACTCATTCCATCGGTGTTTTGATCTGGCCTCAATTTGCGATCGTCTTTCCTTATGCCGCGGTGGTCGTCGTCCTTCTCTTACGTCCCAGAGGGATGCTCAAATCGGTTTGGTGATAAGGAGCCGAAGGTGTTCAGAGGAATTCTCGGTCAGAAACCCCTGTGGCTAGTGGTCACGATCTTCGTCATTCTCCTCCTTCTCCCGCCAATTCTTCCGAGGTTCTACACCTATATCCTCGCCGTAATTTTCGTGACCGCTCTTTTGGCGATGAGTCTCAATCTCGTCGTTGGCCACGGTGGGATGTTCCAGTTTCACCACGCCGTTTTCTATGGGATCGGGGCTTACACCGTTGCCTTGATCGCGACCAAAACCGCTTTACCTTTATGGATCGCCTTCATGATCGCGCCTCTCTCGGCAGCGATAGTCGGCCTCCTCATCGGCTGGTTTTGTATCAGACTGACCCGGCTCTATTTTGGTATGCTCCAGATTTCTCTGGGTTCGCTCATTTGGGCAATCGTCTTCCGGTGGTATAGCTTCACAGGGGGGGACGACGGCCTACACAGCATCCCTATGCCATCGCTGCTATCTTCCCTGACCAGGTCTTACTATTTTATCCTGATCATTCTTTTCATATGCCTAGTCGTCCTATACATGATCCTCAAATCCCCCTTCGGAAGCACGCTTCAGGCAATCCGGGATAACCCACAACGATGTGAAGCGGTCGGCATCAATGTGAGACGTCACCAACTCGCGGCCATCGTGATTGCCACTTTCTTTGCCGGAGTCGCTGGCGTGCTTTTTGTGGTGCTTGAGCGTTCCGTTTTCCCGGACTTGCTTTTCTGGGTCCTGTCACTCGAAGTCTTCATCATGTGCCTTTTGGGAGGGTGGTTCACTTTCGCTGGCCCTGCATTGGGAGCAGCAATTATGATGGCGCTGCGGACTTTTGTCGGCATTTATACAGAGTATTGGACGCTCATTCTCGGGATCATACTGATCCTCTTGATCTTCTTCCTCCCCGAAGGGGTCATGGGCTACGTTATTGAGAAATTTCGTCTTCAGCCGAAAGAAGTCACAGAAAGGAGCATCTCCTAAATGCTGCAACTGGAAGCAGTCGATAAGTCTTTCGGCGACTTCAAGGCAGTCAACGAAGCGCACCTTAGGGTCGAAAAGGGTGAGCTTGTCGCCGTGATCGGTCCCAATGGTGCTGGAAAGACGACGTTGTTTAATCTCATCTCCGGACAGCTGAAACGAGACAGGGGGAAAATTATCTTTATGGGGGAGGATATCGGTGGACTGCCCCCTTTTCAGATCTGCAAAAGAGGCATCGCCCGTTCATTTCAAATCGCGAATATCTTCCCGCGCCTCACCGTGTTCGAAAACATCCAGGTCGCCATACTTTCTCAACAGCGAAAGAACAAAAAACTTTTCCGCCCTGCCCGGAGTTTTGCTGTAGCGGAAACCAATAGCATATTGGACAGCGTGGGACTTGCGGCAAAAAAGGGAGATGTTGCCGGATCGCTCTCTCATGGGGATCAGAAGATCCTCGAGATCGCCATCGCCTTGGGTAATGAGCCTAAACTCCTCATTCTGGATGAGCCGACAGCGGGTATGTCTCCTGAGGAAACGGCGGCAACCATGGAACTTATCGGGCAGTTGGCAGAAACCCGTGGACTCACGATCCTGTTCTGTGAACATGATATGGATGTCGTTTTCTCCACAGCCCAGAGCATCATGGTTATGCACCAGGGAAGAACACTTGTTCAGGGCTCCCCCGATGCCGTGAGAAAAAACAAGGAAGTGCTGAGCGCCTACCTGGGGGGAGAGTAATGCTCGAAGTCAAGGAAATCCACACCTTCTACGGTTTGAGCCATATCCTCTTTGGTGTCTCCCTTGCGATCGACCAGGGCAAGGTGGTCTGTCTCTTGGGCCGAAACGGGGCGGGGAAGACGACGACCCTTAAAAGCATCATGGGCCTCACGCCACCGAAAGAGGGAACCATCACGTTCAAGGACAAGGACATCACTGGCACGCAACCGTATTTGCTCGCTCGCATGGGAATCGGCTATGTACCCGATGATCGAAGGATATTTGCCGATCTCACGGTCAGTGAAAATCTTGAAATTGCCGCCAAAAAGACCAAGGTAGATGAGGGCTGGGACGAGGAGCGAGTCTACGAGCTGTTTCCTGCCCTGAGAAACATCGACTCCCGCAAGGGCGGTTGCCTTAGCGGGGGTGAACAGAAGATGTTGGCCATCGCCCGAGCATTGATGGGCAACCCGCAACTCCTGCTTTTGGACGAGCCTTTTGAAGGACTTGCACCGACCTTGATCCAAACACTCGAAGAACGACTTGGAAAGCTACGAGAGTCGGGATTGACCGTGTTGCTCGCAGAGCAGAACGTGAAATCTGCCCTTAGGTTGAGTGATGGGGGTTACATTATCGATGACGGTGAGATCCGTTACGAGGGGAGCATCGCGGAAATCAGGGATAATGAAGAGATAAGGAAGAAGTATCTGCTCGTTTAGCTTCGATCCAAACAAGGTCCCGAGTTTTCCCCTCACCTTCTCGAACTTCGGCCTTGGGGTCGATCATTTTTCATTCCTTTCGACACCTCCGATCAACCCAAAAAAACGCTTTGAAAAATCATCAGAACTCTTTTTTCCCTGAATCCGGACTCATTCATCTCTTCTTCCCCTGTCTTGCGAGGATAGGGGAAGCTCTGTTAAGCTTGGGAAAAAATCCATCGGTTCCTTTCCGCAATCTATAACTGTCCAGACCTGTTGCCATGAGATCCTCAGATCTTTTCCGCTTCCCTTTTCAGAAAGATTATTTGCAGGCCTTTTTATCGGGGATACTTCTGGTGATGAGCTTTCCAAATCCTCTCAACGTTCTGATGCCCCGTTTTCCCTTCGGCATGCTGGCATGGATCGCCCTTATCCCACTTTTGCTCTGTCTGGAGGGGAAATCCCCATGGGAGAGTTTCCGCCTTGGGTGGGTCACGGGGTTTGTCACCTTTACCGGAATGCTCTATTGGGTCATTGTCGCGATGGCCCGCTATGGCGGAATTCCAATCCCTGTCAGTGCGATCATTCTGGTCTTACTCACCCTCTATCTCAGCCTGTTTGTGGCTTTTTTCGCGATGCTTCTCTCCTTGGTCCGACACAAAACCGGATGGAGTCCACTCATCCTCGCTCCGCCTATTTGGGTCGTTCTGGAATACCTTCGATCCCTCCTCCTGACAGGTTTTCCGTGGGAGAATCTCGGCTATTCTCAGTATCTGGCTCTTTACTTGATTCAGATCGCCGATGTCACCGGTGTATACGGGATCTCATTTCTGGTCGTCCTCGTGAATGGCGTGATCGCTGCCGGCATTCTCCAATCGAAAAAAACGGGGAGGGTTCCGCTCCGCATCGCTCTCATCATCGTCCTGCTGCTCGGGGGGATCATGGCCTATGGATCGCTACGGATTCACCAGGAAAGCCAGAGAGTTTCGACTCAAAAACCCACACGGATCGCCATTGCCCAGGGAAACGTTGATCAGAGTGTCAAATGGGAACCGGCCTATCAAAAAGCGACCATTGAAATATACAAAACTCTCACCCGAGAGGTGGCTCGGAGTCAACCCGATCTTGTCATATGGCCAGAAACGGCCGTCCCTTTCTTCTTTCCCTTTGATCAACCTTTGAGTCCCATGGTCAGGAGAATCGCCTCCGAAACGAGAGCCTATCTGCTTTTTGGAAGCCCTTTCTATCAGGAAGATGAAAACCGAGTTCGGTACCTCAATAGTGCCTATCTCCTCTCACCCCACGGAGAAATCATAGGCAGATACGACAAAATCCATCTCGTGCCCTTCGGCGAGTACGTTCCCCTATCCCGTTTTCTGCCTTTCATTCGACCCCTGGTCCAGGGCGTTGGTGATTTTGTATCGGGCAGGGAGACTTACGGGGCTGTGGTTTTTACCACACCCAAAGGGAAATTCGGGGTCCTCATTTGCTATGAGATCATCTTTCCCAATCTCAACCGGCAATTTGTCAGAAAGGGCGCGGACTTTCTGGTGACGATCACAAACGATGCCTGGTTTGGGAGAACATCGGCTCCCTTCCAGCACTTCTCCATGGCAACCTTCAGAGCGGTGGAAAACCGGACCTTTGTGGCTAGAGCGGCGAATACAGGCATCAGCGGGATCATCGATTCCACGGGGAGAATCGTCCACCAAAGCAAGATTTTCTCTCGCGAGGCCATGACCGGAGAAGTATTCCTGCGCGGAGAGGAAACCTTCTACACCCGTTACGGCGATGTGTTTGCTTATTTCTGCTTGGGATGGAGCCTTTTCCTGATTGGAAGGAGCTTTTTTGCAGCAAAAAGACAAGACGTCCCCGCTCGCACCACGCCCGATTGATTCGGCCCCTGGGACCATCTCAAACCAAGCGTTCCACATAGCGGCGCCTCATGTCCAGGAGCGCCCATCATGATCCCCGAACGCGACCCGTGATGGTGGTTCCTCATTCATAGTCCTCCCGGGGAGGCACAAAGACGTCAAGCACCTGGGCGGAGACGGCACGACCACCGCCACTGTGAGGAACTCCAGGAGGGATGTGATAGGCGTTTCCCTTCCGGACGACTCTCTTCTCACCATCGATGACAAGCTCGACCTCCCCTTCCAGAACAGTTCCCATCTGCTCATGGGGGTGAGCATGCTCAGGTATCTCCGCGCCCGGCGCAAGTTTGAAAAAGACCATCATCATTTTCTCACCAGAGAGAACCCTCATCTCTACGCCCTGCGACAGATTCCGAGGGTTGATATCGCTCAGATCAAAAAAGGCCATAACCTCCCCTTTCTCCGTTTTGTCACGTGGCTCGCCCTTTGAAAGCCTGTTGAACCGCCTCTGGCCGATGACATGATCGCCGTTCATCGGGACTTTTGGTCTCGGAATAGCAGATTCGCGCTCTACTGTCAAGACTCGCCGGGATTGACTTCGACTCGAGTTTCTGACAGAATGTTTGCAGTCTGCGGTGAGGAGGGATCTTTCTCGGACGTCTTTGAGTTGTCTCTTGGGGCGATGATGATGATTGACAAATTCCAGGTAATTGAACGGCAGATTTGGGAAGAAGAAAAGAAATTCCTCATGAAACAGATTGGCCTCATGCTGGTTCGGAATGAATCAATAAAGTTCGGAGACTACACGCTGACCTCCGGCAAAAAGAGTCCCTACTACATCGATCTTAGACAAACCATCTCCAGCCCAATCACGATGGACTGGATCTCCAATTCTCTGGTCCGCATCATTATCAATGAGATTGGCAAGAACAAAATCGACAAGATTCTCGGGGTCCCGACAGCTGGGGTCCCTTTTGCCACCATGGTGAGTCAGAAGATCGCCCTCCCTTTGATCTACTATCGAAAGGCTCGCAAGGAACATGGTGTTCGGAAAAAGATCGAGGGCTCTCTGGAGAGAAATGACCGAGTCCTCATCATCGATGATTTGATTACCACGGGTGAGAGTGTCATCGAAGCTGCTGAGGCCGTGCGAGGACAGGGAGGGATTGCCAACGAGTTGGTCGTTTTGTTGGACCGGGAACAGGGAGGAACCCAACGACTCAGAGAATCCTATTTGGAGCCGCACATTCTCTTCAGAGTCTCTGAGGCCTTTGCGTGGCTCACACAGGTCGAACTACTGAGTCAGGACGAGTTCGAAAAGATCGCGCAGTACATCGAGCAAGAAAAACGGGAAGGGGAAACAGACGTTCAGGAATAAAAGATTTTCTCCCGATCTCACAGGAGACTTCTCATGTTCAGGTCTCAGATCACGCTTCTCTATTTCCGAAACATCGAAAAGGCCTACCGTTTCTATGAAGATGTCCTCGGTCTGAAGCCAAAGATCGACCAAGGATATGGAAGAATCTACGAAGTCTCGGGAAACGCCTTCCTTGGGGTTATGGATGAGAAAAGGGGATTCCTGCAGTCAGGTCATGGAAAATCCGTCATGATCAGCCTCATCACCGATGAGGTGGACCAATGGTATCAGGCCCTCGAGAAGAGGGGTGTTAAACTCCTGTCCGAACCGCTGACCAAAGAGGATATCGGGATCAGGTCTTTCCTCTTCGAAGATCCGGAGGGATACATCCTGGAGATACAGAAATTTCTGGATCAGGATAAACAGCTGAGTTTCCAGATCTGAGGATTTGGCCGAGCGGTGACTATTTCCTAAATTCCCGAGAGAATGAGAGACAGATCTCTGAGAAGGTCGCGACTCGCCGCTCAAAGGCATCTTCGACAATTCTAAACCTCGCCTTCACTCTGGTTGTCTGTTGTCGGTGGTCACTGATCGCGACAGACAACGGACCACGAGCAGGATCTGATCAGAGATTCTTTCGCAAGCCTTTCAGAATCCTGGAAGGCATCAGTTTTCATGATTTGGATTTCCGAATACCACGTTGCGATTGAGGAGGAGTCGTCTTGGCACAGTACGATACGCTGATCAAAGGGGGACGGATCGTCCGCGGATCGGGCGTCACTGTGGAAGACATCGCCGTCAAAGGGGAGGTCATCGCAAAACTCGGATCGGACCTCGATCCCAAAGACGCCGGAGAAACCATTGATGCCTCTGGTCGCCTCATATTTCCGGGTCTCATCGATGCCCACACTCACCCGGTGTACCTGGACGATCCAGGAAGCATCTCCGTCACGGCTGCCTTTGGCGGAATTACAACCCTAATCCATTACGCCTATGCGCGGCCGGGGATGAAACTCGTCGAGACGATCGAGCGCTTTAGAGAGGAGTGTGAACTGAAATCCCTTCTCGATTTTGGAATCCATGGCGGTATTTTTGACGCCTCGACCCAGCTGAAGGAAATCCCCAAGGCCATCAAGGCGGGGGTAGGTTCCTTCAAATTTTTCATGACCTACGCGAAACTGGGATGGATGACGGACGACTACCACTTGGCGGCTGCCATGGATGTCATTGCCCGGGATGGCGGCCTCGCCATCGTGCATGCAGAAAGTGGGCTGGCCATCGACTACCTGGAAGACAAGTACCTCAAAATGGGAGATGCCCAGCGGAATGTGTTTCTGACCACTCGGCCAGCCGCCCTGGAAGCAGAGGCCGTATTCAGAGCGCTCTGTATTGCAGAGGTCATGGACTGTCCGATTTACATCGCCCATGTGAGCGCTGCCAGAGGGATTCCACCCATTCGCGAGGCTCGATTGGCGGGACGCAGCGTATTTGCGGAGACATGCCCCCAATACCTCGCCCTAACCGACGATGAGGTTCGCACCAAAGGGCCGCTCGCAAAGATCGGTCCTCCCCTGAGGACAGAGAAAGACAACGAGGCGCTGTGGGAGGCGATTCGGGAGGGAGTTATTGACGTCATCGCCAGCGACCACGCCCCCAAGCATAAAAGGACCAATGATGATTTTTTCGAAGCCCCTTTCGGTTCCCCATCCTCGGAAACGTTACTCACCGTAACGCACGATCAAGGCGTCGGGAAAAAAAAGATCGACTTGTGTTGTCTGGTTCGGGTGCTGAGTGAAAACCCCGCCCGTATTTTCGGCCTTTACCCCAAAAAAGGGGCCATCCAAGAGGGATCAGACGCAGACTTGGTGCTCTTTGATCCTTCCCTTGTCCACGTCATATCTCAAAAAACCCAACACTCCAAGGCACCGTATACCCTCTATGAGGGAAGATCCTGTCTTGGGGCACCGACTTTGAGTATGCAGCGTGGGAGCGTAATTCTTGCAGGGGATCGTCTTCGAGTCAAGCCGGGCGGCGCGACGTTCCTGCCAATCTCCATAAATCCTTAAAGAGAGGATGCCATGTCTCGTCACCTCAAGGGTAAACACATTCTCCACGGGAATCAGTTCTCCCGAGAGGAACTGGGCCGGATCATGACCCTGGCGACCGAATTCGAAAAGAAGTCCGAAAGAAACGAGATCCCTCCCCTGATGCGAGGCAAGATCCTCGCGACCCTTTTCTTTGAGCCGAGTACTCGAACCCGTCTCTCCTTTGAAGCGTCCATGCATAGACTCGCGGGGGCTGTCATCAGTGTGGCATCGGCAGAGACCTCATCCGCAGCAAAGGGCGAAACCCTTGCAGATACGGCAAGGACGGTCTCGCAGTATGCTGACGTGATCGTCATCCGGCATCCGATGATCGGCTCTGCTCAGGAAGCCGCAGAGGCCGCGTCAGTCCCTGTCATCAATGCTGGCGACGGAGCAGGACAGCATCCCACTCAGGCGATTCTCGATGTCTATACGATCCAGAGGGAGATCGGCTCTCTCGAGAACATCACGGTCTCTCTCGTTGGTGATCTCAAGTTTGGTCGTACGGTCCATGCCTTGGTTGAACTCCTGAGCCTCTATCGGATAAAACTCATCTTTGTCTCTCCTGACAGCCTGAGAATGCCTCATGAAATCACCGAAAGCCTCCGACAAAAAGAGGCTCATGTGACCGAAACCGATGATTTAAAGGAGGCCCTCCTTCTCAGTGACGTCCTCTACATGACGAGGATTCAGAAGGAACGGTTTTCCCATCTCTCTGACTACGAGAAAGTCAAGGGGATGTATGTCATCAGTGACCCACTCCTTCGGGAGACGAAAAAGGAGCCGGTCATCATGCACCCCCTTCCGAGGGTCGATGAGATCACGACTGATGTCGACAACCATCCAGGCGCTGCTTATTTCCGACAGGTCAGAAACGGCATCTTTGTCAGAATGGCCCTCCTGGCTATGGTAACCGGTGTCGTCTAATCCAAAGATAGAGACGGACGAGAATCTATGAGCCAGCGGAAGAAGCCGAACAAGGTCGTCCTCATGGGTGCTGGCCCCTGTCTCATCGGGCAGGGCAGAGAGTTCGAATACGGCGCGTACCAAGTTCTATCTGTCCTCAGGGAGAAAGGCATTCAACCCATTACGGTTAATGATGATCCCACATCCATTCTGACCGATTCGGATTTTGTTTCCCAGAACTACCTAGAGCCGCTCACCATGGAGGTCCTCGAGCAGATCTTCGCTATTGAGAAACCCGATGGCTTTCTCCAGGTTTTGGGAGACCAGAACACGCTGAATCTAACCATTTTTTTCGAAAGGGATGGAATCTTCGACCGATATGGCGTTCAAATCTTCGGTAGCCCACCAGATTCCTTGGTGAAGACAGAGGACCGAGAGCTTTTCAGAGCAGCCCTCAAAAATATCCCTTTGAGGATACCCGACGGGAAACTGATTGGAACGACCGAGGAGAGCCTGAGGGCGGCCAAGGAACTCGCCTATCCTGTAATCTTGAAGCCGGTCTTTGCGTCAAAGGGAATCGGCGGCTTGGTTTCATACAACATGGAAGAAACCAGGGAGTTCGCCTCGAGGGCGTTGAAAATGAGCCCCGTGGGCGAGGTCATGGTTGAAAAGACCCTCCTTGGCTGGAAGGAACTGGAATTTGAAGTTTTCAGGGACGTCTCGGGGAAGACCGTGGCCTTGGCTTCCTTTGAAAACCTGGATCCTCTCGGGGTTCACACTGGAGATAGTCTGTCAGTCTACCCCTTTCAAACCATTCCAAAAAAGACTATCCAAGACCTGAAAAAACGATCAGAGGAGATTGTCCAGGCTCTCGATCTCATCGGATGTGTCAACATCCAGTTCGGGTTCAACGCGGAGCTTCACGAACTGGTGGTCATCGATGTCAGCCCGGGGTTCACAGGGGACGCTGCGCTCCTGTCAAACGTTACCGGCTTGAGGCTTGCGGAACTCGCTACGAAACTCGCCCTCGGCGATCGGCTGGATGATCTCTTCACACGAGCCGAGCATCTGGGCCTCAAGGCGATCGAGGGTCGTGCAGATTTCTTGGCCCTGAAAGTGCCCTGGTTTCCGTCTGAGGTTCTCATCGACTCGGGGCCGGTCTTAGGTGCCTCAATGAAGTCCGTCGGGAACTCCCTCAGCTTCGGTGGCTCCTTCAAAGAGGCCTACATGAAAGGGTTTTCACCGTTAAGGAGGCTGGGAATCCCGTTTCTCCGTGAGGCGGACCTCAGGGAGGAGATCCATCATGTTGCCGTCGCCACGCCGCGGAGGATCCTCTATGTCCATGAGGCATTCAGGCAAGGAATGGAAATCGAGGAGATTCACGGACTCACGGGAATTGATCGGTTTTACCTGAAGGAGATCCAGGAACTGGCTATCCAAGAGTCGGATATCAAAAGGACTTTGAGGCGCTCCATCGAGCGAAATGAAAAGAAGAAGGTATCTTCCACGATTTCTAAAGCCAGAAAACATGGATTTTCCGACCGTGACATCGGTAGCCTGGCGAAAATGCCGGCCGATACAGTCTCAAGAGTCGGAAACCAAGCAGGGAGCTTTACCCGTGCCAAAGGGCTGGATATGGGAAGACCCCCTGAAGCCGCCTCGTCCCGACTCTTCCTGACATATAACGGAAAACAGAGGCCCAAACCGCCCAGAAAAGCCGGAAGAATGAGGCTCCTGATCTTGGGCGGTGGATCTTTTGATCAGACAACAGATGCCGCTGATGACTCCTGTGCTGCTGCCCTCCGGACTGTGCATGAGGAAAACCACGAGGCCGTCCTACTTGACAACTGCCCGCAGGCGCTCCGTTCATGTGAGGGGCTCTTTGACCGAGCTTACGGTGAATACCTCGACGAGGAGGGCCTGGCTCATATCTTATCGATTGAGGAGCCGGATGGGGTTATCGCCCAGTTTGGAGGAGAACACGCGCTCTCGCATGCCTTGTTTATCGAGCGGGCTGGCTTCAAGGTGTTGGGAACTCCACCTGACAGCATTCGGATGTTGAGAGATCTCGACCTCTATCCAAGGCTTTTGGACAAATTGGGGCTGACATCTCCGTCGACCAAAATCATCACCAACCGGGATGAGATCCTCGTGAAGTCCAGGACTATGGACTTCCCCCTCATCATTACCGGGACAACAGGAGCGGGGACAATCCATGCGAAGATCCTCTACGACGAGGCGAGTGTCGTTCAATCGATGGCCTCGGAGTTTATGGTCTCTGACGCCAACCCCTTGATCCTGAGGAGATCCTTTGAGAATGCGATCAGATTCGAGGTGAACGCGCTCTCGGATGGGAGCCAGGTCTTTGTAGGCCCCATCATCGAACACATCGAAGGAATCGTTGTTAACCCCATTGACAGTGCTTGCGTTTTGCCATCCCTCACCATCGATTTCGAAGTCATGGAAAAGATCAGGACTCACACGAGCCGTATTGCAGAGGAGCTCGGTCTGGTGGGCTTCTTGAATGTTCACTACTATTTGAAAGATGAGGAGCTCGGCGTCCTGGACATTCATCCGAGGGCATCCTATACCGTGCCCTTCACGAGCCGAGCTCTTGGAATCCCTCTTGCCAGGGTGGCGACTAAATTGCTGTTGGGGAGAAAACTCGCAGAATTCGGCCTAGATCACGAGATTGAACCATCGTGCATTGCCGTGAAAGAGGCGGCCCTACCATTTGATCGATTCCCGGGAGTTGATCCGGTGCTCGGTCCCCAGCCCAAATCGACCGGGCAGGTCATGGCGATCGGTGAAACGTTCGGCTCAGCCTTTGCCAAATCGCAAATTGCGGTCGGTCTCCCGCTCCCTTCGAAAGGCAAGACTTTCATTAGTGTCAGGAATCGGGACAAAAGACCGATTATCTTCATTGCAGCAAAACTCCTGGATCTCGGTTTTTCGCTGATTGCCACGGAGGGAACCGCAAGAGTTCTCAGCCGACATGGCCTTGAAGTCGAGAGTGTCTATAAGATCGCGGAGGGCAGACCGGATGTGGTGGACCTCATCAAGAATGGCGATGTCCAGCTGATTATTAATACGCCCAGAGGTGAACGGCCGAGAAAGGACCTTATGGAGATTCGGTCCCAGGCTGTAGCGAGCAGAGTGCCGTGCATCACGACGATCTCAGGAGCCTCGGCTGCAGTCTTTGCGATCCATGATCTGAAAGGGGCAACCCTTCAGCCCAAAAGCCTCACCGCTTATCACCGAGTTAAACCCCACGTGAAGCTTTCTTAGCGCCCTGTCTCAGTCGTAATTCGCATAATTCACCTGATGCCATGGTGTCCTCAAAAAGCCGACGTTCTAGATCCGAAAATCGAATATCGAATGCATTAAATGTCTTCATATTGGCTTTCCAGGACAATGTCCTTGGATTTTCTCTCGCCTGCTCCCCTTCGACTTTGCTCAGGGTCGCTCGAGCCCGCAGAGTTCACAAGAGATGATCTTGACTCTGGCCTGATTTTTTGAGAGGAAAAATCAGGCCACCCCCTCCGGGGCCATGCAATATAGCTTTCACAACCAATCGCGTGGGGGGACCCAATCAATACATGCGAAGCGCTGACGCTCTTGACCTGAATCGCCCGCTCAGCGATTCAGGTCAAAACTCACAGATCTCGGTGTGCTCTGCGAGAGATGGAAAGTGACTCCATGCCTTTCTATCCGTTTTGAGACATGATACGAGCCCGTATGATTCGCGAACGCTAAGGATCCGTGAATAATCCGGCCGAGTGGTGAGGCCTTGAAACTCAGGCCACGACTCTCGTCCCAACCCTTCCCTTGAGCGCTTCTTGGGCTCGGGAGAGACTCGTAATGACCGCCGTCTCACCCCCTTGCTCGACAAAGCGAAGCGCTGCTTCCACCTTGGGCCCCATGCTTCCGGCTGGGAAGTGCCCCTCTTTTTGGTATCTCCTCAGATCTGCGACAGATACCTCTCTGAGGGCGAGCTGGTCGGGGAGCCCGAACCTCACCATAACCGATTCAACGTCCGTAAGGATCAGAAGGATATCGGCTTCGATGTCCCTGGCGAGGCACTGTGCGGCCAGATCCTTGTCGATGACCCCCTCGACCCCTTCAATCTGCCCCTGCGCCGACTGGATGACCGGAATTCCTCCGCCGCCGCAGGCAATGACCACGACTCCCGAATCGATCAGGTTCCGTATTCCCTCCTTCTCGACGATCGCTTTCGGCTCGGGGGAGGCCACGACCCTTCTCCATCCCTTGCCTTTCTGCTCGACCCAATGCTCTCTTTTCGTTTTCATCCGCCCCTCGGCATACCCTTGGTCATAGAAAGGCCCGACGGGCTTGGTCGGATGCTGAAAAGCCTGGTCGTTTCCATCGACCAAAACCTGGGTAACCAGGCAGGCAACGGTTCGGCTCTTTCCAAGCCTGACGAGTTCTGATCCAAGCGAGCGCTGGATCATATAACCGATCAACCCCTGGCTTTCCGCCCCACAGACGTCCAATGGCATGGCCGGCACCTTGTTTTTCGCAACCTCATTCTGGATGAGGATGTTGCCTACCTGAGGCCCATTGCCGTGGGTTATCACAACCTGATACCATTGTGTAATCATTGAGGCGAGGCGCTTGCTGGTCTCTTGGACATTTCTCAATTGCTCCTCGATCGTCCCTTTCTCATTGCTTCTCAGTATGGCATTTCCCCCGAGGGCTACGACAATCCGCTTTTTCAGCATACGATTCATACGGTTTCCCCTGTCTTCTCCAAATCCCTAGCAGTTCAGTACGCAATATTTTAAGGCACTTAGCAACCACAAGCAACCCCGGGGGATTGCCCGTCTTTACTTTCTCGAACTGGGAGTTGGGCAGCCTATCTGCGAGATATCTCTAAGGGCAAGGGGTTTCCGAGTGAGGAGGTATTTGAGATCTCTGGCCTTGATTGGAAACTTCGATCTAATTCGATAGGCCCTGATCCTGCCGATTTGTGATGCAAATATGGTAGAATTTCATAGGTCCTGAAAAGCCGTTTCCGTCTTGTACTCGAGAACATAATCCTGTATAAGAACCCCTGTGGCAGGGACGACCGTGGCACGGCAGATTACCAAATTCAGAAAGCTATTTCTCGTGGGTGATCATGTATGCCCCTGGTGGCTCGCATATACATTTGACAACCCGATCCGCCAATTGTTTCAAAAGCCTGAAAAGATACTCTATCCCTATTTGCAAGAAGGGATGACGGCCATCGATATTGGATGCGGTATGGGTTTTTTCTCCATCGGCATGGCGAGGCTGGTGGGGGAAAATGGCTTGGTCATATCAGTCGATCTTCAACAGAAGATGCTAGACGTGCTGAGAAAGCGGGCCAAACGAGCAGGCCTAGCGGATCGGATTCGCCTGCATCGCTGTGAGCCGGACAGTATAGGAATTAACCAAAAGAGTGATTTCGCTTTAACGTTTTGGATGGTGCATGAGGTTCAAAATGCGAAACAGTT
>CAYFYO010000034.1:0-36754 GCA_964347335.1 uncultured Thermodesulfobacteriota bacterium
TTTCATCCCGATGAAGCCGCAGCGCAATGTCTCCCCCATTGTTGACAATAATACGCGTTCCACCGCATGCCTCCAAAAAGCCGGCGACCTGATCCGAGACCGCACCGGCAACTGCAACAAGCGGAGTCACATCGGGGTCCTCTGTCCTTTGAGCTGCCAGAACCATTTGCTGGACGATGAGCGGTAATCCATTCAGATTCTTGATTTTGGTCCAGCTGAGTTTGATGATGTTGAGCCACCCGGCCAGTTCCTCGAGGACTTCAAGGGCTTTCTCCGCTCCCCGCCGGGCCAGTTCCGACGACGGTGTTCCATTCATGGAGACGCCGATCATCATGTGAAGAGGTCCCTGACTGACCAAGACAGATCCGTTCCGAAGTACTTCCATAGGCCCCTGTCAATCCCTTTCTTCGATTTCTATGAGAATCTCGTGCATCGGTCTCATCGCGTCCCTGTGTCCCCCGATTTCCAGGTAATCCTCTGTCCGCATCGTATACTCGATTGGAACGACGGGGGCCGGTGTCGGCACCCAAGTAAAAGCGCGGACCTTGACCTTTTCGACATCTACAAGGAAGTTGATTCCACCTCCGGGAAGGATGAAAACCGGTGCTCCTCCCACAGTGAGTTTTGCTTTGTTACTATGGATGGCTTCATTTAACCTGACCGGATATCTTGTCACTCCGGCCCGGGCACTCCCACCCGTCCCTCCGACGAAAACCGCGGAAACCCGGGAGGGCTGGCAAGATTCAGAGATGACATTCACCGCCTTCCTCGCCTTTTCCGAGAGGTTGATGGGCTCAAATCTCCCGCGCTCATTCAACCGAAACATGGCGGAGCGCTCTCCCGTAGTTTCCGTGATGAGCAGTGTCATTCCTCGCCTTGCGACGTCATGATCCACCCCTTCGATAATATCCAGTGGATTCTCAATCGGGGTTCCCCCCCACCCCTTGCCGTGCTCACCAAAGTATCGTCCCGGTGTGCTCTTTCGAGCTTTAAGGTGAACGCCGCTGTATCGAGCGCCGATGAATTTGCCTGCTGTATGCTCCGTGAAAAGTCCGATCAGATGAGAGTCCAAAACAACCACTTCATCGGCGGCTTCCAAAAAGTATGGCGCGAAAAGACCCATTGAGGCTGATCCACACCCCACCCGCATCAGGTGTGTGGTCTCTCCATCAATGAGAGGGCTTCCGCCCACCTGAAGATCCAGTTCCGCACCGTCTTTCACACTCAGGGAAAAAGGCTCTCGGTTGGCAATATCCGCAATGAGCCGTGCCACGATCATCCCGTCTTTCCCAGTGAGTAGGTTGACCCCTCCCAGAGATAGCATCTTTGATCCATATTCTTCGCTGGTGACGTGACCCACTTTCTTTTTGCGCAAGAGGACGGGAGATCCCTCTTGCCCGATATTTCTGTCCGTGTCGATTTTCACTTTGATACCGCTGTAACTCAACGGTGCCTCCGTCACGACGGTAACCACATCGACACCTTCAACCTTTGCCCTCACGATATGGGGCGCTGGCTTATAATCGGGATAGGTGGTCCCGGCTCCGATTCCTGTGATCAGCGGCTTTCGGATGGCTGCCTCATGATCCGGTCCGATTCCCTCCTCGACGTCCTCAAACCGATGTAAGGGAATACTGCGAACCAATATCCCATCCTTGTTGATAAACCGCTGGCAACCACCCGTTTTCCCGGGTTTGATCTGACAAAAAATGGGGCACGCCGCGCATGGAACGGCGTTTTCTATGGGCGTTTCTTCCCTTTGAAGCGCACCTTTGGGGCATACCTTTTGGCAGGCACCGCATTCGACGCAGTCCTCTCCAATCAAAGCTTTCTTCTCAACGAGACCAATCGTCTCCAGAGGGCACACCTCAGTACATGAACCACAACCCGTGCATTTTTCAAGATCGACCCGCATTTTATTCAAGATCTCCTCTTACAGTTTCTCTTCACCGCCCTGGTTTGCCTGTGGCCCCAGGGCATTGGACACCCAAATCATCCCTCTTTCCACATTCTGGTCGGAGGCGGGGTATTCCGGCTCTTCTTGACCAAAACGACCCCATCGACCATCACCAAGCCGACACCTGGGATATCTCCTGTCTCCAAACAAGAGAGCGCATCTTTACCTGCGGAGCCCATCGCCGCGTCCATGATGACAAGATCGGCGTCCATTCCTTCTCGGATCATTCCGGTATTTAACTTATGGACCTTAGCCGTATTGCCAGTCGCCATCGCAAGGGCCCTCTCCCCTGGAATATCTGAGAAAGACGATATGAAACTCACCACCCGCAATATCCCCAGCGGGACCACGCCTGTACCAGATGGAGCATCATTTCCGATGATTACCCGATCCAAGGCATTGGCCTTTTTGGCGATTTCCATCACTTCGGCCGCCCGCTTCATGTTTCCACAGTGTACAATCTCGAGGATGTAGGAAGTCTCCTCAACCAGCCTCTTGGCTTCCTCAAGGGATAGCGCTGTCGGTCCCCCGTTGATATGGGTAACAATGTGAGGATCGGTCGCCACGATCTGGTCTGCCGTCACGACACTGCTTCCAGGAATCGAGGTTCCCCCACTGTGCATCATGACGACCATCCCGTATTTCTTGGCCCATTCCACCATCGGGGCCGCATCCTCAGGCCGTTTCACGGCTCCTAACCCGATCTCCCCGACGATTCGAACCCCCTCTCCAGCTAACTCCTTGAAATCCTTCTCCTGAAGGCCAGGTTCCAGAATGAGGGCACCTCCATGAACCTTGACCCCGCCAGGTCTCGCATTGGCGAAAGATTTTGCCGCCAGTATTGCCAGCGCTTTTGTCCCGACTACATCCTTGGGCCTCCCGGGAAGGTGCACCTCTCCAGCAGAAATCACCGTTGTCACGGCTCCATGAAGTGAACTCTCGATGAAACCGAGCATCTTCTGCCTCGGCGTGTAGTCACCCAGAACCACGTGGCAGTGGGAATCAATCAGGCCAGGGGTCACCGTCATTCCCTGGGCATCAACAACCAGATCAGCCCCCGAAGTGTCCAGAGCGTCCTCTTTCCCGATTTGTGCGAATTTCCCATCTCTGACAACGAGGGTGTCCGCTTCTACCAGTGGTTGATCGATATCCCCAGACACAAGGGTTCCGATGTTTCTAATCACGGTCACGGCCATCTCTTTCCCCCTCCTTTCTAGACCTTGGCCCCTGAAGACTTCCGGTGAGCGGCGTTCCGAACCCTCTCCAATGCAGCCGGAAGTTCATATATTCTCGTGCCGATCGCATTCGCGATGGCGTTCAAAACCGCGGGCGCTGTGGGAATCAGCGCCGGTTCTCCGATCCCCTTCGCCCCAAACGGACCTGTGGGTTCCTGATCCTCCACGATGATTGACTCAATCTCAGGAACGTCCTTGATTGTAGGGATAAAGTAGTTGAGAAAAGAGTTCGTTTCTCCCGGGACGAACACCTCGGTCAGCGCCAGGCCCAGTCCCATGGCCACCCCACTGTTGATCTGTCCGATCACATTTGTGGGATGAATCGCCTTGCCCACATCATGGACCGCCAAGATCCGCACGACATCGACTTGCCCCGTTTCCTCATCGACCACAACCTCGGCAAGGTGAGAGGCGAACGCATACGTCGCATAAGGGCTCCCCTGGCCAGTTTCCGGATCGAGCTTGCTCGTCTCAGGGTCAAAGAAACCCTCCCCTCGCAAGCTCCGCCCCTCCGGATAGACACGGCCCGCGACATCGGCCAGGGAGATTGAAATCCCAGGGAAATCTCGAGAGACAACACGTCCTTCCGCCAGGAATGGTTCACCATCCCCGAGATCGAGGAGCTCCTGGGCCTCTTTGAAGAGGACCTCCTTCAGACTCATGCACGCCGTTCTGATCGCATTTCCCGAAATATAGGTTTGTCGACTTGCCGAAGTCGCTCCGGCGTTTGTGCTAAGTGCGGTGTCTCCCCGCACCAGGCGAATCTCCTCTGGCTTCACGCCCAATTCTTCAGCAGCCACCTGAACGAGAACAGTATCCGAACCCTGACCGATGTCAGCCGTACCTGTGAAGAGTACAATATTGCCTCGCTCGTCGATCTCGATCTGGGCCGTAGAGGGGTTAGCGATCCCGGTATTCCCAATGCCGTACCACATCGAGGCAACACCAACCCCCCTGGCGACCCGCCGTTCCTGGCCACGGCGAGTGGGGGCATCCTCTCTGTCTCTATGATGATCTCGCCGTTCCCGCAGTCGCTCGAGGGTCTCGCCAATACCCACACTTGCATAAAGAATCTGACCCGTACCCGTTGAAGACCCCTCCCTCAGAACATTCATCAACCGGAAATCGATGGGATCCATTCCGAGTCTCTCAGCCATAATATCCATCTGCGATTCGTGGGCGAAGGCAAGTTGGGGGACTCCAAATCCCCTCATCGCACCGGCCCAGCTATTGTTCGTGTAAACCATTATACTCTCTGCCTTGAAATTCGGTACCTCGTAGGGACCCGTGGCATGGACGGCCGCCCGGGTGGCAACCGTGGCTCCGTAGGATGCATAGGCCCCTGTATCGCCCAAAATTCGCACTTCGATGGCTTTCAATTTTCCATCTTTCGTGGCGGCTGTCCTGTAGTGAATTTTCAAAGGATGTCGTTTCGAGGTTGCCATGAAGACCTCTTCCCGGGTGTACACCAATTTGGCCGGTCTCTGGAGGTGAAGTGCCGCCAATCCCAGGTAACACTGGACAGAGACGTCCAGCTTACTCCCAAATCCTCCCCCAGTGGCAGACTGAATCACCCGGACGCGATTCAGGTCCAGGCCGAGGACAGCCGCCACCTCAGTCTGGTCGTAGTGAGGGTTCTGAGTGGAAACGTGAAGGACGATCTTTCCCTGATCGTCGACATACCCAAAACCGGCATCTGGCTCCAGGTACGCCTGCTCCACCCTCGAAGTCGTGTAGGTCTGATCCACGATCACATCGGCTTCTTGAAAGCCTTTTCCGACGTCCCCCTTCGTGATGAGCCTCTGAGCCAGGAGATTTCCTTTTTCATGGATTTTGGGTGCATCAGGGTCCAGAGCCCGCTCAGGCGTAAACACGGGTTCCAAATCCTCAAAGTCCACCTCGATATACGGCAAAGCCTCTTCCGCTTGTCCCTCTGACTCAGCGACGACCAGGGCAATTGGGTCGCCGACAAAGCGAACCCTGTCCTCCGCCAGAACAGGCTGGTCTTTTGTGATGGCTCCGACCAGATTCCTCCCAGGGATATCCCTCGCCGTGAGAATCCGGACGACTCCCCGTCGCTTTGAGGCCTGGCTAAGGTCGATGGCCTTGATACGAGCATGGTGCTTCGGGCTTCTGAAGATCTTGAGGTGGAGAAGTCGATCTTCAAGAAAGTCATCAGAGAACTTCGCCTCCCCCAACACACGTTCCAGAGCACCCACTCGCCTGATGCTCTTTCCTACGATCTTCAGCTCGCCATCCTTGAGATTCCTTTTCATAGACCTCTCATTTTGCCAGAACCTCTTCGATGGCTCGACGGACCAGCACACTCACAACCGCCTTTTTGTACTCTGTGGATTTCCGAATTCCGCTCATCTTTACCATTGTCTCTCCGACCATCGAACAGGCTTTCTCTATGGTTGGGCCAGAGGGGACACCTCCCGTAAGGAATTTTTCTGCCTTTGACATCCGGCATGGCCTCGGCGTCACCGCGCCGACTGAAATCCGGATCTCCTGAATCGGCCCCCCATCTCCCTTTTGTCGCAAAAGGACCCCTCCATTGATGCGGGCCGTAGCCATTGCCTTGCGTCGGGTTAACCGGAAAAAACAATGACGCCCGCTCTCAGGGATTTTCTCAATAACGATGTGAGACAACAATTCATGGGATTTGAGATTGGTTCGATAGGGTCCGTCATAGATTTCGGGAAGTGAAACCTGTCGCTGGCCTTCCCTGGAGACGATCTTCAACCGGCCGTTCAGCACCATCAGAGCCGGCACCGTATCAGCCGCGGGAGAACCATTGACGACGTTTCCTCCGATTGTTCCAAGATTCCGGATTTGGCGGGAAGCCACCCACCCAGAGGCCTCTGATAGGATTCCGCCATATTTCCTGAGGGTTTCTGATTCGGTAATCTGTGTATGGGTGCAGGCGGCGCCGATCAGTATCTCATCCCCAACGTCTCTTATCTCCCGAAGCTCTTCAAGCGTCGAAATATCCAGCAGAAAGCGGGGCTTCACTTCTCCTCGGCGAAGACTCAGAACGAGGTCCGTCCCTCCTGCAATGATCTTCGTGTCTGAGCCATGGGTCTCAAGGAAGCCACAAGCCTCCGAAAGGTCTGAGGGGAGGATGTATTCGAACTCAGGAAGCATTTCGGATTGACTCCCGCACGGCAGCCTCGATGGCTTCGATGATCTGCAAATACCCCGTACAGCGGCAGAGATTTCCCGCCAGAGCCTCCTTGATCTCCTCTCTCGAGGGATTTGGCTCACGATCAAGGAGCGCCTTCGCTGCCATTAACACACCCGGGGTACAAAACCCACACTGAACAGCACCATGGTCGATAAAAGCACTTTGCAAGGGATGCAACTTCTCCCGGTTCCCCAATCCTTCGACGGTCAGGATTTCTTTTCCCTGGGCTTTCGGAGCCATGACGAGACAAGAATTAACGGGTTCTCCATCCATCAGCACCGTACACGCTCCGCATTCGCCGATTCCGCACCCCTGTTTGGTCCCGGTCAGCTTCAGGTCATATCGGATCATTTGAAGCAGCGTCTGGTTGGATCGAACCTCGACATGCTTCTCGATGCCGTTGACTCGGAGATGAATTCGGGTTTTCCGGCTTTTATCAGATCCTCTCAATATCTCCCTCTACGAACATGTCCTCGAGACCCCAGATACCCGGACCGTTCAGCGCTGCCCTCCCTTGCGCGGAGTTCAGCCACAGGCTCGATACACTCCTTTGTCAAGTCGGTGCGATGAGGAACCCCTTCAGTCACGGGACACGGCGGGGTTTTCGTGGACAGGTCAGGACACACGTCATGACAGACCCAAACGACACCTGCCAGACGATCCTGTGGACTCCGAATAGCTAACCCCTGAAACGCCCCCGACAATCAAAGCGAAAGCGGTGAGCCTGTGGGTGGGCAATGAATCCCTCTGGCGGCCATCATCGCGGCTTGTCAGTTTCCCTTTTTCGACCCTCAGAAACTCGCTATTTCTTGAAGATCCAAGCGCTTGAAGATCTTTACCCCTTTTTCCTCCATCTCCTTCAAGGCCGCAGCGGTCGTATCCGGTGCCACCCCTTTGGACAGTTCCTCAATAACGGCCACCTTGTATCCTGCTGCCGCCGCATCCAGAGCCGTTGCCCTCACGCAGTAATCGGTGGCAATTCCATAAACAACGACCCTGTCAATACCATTTCTCTTGAGGATCTTGTCCATTTCTGTCTTGTCGCCTCCATCGTCCTGGAATCCGGAATAGCTGTCGTACCTCGGGTCCTTCCCCTTTTTGACGATGGCCAGAAATAGATTGTTGTCCACAAGGACCCTCGCCTTCTCTGTCCCCTGCACGCAATGAGGAGGCCAGAGAACCTGGGTTCTCCCTTCGATCTCGATCGCCTCAAAAGGCTTTTTCCCCGCATGGTTTGTAAAGAAGGATACGTGGTCTGCAGGGTGCCAGTCCTGGGTGCCAAAGATCGGATACCCCTTGCTGCTGAGCGTCCTCGTTGCCTGCTCGACCCGTCCAACAAAGGCCTGGTCCGTTCCCGCGACAGCCAAAGACCCTTCCTTCCATGTGGTGAAATCCCCCTGGACATCCACGACGATGACCCCTATCTTCCCCCCGGCACTGACCGGTGTTGTCAGGGATGCAAGAAATACCCCGACCGAAACTACAGCCAACATACTCAGAATGATGTGCTTCATGGCGATCCTCCTCCGTCTTTTTTGTGTCGGTTCTCCCTGTCATTTCCTCAGAACGTCCGCGCTTCATCCTCTTTTCTGTCCTGAGGCGATCGATCCCATTGGGCTCGCCTGTGAGGAATTGGAATTCCCGATCACTGGACAAAAAAGCGCAGCCTGTCTCCAATAGGCCAGGTTGCCCTTCTCTTGGCTTTCACCCCCTTTCTCATGATGATTTTGGGAAGCCTCCTCGACTTCAGATAGATCTTTACACCCAACGGGCGGTAATTGTCTTTTCGTCCATAAACAGCCTCATGGAGGCCATTCGTGACTTGGCCCTTCCGACGAAGGACCCCCTCCTGGATCCCAAAGGGAAAAAAGCATAGGGTTGAGCAACACCGACATTCACCCCCACGTTGCCGACATTCACCTCCCGGATGAACTTGCGCGCGTTTTTACCGCTTGACGTCATGATGCATGCCGAGTGTCCGAGGTTCGTCTTGGTATTGATCCAGTCTATCGCCTCATCGAGACTCCTGCCCCTGATCAGGGCTGCGACTGGACCAAATGCCTCCTCTTTTGCCATGGACATATCGACATTGACATCCTCAAGGATCGTGGGAGCGAGAAAATAGCCATTCGAATATCCGTCAACCTTGACCATCCTGCCATCGAGAACCATCGTTGCCCCTTCTGCCAGAGACTGGTCAATCCACTCGAGGACCTTATCTTTACCGGCCTGAGTGGTCATGGGTCCGAGTTCAGTCTTTTCATCGAGTCCATAGCCGAGCTTCATGTTCGCGGCTGCTTCCTTAAATTTGGTTTTCACCTCATCAAATCTGTCCCCGATGATGACGACGTTATCAACGCCCAGACAGCGCTGCCCTGACATACCGAAGCACCCTCTCAGGAGCCATTGAATCCCCGTGTCCAGGTCAGCGTCCGGCATAATGACAACGTGGTTCTTTCCATTGCCATTGATAGACGACGCCTTCCCAAGTCTTCCACAGAGTTCGAAAAGCTCCCAGCCCGCTTTATTCGATCCGATAAATCCAACTCCCTGTATCTCCGGTTGCATTAATATCTCTTTGTTGATATTTCTCCCTCCATGGACCAGGTTTATGACACCAGAGGGAAAACCCACCTCCTGGGCTACGCGACAGATATAATCTGCCGCCACAGGATCCTGTCGGCTAGGGCTCACGACAACTGTGCATCCGGCAGCGAGGGCATACGGCACAAAAGAGGACCAGGCGTGCATGGGGATGTTCCCTGGGGTAACGATAAGAAAAGCACCTAGGGGTTCCCAAACGAGGTACTGATCAATACCAGTCGCCAGCTGATCGATGTATTCGTTCCGATCGGGTAAACCATACAGCGCGGAGCATGCCGATTCGATGTTTTCAATAACCCTCCTCAAAGAACCCCGCGATTCCTCTATCGTTCGTCCGTGATCTTGCGTGAGGACCCGGCAGAGCTCATCAAAATGCTCCTCAAATCTTGCCCGCATGTCGAAAAGTAAACGCCCTCGATCGCGCAGGGGGAAATCCTTCCATTCCCTGAAGGCCCTGTGAGCTGATTCAACAGCAGCACGTGCCTCGTCTCTGGTCGCCGAGGGGAATTCGGAAATCACCTCACCCGTGGCCGGATTCGCGTCTTCGTTTATCACGGTGGATTTTGATTCCATCCACTGTCCGTCGATATGGAGTTTTAGCCTTCCATAATGTTTTTTCACCTCTGGAAATATCGCCATGTTGTCCTCCTCAAGGTCAATAAGGCCCAGCACCCATTGATATCATTCTCCTTTTCTCATGGCACCTCGTCTATCACCGAGGAATGTTTTCCGAATCTTAATCATGTACTGGTAGCCACCTTCATAGCTACGGGTCTTTTCTCGACACCGGGCTTTACTTCCTCCTGATCCAGGAAGAGCTTTTGAAGAACCTCCAATCCTCTGAGAATGTGCGCTCGATTAAGCCTTTCGGCCGTTTGCTCATCCTTGTTTTTGATAGCCTGCAAAAGCTCCCTGTGATATCGGCAGGAGGACAACAAGTGTCGCCTATCCGCCAAAGATTTGTAGCTGAACCTCCTCACTTGGTTTTGCAGACCGGAGGCGATTTTCTTCAGTCTTTCATGTCCGGCAATTTCAATCGTCATATTATGGAACCTCTCGTTGAGGGTTTGATATTTGATGAGATCGGGCGGCTCTTTTCGCACGCACGCTTCCATTTTCTGGACCTCTTTCTCCAGTCTCTTGATCCCTCTGTCAGAGATCTTCTCGATGGCCAATCGGGCCGCCAGACCGTAAAGAGCCATCTTAAGGGTGTAAATCTCCCATATATCCTTCGCAGCGATCTCTGAAACGAATACCCCTCGGTTGGGCTTTCGGATGATGAGCCCCTCAGTCTCGAGAATCTTGAAGGCCTCTCGAATCGGCGGGCGACTGAAACCCAGATGGGAGGCGACGAGCTCCTCTTTGATCTGCTGGCCTGGAAGGAAATCACCCCGAATGATGCCATCCTCAATGTATTGCTTGGCATAGTCCACAAGGGATTTGATCTTCATCGCCAAAACCTTCTTGTTTTAGGGACGGCATATTGTATACAATAGACAAATTTTGGGTGTCAAGGAAAAAAGAGGCGCTCCTCGAGCACTCTTGGTCGGGCTGTCAACAGATGACACCATTGGACCTGGCGGTGTAACCTGGATTGAGACTTGGGATAAGCGCTTGGGGCTAGTATTCGATCAACAGAGGACTGGATCTCAATAAAATCCTCGTCATTACAACGAATTCGACAAGAAGTCATTGACATTAACAAAGGGATTTGCATAATTAGGAGATGATATCTTAATCTGTCAAGGGAGGGAGGTGAATTTCGAAATCAGAGCGAGGACGAATCTATTGAGGGAAAGGGGGTTATCATGAAGAAGGCAATGAGGAAGAGGTTGTTATTCACGATCTCTGTCATGATTATCGTTTGTCTATCCTGGGCCGGATTCAATTCGCCTGCAGTTGCAGCCGAGAAATTCCGAATAGGCTTTGCCGTGGCGCTGACCGGGATCTTTGGCAAGGCGGGGGCTATGGTTAAGGATGCCTATCAACTCTGGGCCGACAAAGTGAACGAAGAGGGGGGAATCCTGGTCAAGGGTAAAAGATATCCCGTCGAGTTAATCTTTTACGATGATCAGAGCACACCTGCCACAAGTGCGAAACTCGTCGAGAAACTGATCACCGACGACAAGGTGGATCTCCTTTTAGGCGGATACGGGAGCAGCCAGGTCTTTGCCGCCAGTGCGGTCTCGGAGAAATACAAATATCCGATGATCAGTGGGGGGGCGTCGTCGAACAAACTCTTTGAGCGGGGATTCAAATACTACTTTGCAACACTCGGGAAAGCGACGGAAGAGGTCAAAGGGTGTGTCGATATTGTCCAAACAATGGATCCCAAACCCAAGACCGCCGCGATCGTCGGGGCCGACATTCTGTTCACATCTCTTGCCGCGGAGGGTTATAAGAAATACGCCCCTCCGAATGGCTTAGAGGTGGTTCACTTTGAACTGTTTCCCTTGAGTCTGGCCGACTATAACTCGATGTTAATCAAAGTCAAGGCCAAAAACCCGGATGTTCTGCTGGTGGGATCTCACCTTATGGTGGCCATTAAGACCATGAAGGCGCTCAAAGAGATTGACTTCTCACCGAAACTGGTCGCTTTCAGCTACGGACCCACGGTACCTGATTTTGTCAAGCAGCTCGGTAATGATGCCGAGTACGCCGTGGCCGCTTCCGAGTGGACCCCCAATTTGCCTTACAAAGGGCCTATCTTTGGCACAGCCAAGGAGTTCAACGACCTCTACATCAAGACTTACAAACGGGCTCCTGATTACGTCGAGGCAGCTGCGGCCGGGGGCGCTGTTGTGCAACAATTGGCCATTCAGAACTTAGGCATCGCCCCTCCCGTTAGCGAGAAGGACCGGGTCGCCCTTATGGAGGAACTCCACCGAATCGATGCCGACACGTTCTATGGACACATCAAGTTCGGTGCAGACGGCGCAAACGTGGCCCATCCGCCAGTAGCCATTCAGATCCAAGACGGGAAACGTGTTAACGTATTTCCCACTGAGGCGGCTGAGGCGAAGCCCAGGCTTCCTTTTAAACCCTGGAAGGAAAGATAGGTCCACCTAGATCGATAGATAGAAGTCAAATTAACAGGCTGTTGTCCAAATCTCTTCGACCGGCACCCGGAAGGCCCTCGTCGAGAGGTCTTCGGGTGTTTTGCCAAATCGTCACCATGCAATTGGGATGTGGCAAATGATTTTGGACAACAGCCTGTCATTTGAAGACCCTGAAGGAGACGAGGCAGATGGCCGCAATCATCGGTCAGGCCCTTGTCAACGGAATCCTGCTGGGGGGCATCTACGCCGTGTATTCTGCAGGCTTCTCTTTGATTTTTGGCGTCATGGGGGTGGTGAACCTCGCCCACGGAGAACTCGTTATGGTGGGGGCCTTTATCACCTATTGGATCTTCTTCCTTCTGAAATTCGATCCTTTCCTTACAATCCCCGTCTCAATGGCTGCCCTATTTATCCTCGGGTACCTCTTGCAGAGATTTATCATCAACCGGGTCATCGAAGAGCCTCCGATTATGTCCTATCTGGCCACTTTCGGCATTCACCTGCTCATGGCAAACATCGCCCTACTCTGGTGGACAGCCGACTTCAGGACGGTCACGACAAGCTACTCAGGAGTCAATTTTAGCGTCGGCGCTATCATTATTCCCTACGCTCGGCTCGCAACCTTTGGTATCGCCCTCGTGGTGGTCGCCTTACTCTACTACATACTCAACAAGACGGATATCGGTCGTGCCATCCAGGCCACGGCCCAAGACAAGCAGATGGCGCGTCTTATGGGAGTCAACGTGGGCCGTGTCTATGCAATCACTTTTGGCCTGGGAGCGGGTATTACGGGACTTTCAGGTTCCTTGGTTTCCACTTATTTCGTGATCTTTCCTTTTATGGGATTGGAATATACAATCATCGCCTTCTGTGTGGTCGTTCTGGGAGGCATGGGCTACATTCCTGGGGCTCTGATTGGCGGTCTTATACTCGGGATTTTGCAGTCCTTTGCGGCGACTTTTCTCACTGCCGGTGTCTCCATTGCCCTGACCTTCATCATCCTATTTCTCGTCCTGGTCCTTCGACCTGCAGGGATCGTTGGCAAGGGGATCATCGAGTAGAGGCTAAGGTATGAGAAACATCACCTGGAAGTTCTCGGCTTTGTCAATGGCCGTCATTATCTCTTTGCTTCTTCTACCTGAATGGGGCGTGTCGGGCTACATTCTGAGATTCCTGACCCTCATTTTTATGTGGGTTGCCCTCTCAGGATGCTGGAATCTCATGTCGGGCTACACCGGCTATATTGATTTCGGGCCGGTTGTCTACTTTGGGATCGGCTGTTATACGACCGCAATCTTAATGACGAAAAGCGGCTTTTCCTTCTTTGCCGGGGTACCTATTTCTGCTTGTATTGCGGGTCTGATCGCTCTTCCCATCGGCATTCCTACGCTGCGACTGCGAGGGGCTTATTTCGCCATAGCCACCTTTGCCTTCGCCGAGGCCATGAAACAGATTGTCCTCGAATTCGATCGGGTGCTTGGGGTAGAGCTCTTTGGAGGCAGCCACGGCGTCACGCTTCCCATTGGACCGACGAACCTCTTCTTTTACTACTGCATGCTCGCAGGTGCGCTGCTTGTTATGGGAGTGACCCTTTGGGTTGAGAAATCGAAGTTCGGATATGCCCTGAAAGCCATCCACCAAACAGAGGAAACAGCGGAGATCACCGGGGTAGACACGGCGAGTGTGAAAATCAGAGCCTATGCGACGAGCGCTTTTCTTCTGGGTGCCATTGGGGGGATTTATGCTTACTGGATAACCTACATCACACCTCAGGATGTCTTCAGCGTTCATATTACGGTTCGCCTGGTGATCATGACCCTCTTGGGAGGTATGGGAACCTTTCTGGGCCCTATTGTGGGGGCCACCTTCTTGACGGTCATTGAAGAAACCCTTTGGGCCAGATTCATCTATACGTACATGGTCATCATTGGGAGTATTATTCTTGTGGTCGTCGTCTTTATGCCTGGAGGCGTTGTCGGCACTTTACAGAGACGGTTTTCTTGGAGATGGATCTTGTCGAGGAAGAAAGCCTTTCCTTCGACATAGATTTCGACACAGACCCGGAGAGACCAGAATGGTTTTATTGGAGGGAAGGGCAGTTAGCAAATCTTTCGGGGCGCTTCTCGCCGTCAATCGTGTCGATTTCTCTCTGCAGGAAGGAGAAATCCTGGGCATGATTGGTCCCAATGGTGCAGGAAAGACGACTCTGTTTAACGTCATTGCTGGAGTCTATCGACCAACTCAGGGTGAGATTCTCTTCAAAGGAGAATCGATTTCCGGGAAAAAACCCCACGAGATCTGCCGATTGGGTATTGCCAAGACCTCCCAAATCGTGCAGCCGTTTTCGGCGATGTCTGTATTGGAAAATGTCGCCATGGGTGGCCTTTACGGCAAAGGCCTCTCGCTCAGGGAGGCTTTGAGAGAGGCTGAGGAAATTTTGGAATTTGTCGGTTTGGCTCGGGTGAAGAACTCCCTTCCAGGTTCAATCACCGTTCCTGACCGAAGGAGAACCGAACTGGCCCGGGTCTTGGCCACGGGAGCCGAGATTATCCTTTTGGACGAAAATATGGCAGGACTGACGCCGACTGAAATCGAGGAGGCTCTCAGTTTGCTTGGAGAAATCCGGAATCAGGGGAAGACCCTGATCGTCGTGGAGCATGTGATGAGGGCTGTTATGGGGATCTCTGGCCGCATCATGGTGCTCAACTACGGAGAGAAAATCGCAGAAGGCCCTCCCCAAACCGTGGCGGAAGACGAAAAGGTCATCGAGGCCTATCTCGGCGAAAAGTTATGCTTAGTATAAAAAATATCAGCGTATCCTATGGGGATGTCCAGGTTCTTTGGAATGTGTCTCTCCATGTGAACGAGGGAGAAACGGTCACCGTGATCGGCCCAAACGGCGCCGGAAAGTCGACCCTTCTCCATACAATCGTCAACCTGACTCATCCAAAAAGAGGAGACAGTGAATCTGGTGTCTATTTCAACGAGGAACGCCTAGATGGGCTCTCCCCTGAGGATACGGTGAACAAGGGAATTGCCATCGTTCCGGAGGGGGCGAGGATATTTCCCGACCTTTCGGTTCTCGACAATCTGAGAATGGGGTCATACAGTCGGAGGGGACGGAAAAACAGAGAACAATCACTTCAGGAGGTTTATCAGCTTTTTCCCCGGTTGAAAGAAAGAGAGGGCCAGAAGGCCAGAACATTGAGCGGGGGAGAGAGACAGATGCTCTCTGTGGGCAGAGCCCTGATGTCGAAGCCTGATCTACTTCTGCTGGACGAACCATCCTTGGGTCTCCAACCCGTCCTTGTTACCCGAACATTTGAGGCCATTCGAAAAATCAACGAAAGCGGGGTCACGATTCTTCTCGTGGAGCAGAGAGTCTTTTTTTCCCTTGAGATAAGCCACCGTGCCTATGTCTTGGAAAACGGTCGGATCGTGCTCGAAGGGCCGGGTAGGGAACTCATAGAAAACGAACACGTGAAGAAGGCGTATCTCGCGATGTAGGCCCCTGTTCAGGGTTCTCTCTGATATTTTCCAAGGCACCGTTTTTTTGTTTAGGTGCATGGAGACCGGTGGCGTTCCGTCTCCTTCCCCTCTGGCGAGGAGCGGTGTAGGTCACGACTGCCGATGCCATAATCCGATTGCCGAGCCTCAGGACCGACAGTTTTGGATCGGACTCCCCATCCTGGGGTTGACGCGACATCTTTGAGCCGGTACATTTTGATCAAATGAGCTTTCTTCAAAGCGAAAGGGAGCTTCTCGGCAAAGGCTGACTTTTCAAGAAACGGTTCTATGAAGGTTTTGCACAAGGCACTGGGCTTTTCACTCCTGATTCATCTGGCAATCGTCATTTCTCTAATCGCGCTCCCGGCATTCTCTGCGAGGAAGCGCTATACGCCCGTTTACCAGGTGTCACTGGTCGTTCAGCCGGAACCTGAGCCCAAAAAACCAGAGGTACAGCCTCAAGAAAAGAAGCCACCTCCCAAAAAACCAACGAGAACTGAAAAAAAGGCAGTTCCTCGAAAAAAGGAACCGAAAAAGAAGGTTCCCAAGAAAACAGAACCCAAGAAAACGGAACCTAAAAAAGAGCACTCCCTCAAAGATGTTCAGAAAGCGATCGATGAGATCAAGAAGAAGATGGCTTCTCGGCAGCGGGTCGAGGAGGAGCGTCTCAGAACCTCGCGGATCATCGAGGCGAAAAGAAATGCTTATTTCGATACCATCGCTGCCCATATCCAGGCAAACTGGAGCCTTCTGAAAAACCAGATGGAAGACGTTGGAATGCTCACCACGGACATCGGCCTCCGAATCCGGCGGGACGGGACAATTACAAAGATCGACATCGAAAAGCCATCGGGGAACGCCTTGTTCGACGACTGGGCCGTGCGGGCCGTCAAGAGGTCCACTCCCTTACCCCCTTTCCCACCGGAGCTTAAGGAGGACAGGCTTGAGGTCACGATTGGCCTGAGTTCATAGGATATAATCAATCAGCGGTTAGCTAGGAGCCCAGCCCAAAACGAAGAGGATGAATCTCATACAGATCGCTCGCGAGCACAAAAGAGGAATTCAAGTAAACCTTACCAAAAAGTATCGTTTCCTGAGCAAAATAGGTGAATGTGCCATCCATCAGGAAGCTAGATGCTGATAGCTAGAGGCTAAACGCTCTCCGTAGGAGACTCGATGAAAAGAACCCTTTTCTTCTTATCGGTTGCGATCATATTGTTTGTTCCGAATTTGGCAGAGAGTAAAGTCTACATCGATATTGGAAGCCCCACATTCCGTCCCTTCCCAATCGCGTTGACTGGTTTCGAGGCACTTTCCCCAGTTTCGGTGGACATGGCAAAGTCCGTTTACCAGGTGCTCGGTAATGATTTGAGAATATCCGGCATCTTTGAGATGATCCGACCGGAAGATTTCCCCCAAAGGCGATCTCAACAGCAGCTCTCCGAGGAAGAATATCGAAAATGGCTCGAAACCGGAGCCGAGGCTTTGGTTTGGGGAACGGTCTTGCAGGAGAGTAACCGGATCAGCATTCACTTCTGGTTTTTGGACCTCATCGAGAGGAACCTCACGGCGGGACGGTACAGCGGAAATGTCGCAATCTACCGGAAGATTGTCCATCGTATGGGGAATGAGATCATTCGCCAAGTGACGGGCGAGAAGGGAATCCTCGAAACACGGGTCGCATACCTTTCCAAGCAAAAGGGAAACAAAGAGATCTACGCGATCGATTTCGATGGCCACAACGCTGAACAAATCAGCTCAAACGGATCGATCAACCTCTCTGCAGCCTGGTCTCCAGATGGCAAAACCATTGCCTTCACGTCGTTCAAAAGAAGGAATCCGGATCTATATCTTATCGATGTCGCCACCAAGAAGCAGACGTTATTTCTCGGCGTTGAGGGGCTGAATGCCGCTCCTGCATGGTCTCCGGACGGCAAAAGACTGGCCCTCATGATGAGAAAGGGAGAGAGCTCTGAGATTTTCCTGGTTAATCGAGACGGATCAAATCTGGTTCGCCTGACCCATACCAACTACAATGAAGCCTCTCCGACCTGGTCGCCAGATGGGAAAAGGTTGGCATTCGTCTCCGACCGAACCGGAGGCCCCCAGATCTATATTATGAGTCTGTCCTCGAAAAAAACCTCTCGCTTGACATATAATGGCAGCTACAACGCCTCTCCCGATTGGTCGCCGCGAGGAGATCGGATAACATACTGTGGGAGGTTGGAACAGCGCTTTGATATTTTCACCATTCGGGTCGACGGCTCAGAGAATCTGATGCTGAGTTCGGAAGCTGGGAACAACCAGGATCCTGTCTGGTCACCCGACGGCCGTTACATCGCCTTCAGTTCAACGAGGGAGGGCGCTTCACATATCTTTGTCATCAACGCCAACGGAACGAACGAGAGAAGGCTCACACAGAATCAAGGAGGAGAAACGCAACCGAGTTGGTCTCCCAGAATGGAGTAGAAAGGAACCCAGACTGAAAGGAGGAAAGAGATCATGTCGACGAGAGTTACCTTTTGCTGTGTATTAATCCTCTGTGTCGCCCTTTTGTTTACGGGATGTCAACGAAAGGTTATCATCGAGGGCGAAGAGGGGGAAGCGATCGCTCGGAAAGGCGAGATTTCGGAGGAGGAACGACTCGCCAAAGAGAAGGCGGAGATCGAGGCGAGTTTACAAACCAAGAAATATCCAGGCATTGAGGGCGAAGTATTTGAGAGTTCCATGCTTTTGGACATCCATTTCGCTTTTGACCGCTACGACCTCAGCGCGACGGCCAGGGAGAGACTCACGAGAAACGCCGAATTCATTCTCAAATTTCCCGAGGCAAAAATCCAGATCGAGGGCCACTGCGATGAACGGGGAACAAACGAGTACAACCTGGCCCTCGGCGTGCGGCGGGCCACGGCGACAAGGAATTACTTGGTGTCTTTGGGGGTCCCTACCAACCGCCTCTCGACAATCAGTTACGGAGAGGAACTGCCTGTCGACCCACGACACAACGAGGAAGCCTGGGCGAAGAACAGACGGGCCCATTTCGTCATCCTCTCCAGATGAAATCAACCGGGCAAAGGAGTTCTTCGATTATACAAGCCCAATAGAGGTGTAAAGTGAATCGGCACGGATTGTTTTCTCGGTTTTTGCCTTTCCCCATTCTCTTTTTGTTTTTGGCTGGGTGTGTCTCTGAGAATTCCCAATATATCCGGAGGGATATCGACACACTTCAACGACAGATCGACAGCCTTCGGGAACAAATGAGGGGCACAGGGCCTCCTGCAGGAGCTCAATCGACAGACCTTCCTGAAGCGCGGAAGAGGCAAGCAGATATAGAGCTCGAGCTCGAAGATCTGAAAAGGGAGCTCAACAGTCTGAGGGCCACGGTCGAAGACGATCAGGAGCTCACGGCGAAAACGTTCCAAAGGCTCGAGGCCCTCGAGAGAACATTCACCCAAAGACTCAACGACCTCCAAACCCAAATGGACCAGCAGCCGACCCAAGCCGAAGAGGCCATACGCCCCGCCCAACCGACTCCGGTTTCCCCTACGGTCGTCGCCCCTTTGCCCGTTGAAGCGAAAAGACCCAGCCCTCCAGATGTTTCACCCGGCGAGGTTTCATCGGAGTTGGAGAGGGCGTATCGTGAGGGCTATGAGGCCTTTCAGGCAGGGGACCTGGACGGTGCACAGAAGAAGTTTGGTTCTTTTCTCAGAGAGCACCCTGACACGCCTCTCTCTGACAACGCTCAGTTCTGGATTGGAGAGATCTACTTCAGAAAACATCAGTACGAGGCAGCAATCCTTGCCTACGAGGAAGTGATAAAGAAATATCCTCATAGCAACAAACTCCCCGATACGCTCCTCAAACAGGGGCTAGCCTTCTTAGAACTGGGCGACAAGATCGACGCGAGGATCATCCTCGAAAGCCTGATTAAGAAATATCCCGATACGGAACAGGCAAGAATCGCCAAAAACAAGCTACAGACTCTGAATTGATTCGCCTGGTCTATTCATTTTTCCCTTGCACGAATGGCCAAAAGGTGTCATAATTGTTGCCTGAAAAGGATGCCAGCAGGGTGTCATTCGTGCCAAGCGAGATATCCGGTTCATGACGTAGGCGAATCCTTGAGGGGTAATCGAAAAGCAGAGACAGAGGTGGTGCTTTTTTTTTGGGGTATCTTGTGAAGGAGGGTACAAATTGAAATTCTTAAAAGTTCCGGAGGCCACGATCAGAAGGTTGTCGCGGTATTCGAGATGTCTGGAAAATCTCATTCGAAAGGGTGACAAGGTCGTTTCTTCGGCTCAACTGGCGAGTCATTGTGGGGTAAATGCGGCACAAGTTCGAAAGGATCTCGCCTATTTTGGTGAGTTCGGTATCCGCGGGGTTGGATACTATGCCACGGAATTGATGCAAGACATTAAGAGAATACTTGGTCTGAACAAAGAGTGGAGAATGGCAATCGTCGGAATTGGGAATCTCGGTTCCGCCCTCCTATCTTACAAGGATTTCCTGAAACAGAATTACAAGATCGTCGCCGCCTTCGATATCGATCCTCCAAGAGTCGTGGGCAGGGTTTCGGAAAAACTGGGAAAGCCAGTGGAGATCCTCCACCCTGACCGGATGAAAGAGGTCGTCAGAGAGCGGGATGTCGAGGTCGGGATTATCGCGACCCCTGCCGCCGAAGCGCAAACCGTCGCGGACCAAATGGTGGAAGCCGGGATTAGGGGCATACTCAATTTCGCTCCTGCCCAGATCCATGTTCCCGAGGGGTTCATTGTAAAGAACGTTTTTTTCACCACGGTTCTCGACAACTTGGCTTATCTCCTGTCGAGTACCACGGCAATGACCAAAACCGCAAGTGATCAAAGAAATCGCCCCGGGACCGAAACGGACAGAGAGCTGCGCAAGTGACGAGGGTCGGGCCGTCACCTGGTAAGGGAGAATCGAGGGTTTTCCAAGATTCCACGGATTGAAAAGATCAGAGGTTTACCCTGGCCTCGTGTGGAGAGCCCTGCGATGGCGGGATAACGGTCCACGAGTTTTCGTGTGAATGCGAGCTCCAGGCGACCGGCCAGCTTGCTCTTTGTCACGGGATCCTGATAGAAGATGTTTCCCGTCAGCTTACCCTCCAGATCCTCGCCGGCAACCGAGATTTCCCTCAAATCCACCCTCTCCCCCTCCCAAGTAATCTGACCTCTGATTTCTCCCAGATCGAGAGGAGGAAGCGTCACGCCGACGACCCGCATGCCCGTGACACTTCCATCATCCACGCTAAATTCCGCCTCTCCCTCAATCACATTATCCACCTGCGCCCAACCAATCCTCCCCTTCAGGATCCCTCCGAGCAGTCCCCCCTCCGCGGATGAGAGCCGGAAACCGTCAATCCGGATACTATCCCACTCCGCACTGCCGCGTTGGCCCCTTCTCTGAATGACAACGTTTGCGTGAAAAGTCCCCCCCAGGAGGGTGCCATCGGAAATTGCGGATAGGCGAGCGACGAGAAGGGGCAAGGGGCGGATCTTTATGACCCAGTTCTGAATTTCAAACGGGGGAAAAGCCTTTTGGCGAGGATGTGATATCTCAACCCGAGCCCAATGAATACCGAAAAACCTTGCGTTCGTCCTCGAGGGACGGGTGACCAGGTGGGTCCGCTTCTCGAAGGTATAAAGAACTCGCCGGCCAAGGGCTTCGTAAGGGAAGAAGAAATAGAAAAACAGTAAGAAACACAGAGCACCCCAGACAATATAGGTGATCCAACTGACCCATTTTGCCATTTTCCCTACCACTCCCTTGCACGCTTCTGAGAACGAACCTGTCCTCCAATATAACGATTCGGATCTATCGTGACAACTGGCCACCACGAGAAACAGCTGAGGCCATCCCCGAAAGGCCGGTGAGCATACCCATTGGCGTCATAGCGCTCACTCACGGTGAAGTTAAACGCAACTGAGGAGGAACCGATTTGTCTGGCATTGGCAGTGAGAGGCGGGTCTTTGAATGGGATGACCTCTGGAATTGTCAGGAGCGCGCTTGCACGATGGCTCAAAATCTCTCTAAAATCTCGGCTGATCTCAACGCTAAGGGGTTGTCCCTTTGAATATTCGACCTATTCCTCGCTTTCCTTCCCCTTCTTTGGGGTTCGTTTCTTCTGTTTTTTCTCCGGCTTTCCCTCGGCCTTAATCTCTGAGGTCTTCTCTTTCTTCGGGGCTCGTCGACTCTTTTTTTTCTTCTCTGCTTTTTCTGTTGCTCGAATCGGGGCGGTCGATTCGGTGAGCATCACCACAGAGAGCGGGGCAGCGTCCCCCAACCGATGACCGAGTTTCACAACACGAGTGAATCCTCCCTGTCTATCTTGAAAACGAGGACTGATCTCAGAGAAAAGTTTTCTCACCACCCCCTTATCGTTGAGAATGGCCAACACCTGTCGTCGAGCATGGAGGTCCCCTCTTTTCGACAGGACAATGACCTTCTCGGCAAGCCTCCGAACCTCCCTTGCCTTTGCCAGGGTGGTCTGGATTCTCTCGTGTTCCAGGAGAGAGGTGACCATATTCCGCAACATCATGTGGCGGTGACCCGAGAGCCGATTCAGTTTTCTTCCGCTCTTTCTGTGTCTCATATACTCTCAGCCGTCTCTCTGACGAGAGCTGCATCCGAAGTCGATCAATGAACTCATGAATCGGGAACCGTGGCCTCTTCGCCTCCTTCTTCGGGTCCTGGAGGAAAGTTTTCCAGCTTCATACCGAGACTCAAGCCCATCTCGGCGAGAATCTCTTTGATCTCGTTCAGTGACTTCCGACCGAAGTTCTTGGTGGCGAGAATCTCTTGTTCTGTTTTCTGAACGAGTTCGCCAATGTATTTGATGTTCGCATGCTTGAGGCAGTTTGCCGATCGAACCGACAGTTCCAGTTCATCAACACTCTTGAAAAGATTCTCATTGAGCTTTTCGGTTAGTGTATCTTCTTCCTCCTCAAATGCTTCTTCGTCTTCCTCGAACTGAATAAAAATGCTGAGCTGATCCTTGAGGATCTTTGCCGCGATCGAAACTGCATCCTCTGGTGATGTGCTTCCGTTCGTCCATACCTCTAGGGTCAACTTGTCATAATCTGTTATCTGCCCGACCCTGGCATTCGTCACCGTGTAGTTGACCTTCCGGACAGGGGAGAAGATTGCGTCCATGGGGATCATGCCTATCGGCTGATTCTCCTCCTTGTTTCGTTCAGCCGTCACATATCCCTTTCCAGTCTTGATGAGCATTTCCATATCGAGGCTGGCATCAGTAGACATAGTTGCTATGTGGTGGTCCGGGTTGAGTATTTCAACATCGCTATCCGTAGTGATGTCCTTCGCTTTAACTTCACCCTCCCCTTTCGCCCTCAGGTGAACGGTTTTTGGCCCAGATCCGTGCAGCTTGATCATCACCTCTTTTAGATTCAGAATGATCTCGGTTACATCCTCTTTCACACCTGGAATCGTCGAGAATTCATGGAGGACACCTTCTATTTTTACAGAAACGATGGCCGCCCCCTGTAGGGATGAGAGGAGTATTCGGCGCAGTGAATTCCCGATGGTTGTTCCAAACCCCCTCTCAAAGGGCTCTGCAACGAACTTACCGTAGAAGGATGTCAGGCTGTCTTTTTCAGCCTCAAGTCTCTTCGGTCTGATAAGAGCTTTCCAATTCTTCTGCATTCTCTCTCCCCAACAATAAAAGGATTGTGGTTTATTTCGAATACAATTCGACGATCATCTGTTCCTGAATCGGCATGGTCAGTTCTTCTCGCAGGGGCAGCGCTTTGATCTTACCCGTGAAGCGGCTCTTGTCCAATTCGAGCCAAGACGGGACTCCTCGACGAGCAATCGATTCCATCGCTTCCTGAATGCGGACCACCTTCCGGCTTTTTTCTTTGACTTCAATGACATCCCCAGGGTTTGTTAGGTAAGAGGGGATGTTCACCCCTCTCTTGTTAACAAGAAAATGATTCTGTCGGACAAGCATTCGCGCTTCACTTCGGGAACTGGCAAAGCCCAACCGGTAGATCATATTATCAAGCCGCCTTTCTAACAGGATCAGAAGATTCTCGCCGGTGATACCCTTCTGCCGATCGGCTTTCTCAAAATACCCACGGAACTGTCTCTCCAGAAGGCCGTACATCCGCTTCACCTTCTGTTTTTCCCTCAATTGAATCCCGAATGGAGAGAACTTGCCCCTTCTCTGTCCGTGTTGCCCAGGAGGATAGTTTCTCCGCTCCACACTGCATTTGTCGGAGTAGCAACGATCTCCTTTAAAGAACAGTTTCATGCCCTCCCTTCGACAAAGTCGACAAACCGACCCTGTATACCTGGCCAAATTCTCTCCTCCTCTCTACACCCGTCTCCTCTTCGGAGGCCGGCAACCGTTATGGGGAATGGGCGTTACATCCTTGATCAAATTCACCTTGAGCCCGGCTGCTTGGAGGGATCTGAGCGCCGACTCTCGTCCGGCTCCAGGCCCCTTGACGTATACATCAATGTACCTCATCCCGTGTTCCATAGCCTTTTTCGCAGCGTCATCTGCTGCCAGCTGTGCAGCGAAGGGGGTGCTTTTCCTGGACCCTTTGAACCCCCTTGCTCCGGCGCTAGACCAGGAAATCACATCGCCATTCATATCGGTGATGGTCACGATGGTGTTGTTGAACGTCGCCTGAATATGGGCGATTCCGTTCTGAACGCTCTTTTTGACTCTCCGTCTCGTTCCTTTGCCCTTCGGTTTTGGCATGGTGATTCCCTCTATCGCTTTTTCCCCATGACAGCTCTTCTTGGCCCCTTCCTCGTTCGGGCATTCGTATGAGTCCGCTGGCCTCTCGCAGGGAGACCCTTTCGATGACGAAGCCCCCGATAGCTCCCAATGTCCATGAGTCTCTTTATGTTCATAGACACTTCGCGGCGAAGGTCTCCCTCGACCTTGTGCTTACGGTCGATGACATCCCGAATGCTAACCACCTCGGATTCTTTGAGCTGATGGACACGCGTCTCGAGATCGACATTGGCCTCTGTCAGGATCTGCTGCGCTGAACTCCGTCCAATCCCATAGATATAGGTCAGGGCGATATCAATCCGCTTATCCTTTGGTAAATCAACGCCAGCGATTCGTGCCACTCCGACCTCCTTTTTAGACTCCCTCGCCGTGCTCCGGCGATCGGTAAAATGGATACTTGAAGCCTTCCGAGTTGAGGACCCTCACACTTATGTCAAGTTTTCTGGTGAAATCAAGTTCTCCGGGTTTGAAATCCGAAATCCTGAATTCGAAACCACCCAAAGCTGAGTCACCGTGGATAATGACCTCTTCGTTTAGACCTTTGGGGTTTTGGTCATTGGAATTCGTTTCGGTCTCCGACAAGCTTTGGCCAATCTGAATCCAAGGCAGCCGACTCGATTTCCATTTTCGGATTCCGTATTCTCTTACGGACATCGTGCCTCGTCCATTTGAGGCGAAGCTTCCCGAGAATCTGAGCGCCCCATCCTATCCCTGCCTCTGCTTGTGCTTGGGGTTCTCACAGATGACCCGAAGAACGCCTTTCCGCTTGACGATCTTACATTTGTCACAGATTTTCTTGACTGAGCTCTTGACTTTCACGGGTTCCTCCCCGGCGTGTGGAAACCGTGAACCCTCTCCGTCCGCTTAGAGCCCTGATATCGAAACACGGCCGGATCTCACAACGGCCCCTCACTTCGAGCGGTAGGTAATTCGTCCGCGACTCAGGTCGTATGGAGAGAGTTCCACCGTTACCGTGTCACCCGGAAGAATCTTGATGAAATGCATTCGCATCTTACCCGAAATATGGGCCAACACCTTATGGCCATTCTCCAGTTCGACTCTGAACATCGCATTGGGAAGGGTCTCCAGAACCTTTCCCTCCACCTGTATGGCATCTTCCTTCGGCATAGTGCCCTCAATCTGAAACTGAGAGAGGACGATCTCTAGCGTCGACGCCCCCTAATCCTTCCGCCTTTTCTCATCAATCCTTCATAGTGCCGGGATAACATGTGAGATTCGACCTGCTGAATCGTATCGAGTCCCACACCGACGACAATCAGGAGCGCTGTCCCTCCAAAGTAGAAAGGAACCCCGAGACGGTAGATCATAAAGGTTGGAAGAACGCAGACAGCTGACAAATAGAGTGCGCCTCCCAATGTGATCCGCGTGAGGACCCGATCGATGTACTCAGCCGTCTTCTTCCCCGGCCGAATTCCAGGGATATAGCCACCAAATCTCTTCATGTTGTCCGCAACATCCGTGGGATTGAAGGTAACAGCAGTGTAGAAATAGCAAAAAAAGACGATGAAGCCGACATAGAGGACATTATATATCCATCGCCCGGGTCCCAGGCTTTCGACAAGGCTCTCGACCCAGGGATAGGTGTCTTTGAGGTCGCTCGGGAGGAAATTGACGATCGTCAGGGGAAACATGAGAATAGAGGAGGCGAAAATTGGAGGAATAACCCCGGAGGTGTTGATTTTGAGTGGAAGATGGGTACTTGAACCTCCATAGATCCGTCTCCCTACGATCCTTTTTGCATACTGAACAGGAAGCCGCCTCTGACCGGTTTCAACAAAAATGATTGCCCCGACCACCAAAACCATCATGACACACAGAAGGATCACCTCAAAGACGCTCATCTGGTTGAGCGCAACCTGCTGATAGGTCTTGCCCATGGCGCCAGGAAGCCTCGCCACAATACCGGCAAAGATGATCAGTGAAATGCCATTGCCGATACCCCTCTCCGTGATCTGTTCACCGAGCCACATGATAAAAGCCGTCCCAGCGGTGAGGGTGGTGACCGTCAGAAACCTGAAACCCCATCCCGGTGAATAAACGAACTGCTGTCCACCTTCCTGCATGCTCTCGAGCCACAGTGCGATTCCAAATCCCTGAATAAGACTGATGACGACCGTCCCATAGCGCGTGTATTGAGTGATTTTCTTCCTTCCTGATTCCCCTTCTTTGCTCAATCGATCGAGATAGGGAATGACCACGGTGAGCAGCTGAAGGATAATCGACGCGCTAATGTAAGGCATGATGCCGAGTGCGAAGACGGAGAGCCGTTCCAGCGCACCACCGGAAAACATGTCGATGAGGCTGAAAAGCGTCCCTCTCGCCTGTTCAAAGAAGCTTGCCAAGGCATCCGCGTTGATTCCCGGAGTTGGGACGTGCACTCCGATCCGGTAGACGGCCAGCAGGAGAAAAGTGATCGTGATCCGTCTTTTCAGTTCAGGGATTTTGAAAATGTTCTGGAAGCCGCCTATCAAGTGATCACCTCGACCTTGCCTGCAGCCTTCTCGATTTTCTGTGCAGCAGATGGACTGACTTTATGGACGCGAACAGTCAAGGGAACCTGGATATCTCCAGTACCGAGAAGTTTCACGCCATCATAGACCCTTTTGATGATCCCTTTCTCCTTCAGTGTCACCGGATCCACGAGGCTGTCGGCATCAAATCTGTTCAGATCTTTAATGTTAACCAGGGCAAAGCGTTTCTTAAAAATATTGGTAAATCCTCGCTTGGGGGTCCTCCGCTGGAGTGGCATCTGCCCCCCTTCAAAACCAGGAGGAACACCGCCGCCAGAGCGGGCGTTCTGACCCTTGTGACCACGGCAGGCAGTCTTTCCGTGGCCGGAACCCGGGCCCCTACCCACCCGTTTCCTCCTCTTCCTCGATCCCGGCACTGGCTTCAGCTCATTCAGCTTCATGGGCATTCCTTCTATTCGATCACTTGGACCAGATGGTTGACCTTGTCGATCATTCCCCTGATCTCCCTCGTATCCCGTCGGGCAACCACTTTGTTCAGCTTGGTCAACCCGAGGCCCCTGAGAATCAGCCGTTGTTTCTTGGGACGGCCGATGCCACTTCTCACAAGTTTGATTTGAATCTCCTTGACCTTGGCCTTGGCCTTACTTTTTCTTGGCATACTTCTTTCCGATCAGAGAACCTCAGCGGTCTTCTTCCCCCTTTTCTGGGCCACCTGCTCAGGCGATTTGAGTTGCAAGAGACCATCAAAGGTTGCCTTGATCAGGTTGTGGGGATTGTTCGACCCGAGGGATTTCGTCAGAATGTTTTTGATCCCCGCCGTCTGCACCACAGCTCTGGTCGCCGCACCCGCGATGACGCCTGTCCCTTCCGACGCGGGTTTCAGAAGCACCCTGCTCGCCCCGTATCGACCGATCACCTGGTATGGGATCGTCTTATTCACAATGGGTATCTCAATGAGACTCTTCCGGGCATGTTCAATCCCTTTCCGGATGGCCTCCGGAACCTCGTTTGCCTTGCCCAAGCCCCAGCCAATACTGCCGTTTGCATCTCCAACAACGACCAGGGCACTGAAACTGAAGCGACGGCCCCCTTTGACGACTTTCGCCACGCGGTTGATATGAACGACTTTGTCAATGAGTTCCGGCTGTTCAAACTCGTTTGTTGCCAATAGGATCCTCCTCGCGTCTCCTTACCCCGAGGCCCTTTCCGTAAAATATTTTCGCTTTCACACCCTCACAATTCGGACGTGTACGAATAACCCTGGAAAGGGAAACTCTGAGCGCGAATCAAGATTATTTCGGTAACAGTGCTTAGCGACCGCTATCGTGTCTGTGGTCCTTTGCGACAACTGACGCCACAGGGAAAACCCTTTTGAGCAGCGATGAGCGACCTTTCCAGCCACCTCCATACATATATTCGCATTCCACTCCCACGTCCGCCCTTGTCCAAATCAAAAGGTCAAACCGTTCTCTCTCACCGCCTCAGCGAGAGCCTTGATTCGCCCGTGATAGCGATATCCCCCCCGGTCAAAAGCGACCGATTTGACGCCCTGTTTAACGGCTCTCTTCGCGATGAGGGTCCCGACCTGCTTTGCCATTTCAATCTTCCCCGGTTTCTTTTTCCCTTTACGGATCTCATCGCTCAAAGTACACGCACTGACCACGGTCCGCCCTGAAGTATCCACAATAATCTGAGCGTAGATGTGTCGAGCACTCCGAAAAACACTAAGCCTTGGGCGCTCCTCAGTTCCCCGGATTACCTTCCTGATCCTTTTCCGACGTTTTGTTCTGGCAATAACTTTTGGGCTCTTTGCCGCCACGAGAAAACCCTCTCGAATCCCGGCCTGGACGAATCACGAATCCCAGAGATTCGTGAATCATGCAGACTAGGCTTTGGCCTTGCCGACTTTGCGTCGCACCCTCTCCCCGACATACCTGACGCCTTTTCCTTTGTAAGGCTCAGGAGGCTTCAGCGAGCGAATCTTTGCAGCCACCGCACCGACCAGTTCCTTATCGATTCCTCTCACTGTCAGACTCACCTGCCTTTCGACAACCACATCGATTCCCGGAGGCAGGGGGTAGAGGATAGGGTGGGAAAAGCCGAGCGCGAGCACCAGCCCCTCACCCTTCCGTTCAGCGCGATACCCAACGCCGACGATTTCAAGCTTCTTCTCGAATCCCTGCGAGACACCCAACACCATGTTCGAGAGCAGGGTCCTTGTCAGTCCGTGAATCGACCTACCCTGCCTCGAATCATCGGGTCGCTCGACAACAATCTGATTGTCCTCAATACGCACTTTAACACCTTGAGGAAGCGAGCGTTCGAGCTGCCCTTTTGGACCGGCAACTTGGACCTTCCCATCTGACAAGCTCACTTTGACTTCCGGTGGGATTGGTACCGGCGACTTTCCAACTCGAGACATCTCCTCACCTCACGATACCTACCAGACGTGGCAGAGCACCTCACCCCCGACATTGAGTTCTCGTGCCTCTTTGTCAGTGAGGATTCCTTTTGATGTGGAGAGAATCGAAATGCCGAGCCCATTAAGGACCTTAGGAATATGAAGATGATCAACATAGACCCTTCGGCCGGGCTTGCTAATGCGTTTCAAATTGACAACTCCCCGGTATTCTTCATCATACTTCAGGTAGATTCGAAGAATGCCCTGCTTTTTGTCGTCGATGAATTTATAGTTCTTCACGTACCCCGCGTCTTTCAGGAGTCTCGCAATCTCATTCTTCATCTTGGAGGCTGGAACATCTACCCTTTCATGCCTCGCATTGCTAGCATTTCTGATTCTGGTCAGCAAATCGGCTATTGGATCCGATAGAGACATCTTAAAACTCCTCACTCCCTGAGCACCGAGCGCAGTTCCTCATCCGAGAGACCGAGCTCGAAGTGCCTACCAACTAGACTTCATCATTCCGGGGATTACTCCTTCCAGTGCGTACTTGCGCAAGCAGATGCGACACATATTGAACCGGCGATAGAATCCCCTTGGCCGGCCACACATGGAGCAGCGATTGTACTGCCGAACGGCGAACCTCTGTGGCTTTCTGGATTTGACGATCAAAGACTTCTTTGCCAATTCGAACCTCCTAGCTTCTGAAGGGCATTCCCATCATTTTTAGCAGTTCCAGTCCCTCCTCATCGGTCTTCGCCGTTGTGACGATAGAGATATTCATTCCTTTCGCCTTTTCGACCTTGTCATAATCCACCTCTGGAAAGATGAGCTGCTCTCTAATCCCCAGCGTGTAGTTTCCCCTTCCATCGAATGAATTCGGGGAAAGGCCCTTAAAATCCCGGACTCTGGGCAAGGCAGTGTTGATTAAGCGATCCAGAAAATAGTACATCCGGTGCTTTCTCAAGGTCACCATGCAGCCGATGGGCATTCCCGTTCTGACCTTGAATTGGGCGATAGATCTCCTTGCTTTGGTCACAATCGGACGCTGACCCGTAATCGCCGCCAACTCACTCGTTGAGGCGTCGAGGATCTTGATGTTCTGAATCGCCTCTCCCAGCCCCATATTGATGATGATCTTCTCCAGCCTCGGAGCTTGCATCACGTTACGGTAATTAAAGCGCTTCATGAGTGCCGGAACGATTTCTTCTTTGTATCGCTCTCTTAATCTTGCCATGTATCACTTTCCTAATTTGCCGATGATCTCGCCACACTTTTTGCAGTATCTCGCCCTTTTTCTGTCTTCTAAGGCCTTGTGCCCGATCCTGACGTTTTTGTTGCAACTCTCGCAGATGAGCATAAGATTCGAAAGCGGAAGCGGAGCTTCCTTCTCAATAATGCCCCCTTGGCGCTGTTGGCCGGTAGGACGTTGATGTCGCTTCACAAAATTGATCTTCTCGATAATCGCCCGGTCTTTTTTCGTCAGGATCCGGAGAATTCTCCCGCTCTTCCCTTTCTCTTTCCCCGTGATAACCATGACCAAATCATTCTTCCTCAGGTCACGCTTCTGATGCTTCATAGATGACTCCCGGCAACGCGGCAAAAACTGACGTCTCCACCTATCAGACCACCTCAGGTGCGAGAGAGACGATCTTCATAAATCTCTTGGCCCTCAACTCACGGGCCACGGGGCCAAAAATCCTCGTGCCAATCGGTTCTCCTTGCGGGTTGATCAGCACTGCAGAATTGTCATCGAATCTGATGTAAGAACCGTCGGGTCTCCCCATTTCTTTCTTTGTCCGAACCACCACTGCCCGAACGACTTCACCTTTTCTGATCTTTGAATTGGGAACGGCGTCCTTCACCGACACGACAATGATGTCACCAACCCGGGCGTACTTCCGGCGAGTTCCTCCCAAGACCTTGATGCAACCAACTTTCTTCGCCCCGGAATTATCTGCCACATCCAATATGGTCTGCATCTGGATCATGATGCAATCACTTTCTCCACCGTTCAGCTCAATTCGCCTCTATACGGCTTTCTCGACAATCTCCTTGACCCGCCACCGCTTTTCCTTGCTGAGCGGTCTTGATTCGATAATAAGAACCCGATCTCCGATATTGCACTGGTTATCCTTGTCGTGAACCTTGTATTTGGATCGCCTGCGCACGTACTTTTTGTATCTTCCCTCTCTCACCAAACGGTTAACAACGACAACGACCGTTTTGTCCATCTTGTTGCCGATGACTGTCCCCACAAAGGTCTTTCGGACGCCCCGCCCATTCATCTTTGCTCACCCTATTATCTCTGGTTCGAGACTGCGTTCTCAGGGTGCTCTTCTCCCGCTTTTTCCCTGAGAATGGTTTTGACACGCGCGATATCTCTCCTCACCTGGGGAATTCTCGCCGAATTCTCTAACTGCCCCGTGGCATGTTGAAATCTCAGATTGAATAGCTCCTCCTTCAAGTCCTTCTCTTTTGCCTTAAGTTCGTCCGCACTGAACTCACGAAGATCCTTAGCCTTCACGCAAATGCCCTCCTCGAAATAAACTTCGTAGCGATCGGAAGTTTGTGAGCAGCGAGCCGGAGTGCCTCACGAGCAATCTCTTCTTCAACCCCCTCCATTTCGTAGAGAATTCTTCCTGGTCTGACGACCGCTACCCAGTCTTCAGGGGGCCCCTTCCCCTTTCCCATACGGGTCTCAGCTGGTTTTTTGGTCGTCGGCTTGTCGGGAAAAATCCGAATCCAAATTCTTCCACTCCGCTTGATGAAACGGGTCATGGCGATCCGTGCAGCTTCAATCTGTCTGGCGGTTACCCATCCGGGCTCAAGAGCCTGCAGTCCGAAGTCTCCGAAGTTGAGGCTGCTTCCTGCCGTCCGTATTCCACTCATTCGTCCCTTTTGTTGTTTTCGATATTTCACTTTCTTCGGTGCCAGCATCGCTCAATCCCCCACCTGACGTTCTCCGTCATCTCTCAGGCCTCGGCTCCCTCCTCCTTGTATTGAAAGACCTCGCCTTTGTATATCCAAACCTTAATTCCGATCTTCCCGTACGTCGTCTGAGCCTCGGCAAAACCATAGTCAATATCGGCCCGGAGCGTGTGAAGAGGAACCCGCCCTTCCCGATACCATTCTCTTCGAGCCATCTCCGCCCCGCCCAGTCTTCCAGCACAGGCGATCTTGATTCCCCGGGCACCCATCTTGAGGGCCGTCGTAACCGCCTTTTTCATGGCCCTCCTGAAAGCGACTCTTCTCTCTAGCTGGACTGCAACATTCTCCGAAACGAGCTGAGCGTCCACTTCCGCTTTCTTCACCTCTTGAATATTGATGAAAATCTCCTTGCCAGTCATTCTTTGGAGGGTCTTTCTCAGGTTTTCTACCTCTGCTCCCTTTTTGCCGATGATGATCCCAGGTCTCGCTGTATAAATGTTGACCTTGGCCTTTCTCGCCTTGTTCGCGGCTCTCTCGATCTCGATCTTCGAGACTCCCGCATGAGAGAGCTTGTCCTTCACGAAATCCCGAATCTGGATGTCTTCAGTCAGGAGTTGGGGGAAGTCCCTCTCGGCATACCACCGCGAATCCCATGACTTATTGACACCTAACCTGAAACCGACTGGGTGAACTTTCTGTCCCAAAACATCTCCTCCTTAAGGTTTCTACTTCTCGTCGAGAACAACCGTGATGTGGCTCGTTCGCTTGCGAATCCGTGTTGCCCTTCCCATGGCCCGGGGACGAAATCTCTTCATCGTCGGTCCCTCGTCGACCAAGATTCGCTTGACAAAAAGGTTGTCCACGTCGATGCCTTCTAACTGGTCCGCATTGGCCAGGGCGGATTTTATGACTTTCGTCACGACAGGGCCGCCAGCTTTCCGACAAAAGGCCAGATCTGCCAAGGCTTCCTGAACTTTCTTCCCTCGGACGAGATCCGCCGTCAGACGGGCCTTTCTCGGAGATATCCTGATGTACTTCCCTTTCGCCTGAACCTCCACGTTACTTCTTCCCTTTCACCCGTGTTTTTCTATCGCCGGCGTGGCTGTAAAACGTGCGAGTCGGAGAGAATTCACCGAGCTTATACCCCACCATCTCTTCCGTGACGAAAACAGGGATAAACTTCTTTCCATTGTGAACAGCAAAAGTGAGACCGACCATTTCCGGTGTAATCGTCGACCTGCGGGACCAGGTTTTGATAACCTTTCCACCCTTCGTTTCAATCGATTCTCGCACCTTTTTTAGAAGATGATCATCAACAAAGGGCCCTTTTTTTATCGATCTTGTCATTCTCTTTCCTTCTTTATCCTCTCTTTTTTACGATGTACTTGTCTGTTGTTTTATTCCTTCGAGTCTTGAAACCTTTTGTCGGCTTACCCCAGGGGGTGGATGGATGTCGGCCACCTGAACTCTTTCCTTCTCCACCGCCCATTGGATGGTCCACAGGATTCATGGCGACGCCGCGCACCCTGGGTCTCCTTCCGAGCCAGCAGGTCTTCCCCGCCTTTCCGAGATCGACGTTTTCATGCTCCACATTGCTGACCTGACCAATCGTGGCCATACAATCGAGAAGGATCATCCGGACTTCTCCAGAGGGGAGTCTGATCAGGGCATATTTCCCCTCCTTGGCCATCAGCTGGCCATAGGCGCCCGCGCTACGGATTATCTGGCCTCCCTTTCCGATCTTGAGTTCCACATTATGAACCGTAGAACCCGCAGGAATATTCTTGAGCGGTAGCGCGTTGCCGGGCTTTATGTCTACGGTATCACCCGAAATGATCTGGTCACCCACCTCGAGTTTCGCTGGCGCCAGGATATACCGTTTCTCCCCATCTGCATAATGGAGCAGGGCAATTCGGGCTGAGCGGTTGGGGTCGTACTCGATCGAAGCAACCTTTGCCGGAATCCCCTTCTTGTCACGCTTGAAATCAATAACTCGGAACTTTCTCTTGTGTCCACCCCCCCGGTGACGAGCGGTAATCCGGCCATAACAGTTCCTTCCGCCAGTTTTGCTTAGCGGCCTTGTGAGACGCTTCTCCGGCTTTCTTCGGGTGACGTCCTCAAAGGTCTCGCCGGTCATGCCACGCCGAGAAGGAGATGTCGGTCTGTACGTTTTGATCGCCATGATCTCGGTCCTCGAGCGTTGGTTGTCAGTGGCCCGTTGTGAGGAGCTGTTCGAAGCACTGAATCCGATGCCCAGACCCTGCGTTGCCTGAAATGACCCGATACGCTAAAGTCCGAGCATCTTCAACAGCGGACGACGGACCACAGACAACGTGCTTTAGCTCAGAACTTTCTCTGAGTTCCTCACCACACCTTAAGGGGGTATGTGCCCCAGGAAGAGTCCTATGCCCCCTCGAATAAATCAATCCGATCTCCCTCCCTGAGGCGGACGATTGCCTTCTTCCAGTCCGGGCGCCTTCCCACATTTCTCCCTAACCTTTTCATCTTGCCATGTACACCCAACACATTAACTCGATCCACCCGGACTTTAAAGAGCTGTTCCACGGCTCTCTTGATTTCGATTTTGTTGGCCCTTGGATGGACCTCAAAAACGTACTGATTCCGTGATTCCTTCTGACGGCTGCTCTTCTCGGTGACGAGGGGCCTCTTTATGATATGATAAAGTTCTTCCAATTTACAGGACCTCTTGAACTCGCTCTACGGCCTCTTTCAGAAAAACCAGATTCTCATGGGAGAGAATATCGTAGACATTCAATCCCTCGACTCTGAGAACCTTCACTCCCGGGACGTTTCTTGCCGATCGCTCAACGACGGCGTCCCCCTCTGGAAGCACAATCAGGGCATTGTCGAACCCGAAGGTCTCCATAACCTGAACGAATTTCTTGGTCTTGATTTCTCCGAGCTTCAAGTCTCGGAGAACCCAGAGTTTCCCCTCTCTGTTTTTGAGGCTAAGGACGGACCGGAGTGCACCTTTCCGGACTTTCCTGGGAATGGCCAAGTCGTATTTTCGGGGAGATGGACCAAATACCACGCCACCACCCCGCCAGAGAGGAGAACTGAGGGTTCCCGCTCTCGCACGCCCCGTTCCTTTCTGCCGCCAGGGTTTCGCCCCACCACCGCGAACCATTGCACGCTTCTTCGTCGAGGCCGACCCGCTTCGTCTTCTCGCCATCTGCATTCTCACAACGTCATGAATGAGATGGGCCTTCACGTCCGTATTGAAGATACGATCGTCGAGATCAATCTGCGAAACCTTCTTCTTTGCTTTGCTATAAACGCTAATTGCCGACATCTCTTCGTCTTCTTGGCACTCGAACCATTCCAAGGGTGAAATGGAATAATGTCTACGGGTGACCTTTTGGCTCTGACCTCTTCTTTTTGGCCTCCCGTATGATCACAATACCGTTCCGCCACCCCGGCACGGCCCCTTTAATGAGAAGAAGGTTCTTCTCTGGCCTGACGTCTATGATCTCTAGATTCTGCGCGGTGACCTGTCTGTTCCCGTGATGGCCGGGCATCTTCATCCCCTTGAACGTTCGGGCCGGGAAAGCAGCCGCCCCGATGGCGCCACCATGTCGAAAATATTCATGTGTGCCATGCGCCGCGGGGGACCCTCGAAAACCGTGCCGTTTCACGACCCCGGTGAATCCCTTCCCCTTACTGATCCCAATGACATCGACAACCTCACCGGGCTTAAAGATCTCCACCGTGATCTCATGGCCCACATCGACCTCGCTCACGTCGTCGCTCCGGATCTCTTTCAAAACATAGTAAGTCCCTTTGTCAGCCTTTGCGAAATGACCCTGAAGGGGTTTGTTCACCCGTTTTGGTTTCTTGGGCAAGAAGGCAAGTTGAAGGGCCTCATAGCCATCTGTCTCTCGGGTCTTTTTCTGGATGACCGGACAGGGTCCGGCCTCGAACACCGTTACGGGCGCCGCATTTCCGTCTTCACGGAAGATTTGCGTCATACCCAGTTTCCGCCCAATGATTCCCTTCATCGTTTGCTCAGCTTTCTGAAAAATCCCTCAAAGGAACGCCCTTCGCCGCTCAGGAGCTTTTTCCATCTGATGTCGGTTGTCAGAACAAACAATGGACAACGGACCACAAACACCTGTTGCCCAGAACTCTCTTCTCTGGTCCGTATAGAATCTGTCCATGTGGTGAGGCGCCTTCTCGCCGTTGGAGTTAGAGCTTGATCTCCACATCGATACCCGCAGCGAGATCCAGCTTCATGAGCGCATCAACGGTCTGTTGAGTGGGTTCGAGAATATCGATCAGCCGCTTGTGGGTGCGGATCTCGAACTGTTCACGGGACTTCTTGTCCACATGGGGTGAACGTAAAACACAGAATCGATTGATCTTTGTCGGCAACGGAACCGGCCCAGCCACAGTGGCTCCTGTCCTTTTCACAGTATCGACGATTTCACTCACCGATCGGTCGAGCAACTTATAGTCATACGATTTCAGAGAAACTCGGATCTTCTGCCCAGTCACCACCCTTCTCCCTCCCGGCCGGTTATTTCAGGACATCGCTGATGACGCCGGCGCCGACGGTTCGGCCCCCTTCTCGGA
>CAYFYO010000035.1:0-24067 GCA_964347335.1 uncultured Thermodesulfobacteriota bacterium
TAGAAGCTTTGTCCAGAGATGCTATCAGGAGGACGCGCATGTTTCTAACTGAAATAGAAACCAACCACCCATGTCAAAAACTTACGAATTGCGTTTGAAATAAACATCTACGTCCTCCAGGCCTTTCCCGTTGCTTTCTCCATTCTGCTAACAAGTTTTTCCTCTTCTTGGGACTTGCCCAACTGTGAAATTGGGGTGGATTCTTGGGAATCCTTTTGGAAATTCTGGGAAAAAGACTTCCTTTTTGTCCTCGATCAAAATTCAAAGATTTCAAACAACGCTGTAAATCCAGCTAGTTAGAATCGATTCATCGATTGGCATTGGAATTGCCCCTCCAAAAGACCCACCTTGTGCAAAACGACCATAAGCCGGGAAAAGCCAACTGGGTCATAACGTCCGTTTACCGTAATGTCAAAAAAAGAGCGGAGAGAAAGAATGAGCGAGGAGAATGTTTTGTTCGGCGTCGAGAATTTTTTCACCGCCGTTGAGGTTCCGTTCTCGGACCTTTTTGAGGATATCGACTATGTCTGGGAAGCGCTGGCAAAAAGGGATACGTATATCCAAGAGAAAATAAGTCCAAACATTGCCCGGCTTCAAACACGCAATATCTACCTGAAGGGTGACGTCCATGTTGGAGAGGGAACGGTCATCGAACCTGGGGTTTGCATCAAGGGCCCGACCATAATCGGCAACAACTGTGAGATCCGACACGGAGCCTACATCCGGGGGAATGTGATTGTCGGTCATAACTCCGTGGTTGGCCATGCGACCGAGGTGATTCGATCGATCATCCTGAATAACGTCCGAGCGGACCACTTCGCTTACATTGGAGATAGCATTCTGGGGAATAACTGTCATCTCGGGGCGGGAGTGATTTTAGCCAACGTGAAGATGCGAACAAAGACGTCTCCTGTCAGCATTCGTGTGGATGGAAAGCGCTATGATACCCGGATGAGAAAGCTCGGTGCGATCCTGGGTGATAATACAGAAATCGGTTGTAACAGCACGGCAAATCCGGGAACCATTCTCGCAAAGGGAGTAACTGTCTATCCCGGTATCACCCTCAGTGGTTACTATCCACCGGAAACGGTGGTCACCGCATCCACGCGGATGGGAAGACCACTCCCCCCTGTCCATTCTGAGTCAGCAGAAGCTCCCACCACGGAACAGATCCTGTGTCCAAACTGTGGGGCACAGATCTCCAGCATAGGGCGAGTGCAAGAGCTCATCGCGTATTGCAAGGAGTTTTTCGGTCAGTGCAACTGTGGACAAAAATATCATATCGTCCTCTCTTTGCTGGGGGGAGCCGTGATCTCCTTTCCCGATAGGCAGATAGAGACTTACCTGCAATTTCCAAACAAGAAACCCTCTCCCCTGGACCGTCTCTCACACTGAGCCCCGCCCCTCTTCTTGGCTTGAAATCTGTCCGCAGGTCTCATGTCGTGGGGCAACCGAAAAGACCTTCGCCTACCAGAAATACCCCTCCCCCCGATTCTCTGAGAAAGGCCGATGATCTCTCCTGGACCCTGGACTTGCGTCTCATAGCCGAGTCTGGTAACTTAATGTCGCAAAGGCGTACAACCCTCTGAAATTCCGAAGGAAGTCGGAGAATCCTTATCCCGGTCGGGAAAGCCCCCTCAATGATCTGAGGGGGTATGTCTGAATGGGGACACCCGAAGCCCATCAGAATCCGTTCCAGGCGTCATGAACGTTGACGAGTTCCAATACGATCTTCCATCCTCCCTGATCGCTCAACATCCCACGAAAAGGAGAGACCATTCAAGGCTTATGGTCCTCGATCGGCGAACCGGCAGGATCCATCACCATCGGTTTTTCGAAATCGTCAATGAAGTTCTCCCGCGAGACGTACTCCTCGTTAACGATACGAGGGTGATCAAGGCCAGGCTCCTCGGACAGAAGAAAAGCGGTGGCAAGGTTGAGTTCCTTTTGATCCAATGCATCGAGGCGGTATCCCCCAAAGAAGAGATCTGGAAATGCCTCGCCAAAAGCGCCAAGCGGCTCCGCCCAGGAACAGTCATCGATTTCCATCGAGATCTCATTGGTGAGGTCCTGTCCTGCACCGATGGGATGTGGACCGTCCGATTTCGTTCCCGAGGAAACTTCAGATGGGCGCTGGAGCGAGTTGGACGGGTCCCCTTGCCGCCTTACATCAGAAGGGGTGATAGACTCGATCTCCAGGAAGATCGGCGGCGCTATCAGACGGTTTTTGCGAAGAAGGATGGAGCAATCGCCGCTCCGACGGCGGGGCTCCATTTCACTCCCTCTCTCATGTCGAAGATCCAGCGGGCCGGGGTTTCGGTCCAATCTCTTACGCTTCACATCGGAATCGGGACATTTCTGCCCGTTCGAGCCGCCAGAATTGAAGAGCACCACATGCACGAAGAGGCCTTCGAGATTCCGGCCGAAACCGCGGAATCCATCAACGCAGTCAAGGAACATGAAGGGAGAATCATTGCGGTAGGCACGAGCACGGTTCGCGCTCTTGAATCCGCTGTCGACAGCCATGGTCGAATCGTTCCAGGAGGGAGAGACACGGACCTCTTCATATACCCCCCGTTTCGATTTCGGGTGGTTGATATTCTGGTGACCAACTTCCATCTCCCTGGTTCAACCCTGGTGATGCTTGTTTCGGCTTTCGCCGGGAGGGATCTCTTATTTCGCGCATATCGAGAGGCCATAAAGCACGGCTATCGATTCTATAGCTATGGAGACGCCATGATGATCGTTTGATGATAGAGGCGTTCGGAATAACATGGGACTCAAGTTCACGATTTCGGCAACCGACGGCGACACTCACGCCCGGGCGGGAGTTATCTCCACCTCGCGAGGGGATATCCAGACCCCTGCCTTCATGCCAGTCGGGACGCAGGCAACCGTCAAATCCCTCACACCCGAGGATTTGGTCGCGGTGGGGACCGAGATACTTCTTGCCAATACATATCATCTGTACCTTCGACCCGGTCACGAGACCATCAGAAAGCTTGGAGGACTCCATCGATTTATGCACTGGGACCGTCCAATCCTTACGGATAGCGGCGGTTATCAGATATTCAGCCTTGGTGAACTGGTGACTGTCCAGACTGAGGGGGTTACTTTTCAGTCCCACATTGACGGCTCCAAACACACGCTCTCGCCCACAGAGGTTATCGAAATCCAAAAATCTCTTGGCGCGGATATCATGATGTGCCTTGACGAGTGTACGCCTTACCCAGCCACCCGAGAAGAGACCTTGCAGTCACTCGAACTGACCACGCAATGGGCCAAAAGCTGTCGAGAGGTCGAAAGGACGCCAGATCAATCCCTTTTCGGCATTGTCCAAGGCGGCATGTATCTTGACCTGCGGGAACGGAGTGCGGGTGATTTAGTCGACCTCGATTTGGATGGTCACGCCATTGGAGGGTTGAGTGTCGGGGAGGACAAGAGTCTGATGCACCGTGTCATCGAACACACGGCACTCAACCTCCCAGACGAAAAACCCCGTTATCTCATGGGGGTCGGAACACCTGAAGATATCCTCTCGGCTGTCCAAAGGGGGCTCGATATGTTCGACTGCGTTCTGCCCACTCGAAATGCACGGAACGGGCTGCTTTTCACCCGGTCAGGGAAAATGCCGATCAAAAATTCTCAGTATGCCAGCGACCCTCGGCCGATCGACGAAAATTGCCGATGTTATACCTGTCGCCATTATTCCAGGGCTTATCTTCGACATCTCTTCATGGCGAGAGAAATCCTCTCAAACAGACTCAATACGATTCACAACCTTTTCTACTATATGGAATTTATGTCTGCGCTTCGGGAGGCCATTTTGGATGCGCGTCTCAAGACATTTACCGCCGAAGTATCCGACAACTGGAATATCAACAGTCAAGGTCATGAGACTGGTTAAACGCAGAAAGTTATGGTAAGATGGAATCCCAGTCAGCGGCACCGATGGCGGATGGATGATTCAAGATAGACCTTCGGGCCGGAGGAGAGTCGACTTGAGGAATTGGGCGGCCCGGCTGCCCCTTGCTTCTTTGCCTGCGAAGGCGTGTCTCTCAATTACAGTGAAGAGGAGGTGGTATTTTTGATCGAGATCGCTTATGCGATGGCCCCTCAGGGCGGTCAGGGGGGCCAGGGGGGCGGCTTAAGTTTTTTGTTCATGGTTGTTCCCCTGATTCTCATTTTCTATTTCCTCTTGTTCAGGCCCCAGAAGAAACGGGCCGATGAACAGAAGGCCCTGCATGCTAGCCTGAAAAAGGGCGAGATAGTAATGACCCAGGGAGGACTTCACGGACGGATCACTGGCCTGACGGATTCAACCGTTACCCTAGAGATCGCAGAAAAGGTGCGTGTAAAGGTATCGAGACCCCACATTGCCGGAAGAATCAGATCTGAGGTTAGGTCCTAGCTAGGTTCCCGCCCTTTCCTCCTTGTTCTAAACTGAGTTTTAGGACTATAATCCGCGAGGAGGCCTTCAGATGCGCAAGTACGAAACCATCTTCATTATTAATCCTGACCTGAGCGAAGAGGACACTCAAGGCGTCGTTGACAAAGTCAAAGAGCTGATCCAAAACCTTCAGGGCGAGGTCTTAAAGACCGACGGATGGGGGATAAAGAAACTCGCCTACGATGTCAAAAAGAAATCCAAAGGCTATTTCGCCCTCCTCCACTTCATGGGCACGGCTCAAATACTGACCGAAGTTGAACGGAACTTACGGCTGATGGATACTGTTCTCAAACATCAAACCGTCAGGCTTGATGAGAAAGGAGAGCGGGCGGCGCAAATGCTCTTCAAGGAAAAAATTCCCGAAAAGGAAGAAGAACCCGAGACAAAACCAGAAAAGAAAGCTGAAAAGGATGCCGATGAGGTGGAAAAACCGCAAGAGGCAGCCGATGAACGTCCACCTGAGGAGACAAAAGTCACAGAGGAGCCTGAGAAAGGCGGCGAGGAGGGCACGGGTAATTGACCTTTTACAACAAGGTAATCCTCATCGGGAATCTCGCAGAGGATGCTGATACGCGGTATACACCAAGCGGTTCTCAGGTAACAAAACTCTCCCTCCTGATCAACTCGGATGATGGGCCTGGGGAGGGTCAACACTTGCAGACGATTGATGTGGTCGCCTTCGAAAGCGGCCACCGCTCCCAAGGACAATCCCTTATGAAGGGCGGCAGGGTTCTCGTGGAGGGAAGAATCAAAAGCCGCGTCTGGGAGACTCAAGAGGGACAGAAGAGAAAGAAGCTGGAGATCATCGCGGAGAGCATATACCCTTTAAAGGATTGAGAGACTCTCATATCCTGGGTTCTGACATACGAGGAGGAGGAGATGGCAACCCGACCAGGTCGATATCGCGGAAGGCCTTACCCGAGAAGAAAGATCTGTCGTTTCTGCGCAGACAAAACCCTCATCATTGATTATAAGAATCATAAAGTGCTCCGGTACTTTGTTACAGAGCGAGGCAAGATCATCCCTAGACGAATCTCAGGTAACTGCGCCCGTCATCAGCGCGAGATAACCACAGCCATCAAAAGGGCCCGGAATATTGCGATCCTTCCTTTCACCACTGTGACGAGGTAAGACGACCTATTCCGTGGATGATGGAAATGGACACAAAGCGGTTCCCCCTTCACCTCCTGGTTGGCACGGCGACTTTAGTTATCATCGTTTTGATTTCACTCCAGCTACCCGTTGTGGGGGTGTTGACGAGTCTCCTCACGCCGCTTCCAATCATGGTCTTGTGTGGCCTCTGGGGCTTACGGGGAGGGATACTTGCGCTTCTGATCGGAACCCTCGCGATATCGGTCCTCATAAATCCGCTTCTAGGAATCGTATTCTTCGCTGAGTTTGGTCTTCTGGGAATCCTTCTCTATCATTATCTGATTAGAAAGAGTTTGCCGTGGGACCACGTCGTCGCCCGATCTTCTCTCATCGTCCTTGCCGTCCTGGCATGCTTGGTGATTGTCTACGGGATGACCACACCCTCGAATTTCATCGAATGGATTAAGGCGCAGATGGATGAGACGGGACGGTCATTGTTTGGATTCTATCCGAGTGAGATCAGAGGCGATCACGCACCCTGGATGAGTCTAGAAAACCTCGTAGCCCTCACTTTGCGGATTCTGCCCGCTCTCGTCATTCTCACGCTCTGGATGGAAGGCGTGCTCAACGTTGCTCTTTTTGCACGCATCATGAAACGCCATGCGTCTGATCGTGGTGAGATCGTCCTCAGACCCGGGTTTTCCACCTGGAGCTGCCCAGACAGGCTCGTTTGGGGAGGAATCCTAGGGGGCTTTCTGATATTGACGAAAGTCTCATTCCTTGTAACCATAGGCCTGAACGTTGTCATCCTCATCGTGGCCATCTACTTCCTCCAGGGCCTCGCCGTCGTTTCCTTCTGGTTCAAGAAAAATAATGTCCCTCTCGGCTTCCGTGTGGTAGGCTATGCAATGATCGGTGTCATCCAATTTCTCTTCTTCCTCGTCGTCGCATTAGGACTCTTTGATATTTGGATTAACTTTAGGAAGCTAATGCCCAGAGTCACTGCATAAAAAAAGAGTTTTTGACCGACTCTCGCAGTTCCCTGAGAAAGGAGATTCCCATGGAGGTGATCCTCATGGAAGACGTTCCCTCACTCGGTAAGATGGGGGACGTCGTCAAGGTAGCAGATGGCTATGGGCGAAATTTTCTCCTTCCAAAGGGGAAAGCCGTCCGAGCAACCTCGAAGAAGCTGAAGGCACTGGAGCACGAAAAACGTCTCGTCCAGGACCGGCTCGAAAAATCAGCCAAGGAGGCAGATATACTGGCCACGCGTCTTGAAGATTACTCTTGCACCATCTCTAAGCCCGTCGGCGAGAGCGGGAAGCTATTCGGTGCGGTCACATCGATGGAGATCGAGCAGAATCTCCGAGAAAACGGGTTCGAAATAGACCGAAAGAGCATCCTGTTAGAAGAACCCATCAAGAGTCTTGGCATCTACACGGTTCAGGTCAAAGTGAGTCACGAGGTAACGGTCGATCTGAAGGTGTGGGTCGTAAAAGAGTGAAACGTGGGATCGCCAATGGATGAGACAGGGGAACACAAAATTCCTCCACAGAACATCGAAGCCGAGCAATCGGTTTTGGGAGGAATCCTCATCGAAAACAGTTCGCTCAATCGGATCCTCGAGATTCTCTCCGATGAAGACTTTTACCGAGAAGCCCATCGGCGGATATATCAGGCCCTAGTGGATCTCTCCGAGAAGAATGAGCCCGCCGATCTCATCACCCTGACGAATCAGCTCAAAACGAACAACCTCTTGGATGATATCGGAGGCCCCTCCTACCTCGCTTCGCTCGTCGACATGGTTCCTACCGCGGCCAACATTGAATATTACGCCCGAATTGTGAAAGAGAAGGCAACCTTAAGGAAGCTGATCGACGCGGCCACACAAATCATCACGCAGAGTTACAGTGACAGCGGGGACGTCGATGCCTTCCTCGATGAAGCCGAGCAGGCGATATTTAGAATCTCAGAACACCGGGTAAGGCCTTCCTTCTATCATATCAAGGATGTCGTAAAGGAGGGTTTCAAAACCGTCGAGAAACTCTTCGAAAAAAAAGAACTCATCACGGGCGTCCCTTCTGGATTCAAGGACCTTGACCGCATGACGACTGGATTCCAAAGATCGGACCTCATCATCGTTGCGGGAAGACCCAGCATGGGGAAGACCGCCTACTGTTTAGATATTGCCAGATATGCAGCGACAGAAACAGGAATTCCAGTGGCCATCTTCTCACTGGAGATGTCTAAGGAGCAGCTGGCTTTACGGATGCTCTGTTCCGAAGCCATGGTCGAGGCCCAGAAATTGAGAAGCGGCTTTCTCAGCGAGAGCGATTGGCCCAAGCTCACCCTGGCAGCTGGAAATCTGGCCGACGCACCCATCTTTGTCGACGACTCTGCCGCAATTTCGGTGTTAGAACTGCGTGCAAAGGCGAGACGTCTCAAAGCGGAACACAAGCTGGGACTGATCATCATAGACTATCTCCAACTCATGAAGGGCAGAGGAAGAGTCGAACGGAGGGAACAGGAAATCTCCGAAATCTCGAGGTCCTTGAAAGCGCTGGCCAAGGAGCTCTCGATCCCCGTCATCGCCATCTCCCAATTAAGTCGTCGGACCGAGGAGAGGCCGAGACAGAGACCTCAGTTGTCAGACCTCAGAGAGTCCGGCGCCATTGAACAGGATGCTGATGTGATTCTGTTTATCTACAGGGAGGAGCTTTACAGAGACGATCCCTCCGTTGAGGGGGTAGCGGAGATCATCATCGGGAAGCAGCGGAATGGCCCAACTGGAACGATGAAGCTGACTTTTCTCAAAGAGTTTACGACTTTCAAAGACATCTACCGGGGGGGAGTATCCGATACGACCCCATAGACGATTGGGAGGATCCCCGCTCGAACCTCTTTGCCGTTCATTGAAAGATACCACGCGAACGGACTCCAGTTTGTTCAAGACGATCACCCATGCTTAACATTCCAAATGTCCTCACAATTCTGCGTGTCCTTTTGATCCCCATCTTCGTGATTTTCCTGATGAACCGGCATTTTGGATGGTCCCTGGTCATCTTCGTCGTCGCCGGAATCACAGACGCAATCGACGGGGGTATCGCCCGGATCACTCAGCAAAAAACAACGCTGGGGGCTTACCTCGATCCCATTGCGGACAAACTCCTGCTGACATCCGCTTTCGTCGCCTTGGCTATCCTCCAAACCATCCCGAGCTGGCTCGCCGTGATCGTCCTCACTCGAGACGTCATCATTTCTCTTGGATTCATGATCCTCTTTCTGATGGATCGTCGACCAGAAATCAATCCGACAACCTTCAGCAAGATCAATACGGTGATTCAGGTTTTGACCATTGCCCTTGCCCTTTTCTCGAGAGTACAGGATTCCATCTCCGGTCTCCTTTCTCTCATGATCTGGGCAGCCGCCGTCACCACGATTATGACCGGTCTTCATTATATCTATCTCGGAACGAGAATGACCAATGGAATCGGCAGAAACGCCAAGAATTGATCCAAGATGACCACCCAAGAGGCGAGGGAGGTGCACCATGTCGGCCATCCTAGAGATCGAGGCGAGGGAGATCCTCGATTCCAGGGGCAATCCAACCATCGAAGTTGATGTGACACTGGAAAGCGGGATCGTGGGGCGAGCAGCGGTTCCGTCTGGAGCGTCCACCGGCGAACACGAGGCTTTAGAACTCCGGGATGGAGACGAAAAGCGATACAGAGGGATGGGCTGTCTCACCGCCGTCAATCATGTCAACAAGGAGATTGGCCCTAAACTCCTCGGATTTGACGTGCTGAATCAGCTCTCAATTGATCAGACGCTCATCGATATGGATGGGACCGAAAACAAATCACGGCTCGGGGCCAACGCCATTCTCGGGGTCTCCCTGGCATGCGCGAGAGCTGCGGCAGATTTTTTGGACCTTCCCCTGTTCAGTTATCTCGGTGGCCCTTTTGCGAATGAAATGCCCGTCCCTCTGATGAACGTCCTCAATGGTGGGCAGCATGCCGACAACGATATCGACATTCAGGAATTCATGATTGTGCCTCTCGGCGCTTCGCGGTTTTCAGAAGCGCTTCGCATGGGCACAGAGGTGTTCCACGAGCTGAAGAACGTTCTCAAAAACCATGGTCATGCCACCTCCGTCGGGGATGAAGGCGGATTCGCCCCTCGACTGAAATCCAATGAAGAGGCGCTGATTCTCATCGTTCAGGCCATCGAGAAGGCGGGGTACAAACCGAAAGACGACATCGCCATTGCCATCGACGCAGCTGCCAGCGAGTTTTATCGCAAGAAGGAATATGTGCTTGCTGGGGAGGGAGGCAACCCCAGGGGGATCGACGAAATGATCCTACTGTACGAGGATTGGGTCAACAGATATCCGGTCGTTTCTCTCGAGGATGGCCTGGCAGAGGACGACTGGGAAGGTTGGAAGAAAATGACAGTACGGTTGGGGCAGAGAGTGCAAATCGTGGGGGATGACCTCTTTGTCACTAACACCAAGCGATTACAGCGGGGGATACGGGATCAAATCGCCAATTCCGTTCTCATCAAACTGAACCAGATAGGAACCCTGACCGAAACCATCGCAGCCATCGAGATGGCGAAGAAAGCAGGCTACACCACTATCATCTCGCATCGTTCTGGCGAGACTGAAGATACAACCATCGCTGACCTCGCCGTTGCCGTCCGTGCGGGGCAGATAAAGACAGGCTCCCTCTCTCGATCGGAAAGAGTGGCCAAATACAATCAGCTCCTGCGGATCGAGGAGATGCTCGGGAAGGATGCCGTCTTTAAGGGGAAAGGGGGATTCCCTGCACCGAAAAGGTAGTGTTATTGCACCCCGGAAATGCAGGGCGCGGGATGTGAGAAACAACGAGTCCCTCATCACACATCACAAATCTCATTTTCTCGATCTTCCCCTGATCTTTCTCTTCAAAATCGAAAACAGGAAGAGCGCCTCTTCGGACCTGAGGATCAGGGACATGCCCGTGTAAGTTACGGTCCCGACCACGATACAGACTGCCAAGACAGCAGCGTTGCGAATCGAGGAGCTTTGCTCGGCCCATTCCCCCAGTTGACTGATCAGGAAAACAATCACCCCCATCAGCAGACCCGCCAATGCCATTTTGAATAGAGACCGAAGCGTCTTGGGCCACTCAAGGGATCCCACCTTCTTCTCCATGAGAACGGTGAGAAGGACGAAATTCAATATCGCGGCGAGGGAGTTTGCGAGAGCCAATCCCGAGTGCCTGAGGGGCGACATCAAGAGGAGTCCCAAAAAAAGGTTACATATCAATGCAAGAATGGCGACTTTCACAGGCGACCGCATATCCTGGAGTGAATAGAAGGCTGGAGCCACAATTCTCACGCCCCCAATAGCCCACAGCCCAGCAGCATAAAACAGGAGTGCCTGAGCCGTCATCAGCGTCTTCTGGAAATCGAACGCCCCTCTCTGAAAAAGAAGGTGCACAATCGGGACTCTCAGGACAATCAAGCCCACTGTGGCAGGCAACATCAGGAAAAAAATCAGGCGAATTGAGAAACCCAGCGTGTCTCGGAACTCGCTGGACCGACTCTGCGTGGCAAGCCTCGAGAGGCTCGGAAGGGCCGCTGTCCCCAAAGCGACAGCGAATATGCCGAGCGGGAATTCAATGAGGCGGTAGGCGAAATAGAGAAAGGATATGCTTCCCGCTTCAAGGAAAGAGGCCAGGATCTGGCTCACGAAAATGTTTATCTGGGCCACAGCGGTTCCGATGACTCCAGGTAGCATCAATCCACCGATTTTCTTGATGCCCGGATTCGCCCAGAAGCGAAAGCTCAAATGGAACCAGATGCCCTTTCTCAGGAGAAAAGGAACCTGGAAGAGGAGTTGCGCCACCCCTCCCACAAGCACACCAATCGCGAGGGCCATGACGGGTGGAGACACACGCCTGAAGAAAAGGAAAGCACAAGCGATCATCGAAATGTTTAGAAGGGAAGGCGCGAGGGCTGGAGCCGCAAAATGGCCTAGCGCATTCAAGACACCCATGGAAAGTGCCACAAGGCCGATGAAGAACAGATAGGGAAATACAATCCGCGTCATCAAGACGGTTAAACGGAGCTGATCCGGATCAACGAAGCCTGGTGCCAGTATCCGAATCAGCCAGGGGGAGAGAATGACACCGACAAGACTGATCGCAGCCAGAACCATCGACAGACCGGTAAAAGCCTCGTTCACCAGTCTCTCCCAATCCCGTGCCTCCCTCTGATGGAGATACTCTGAAAAAACGGGGATAAAGGACACCGTGAGAGATCCCTCACCAAAAAGCCTTCTCATGGTGTTGGGAATCCTAAAAGCCACGAAGAACGCGTCGGTCGCCAGGCCCGCGCCGAAGAAATAGGCGATCACCATGTCCCGAAGATAGCCTAATACCCGGCTCAGAAACGTGGCCGTTCCAACAACGCCCGTGGCTCTTGCGATTTTTTCCTTCTCAGACATTCAAAACCCCTCGGGCCAACCAACCGAAAAACGAAGAAGCGCCGAGTCCCCTGTTAAGGAGACATCGAACCGAGAAAGATCCTTTCTCCGTCCGATTCCTCTCTAAGTGCCGCCTTCTGACTCCAGACTTCCGAACCTGGAGTCTCCCCATTTTTGAGGGAACCCGCTGTCTCCGGGCAATCCCGCCTGCGGCGGGGGCCTCACATAGGTTCACGGATAAAGGACAAAGCGCTCTTCTGAGTCTCTCTCCTCGCTCCTTTTGCCTTTTTCTTTGATCCTGCGAGAGCAGAATCTGCGAATCCCGATGAGGGCACCGCAAGAGCGTGGGAGCGAGGGGATAAGAGAACCCCACGAAACTCAGCCAACTTCAGTCCTACACACCTTGACATCGATTCTTCAAAAATGATAGTAAAACCCCACCTGGAGATCAGAGAGGAGGTCTATCATTGGCAACCCATAAGTCAGCCTTGAAACGAATGAAACAGGATGAAAGAAATCGACAAAGGAACGTCCATATCAAATCGATAGTCAAATCTCGCGTGAAGAAACTCAGAGAGCTGATCCAGGCCAAAGACGTGAAGAAGGCAAAGGAGGCTCTTTCCGCTGCGGTCCGCGAAATCAATCGGGCACGATCAAAAGGGGTCATCCACAGGAATACTGCGTCCAGAAAAATCTCCAGGCTCACAAAGGAATTCGATGCTCTAGAGGCCTCTTGAAATCCCTATCTAACTCAGGAAACCCCGGTACCTCCCGACATTATCCCAACCCCGAAGTATCAGCATATATCAACCCTCAATGACAGAGGGAAATGATAAGGTTTTCCAGTAAGATCCTCTTTGATGGACTTCCGCTTTTGAGAGCCAGATCGGTTTCAAAGAGGAGGCGATAGGCTCTGGCAAGTTCGCCAGATGTGAAATGGCCGAGCTGGGCAAGCAAGCCGTGAAGAAAAAAACCTGGAATGCCAAGCGTCCGACCAATCTCTCCATCAGATATTCCTTGGAATCGCATCTCCTTGGCTATCCAGATGAGGCGAAACTGCCTCGTGACCATGGTGAGGATTTTCAGGGGCGGCTCTCCGCCTTCGAGCATCTGATCCAGGATCCTGAGCGCATCAAGGCTGTTTTTCATTCCCACGGCCTTGGTCAGATCGAAAATCGTATGGATCTTCACACGAGAGACGACGGTCTCGACATCTTCGACGCCGATCGTTTTCCGCTCCCCCACGTATGAGACGAGCTTGTCAAGCTCCTGATAAATCTCGCTCAGGTGATTCCCCACCATTTCTCGCATCACCTCAGCGGCTTCAGAAGATATCTCCTTCCCCATCTGTTTTGCGCCACGGATGATGTACCGAATCAGAAGGTTGCCGCTCGGATGACCGAACGAGACGACCCGTCCCTGTTTCTCGAGAGCCTTAAGGTGTGCCTTCCAGGGACCCAGTTTTTCCCCAATGAGTATCAAACAGGTACTTGATGAGGGATTCTCGCAATAGGAAGCGAAGGCTTTGACCTGTTGATGGGTGAAGAGATGGGCATCTTTGACAACAATGACTCTCCACCGAGCCATCATGGGTAGCGTCTTTGCGGCATCGATGACGCGTTCGGCCGTAGTTTCACTGGCAATAAAGAGGTCGTCGTTAAAATCTCTCGTTTTGGCGACATGGCAGAGTTCCCGGATCCGCTTCTGAGCCTCATCAATAAGGTAAGCCTCTTCTCCATGAAAGAAATACAGGGGACGAACTTCTCCTCTGTCCAGTTCTTTTTCCAACTCAAGAGCATGCATGGGTGACGACCGCATCCTGATCCGATGAATAAGCGTCGACGGTTTCCAAAGGAGAGTTTCCTGACTTTCGTGAGGCCTCTTGTCTCTGAAGGACGTTTTCAGTTTTCAGAATCTCTCGACGATAAGGTCGTGAATCCTCTCGGCCAGCTCCCTCGCGATCTCCTCGATGGCCTCGCGCTGTCGGGCTTCATTTGTCAGAACCTCCGAATTGGCTCTATATTCCTCAATCTCCCGTAAGTTGGGATTCGCCCAAAGAATCTCCCCCGTATCGACGCGACGAAGAACCAATCCAAGGGTAACCTGCGCTCGATACTCCAACACCAACCCTGCCGTGTCGTATGAGATAGAGACAATTGAGAAATCTTCGATACTCCCTGCGAGGATGCTGTCGGCCTGTTTAGACCGTAGGACTCTGAGACGTCCGTCGAGATTAAACTCCCTGACGAGTGCTCTGGTGAAGATGTTCTCGATTCCTGCCTCCAGAGTGTGGTTTACCATCGTGGGAATCGCGATCGTGCGGATCTCCTGGGGGAGTGATGTCCTCCTCCCCTCGAGGCTGTACCCACATCCCCAGAGGCTCAGAAATAAGGAGAGACCAATCAGGAGAGTTTTTTTCACTCGGGCCATTCACCCTGTTCTCGAGAGAGCCTTCCCCAGAATACTCCGCCCGGAGTCATCCACAAACCACATTGACCAGCTTCTTTGGGACCACAATGACTCGCTTGATCTCTTTTCCTTCTATAAAGGCGCGAACTCTCTCTCGGCCCAGGGCGGCCTGTTTGAGATCCTCTTCTCCGAGAGAGACGGGCACACGCATTCGGTCCCGAAGTTTTCCGTTGACCTGAATAACCACCAGCATCTCTTCCTCGGCCACGGCCACAGGGTCATATTCAGGCCACACGGTTTTGATGATACTCTCTTTGTATCCAAGTGCGCGCCAGAGTTCCTCAGCGATATGAGGGACAAAGGGGGAAAGCGTCAGAACAACCATTTCAATCGCTTCGCGGAGTAATCTTGGAGCCGTTTGGGTGTTTGATTCAAACTGGTAAATCGAATTGACCAGCTCCATGATGGCGCTAATGGCGGTGTTAAAATGGAACCGGTCAATGTCCTCTGTGACCTTCCTGATCGTCTTGTGGGTTTTCCGATGAAGCGCTTGATCCGCCCCTTGAAAGACCTCGCCTCGGCCGGGAAGGGACGCCTCCTGGACCAGATCCAGGTGATCAGAAACGATCCGCCATACCCGGTTGAGGAAACGGGAACATCCCTCGACTCCCTGATCACTCCAGTCTAGATCCTTTTCAGGGGGAGAGGCAAAAAGGCAAAAGAGTCGAGTCGTATCGGCGCCATAGCGATCGATCATTTCCTCAGGATCGACCACATTCTTTTTCGACTTGGACATCTTCTCCCTTCCTCTCACCTCCACCGGCTCATTGCAATGGACACAACGACCATCCTTGACCTCGTGAGGATAGAGAAGCCCGTGAATCGGGCACCGAACCACCTCCTTGCAAACCATGCCCTGTGTCAGGAGCCTCGTAAATGGCTCATCGACGCCGACGATGTCCTCGTCCCGGAGAACCTTGGTGAAGAACCTCGAATAGAGAAGATGGAGAATCGCGTGTTCGATCCCCCCAATGTACTGATCCACCGGCATCCAATAGTCGACCCGCTTTCTGTCGAGGATCCCCTTGTCGTAGTCCGGAGAGGCGAACCGTTCGAAGTACCATGAGGACTCAACAAAGGTATCCATCGTATCGGTCTCCCGTTTGGCCGCTCCGTCACACTTGGGGCATTTCGTCTCGACAAAGGAAGACAGAGATGCAAGGGGAGACTCTCCCGTGCCGGTGACCTTTACGTCGTATGGGAGAACCACCGGGAGGTCTTCATCCTCGACAGGCTGGATTCCACATTGATCGCAGTAGATAATGGGAATCGGTGCGCCCCAGTAACGCTGCCTCGATATCCCCCAGTCTTTCAAACGAAAATTGACGCTCCTCTGGCCCAGGTTGTTTTTCTCCAGGTATTGGTTGATCGCCTCTCTTGCCTCTCGACTATCCATGTCATTGAAGGGACCAGAATTCACCAAAGCTCCCTCCCCTTCATACGCCTCGGTCATGGTACCTTCGCTGATCTCCTCTCCTGGAGGCTGGATCACAAGAACAAGCGGAAGACCATACTTTTTCGCGAATTCAAAATCCCTCTGATCATGTGTCGGAACCGCCATGACGGCACCTGTTCCATACTCCATGAGGACAAAATTCGCGACGTAGATAGGCATTCTGGCTTTGGTCAGAGGATTCAAACAGTAAGCACCGGTAAATACGCCCTCCTTCTCGACACTCTCAGAGGACCTTACGACCCTGTCCTGCCTTTGGACGGTCTCAACGAAATTCGCGACCGCTTCGGCCTGGGGCGTTCCTTTTGAAAGCTTGAGGACGAGGGGGTGCTCAGGGGCAAGCACCATGAATGTTGCCCCAAAAACCGTATCCTGTCGCGTCGTGAAGACGGTGATGACTTCCTTGGAATTCTCGAGGGGGAAGTGGATTTCAGCACCGATGCTTTTCCCAATCCAGTTCTCCTGCATGGTCAAAACGCGTTCGGGCCACCCGGGCAGCTTCTTGAGGTACTGCAGCAGCTCCTCAGCGTATTGGGTTATCCGGAAAAACCACTGGTCGAGTTCCTTCTGCGTCACTTCCGAGTGGCACCGCCAGCACAGTCCTGCCTCCACCTGCTCGTTGGCCAGCACGGTCTGGCACGGTTCACACCAGTTGACATAGGATCGCTTCCGGTAGGCCAGGCCCTTTTCATACATCCTCAAAAAAAGCCATTGTTCCCATCGATAGTATGACACATCACACGTGGCGAGTTCGCGATCCCAGTCATAGCTGAATCCCATCCTTTTTAACTGAGCCCGCATCAGGTCGATGTTTTGATAGGTCCATTTCGCTGGGTGCACGCCATGCTCGATCGCGGCATTTTCGGCCGGCATGCCAAAGGCATCCCACCCCATCGGGTGGAGCACGTTGAAACCCTTCATCCTCTTGTAACGCGCCACCACATCACCGATCGAATAGTTTCTGAGGTGGCCCATATGCATCTTCCCTGAAGGGTACGGGTACATCTCGAGGAGATAGAATTTCTTCTTTTTCGAATCCTCGGTCACACGAAATAGCTTCTGATCGCTCCAGGATTTCTGCCATTTCTTTTCAATCGATTTCGGATTGTATCGGTCTTTCATCCCCTTCTACTCCGATTTCAGGGGTGGGTGATAGAATTAACTCCCACGATCTGGGAGCGCTAACCCCGTGGAGTCATCCTCGCTTGACTCCACGGGGCAGACTGAAGAAACACTGTGCAATTAGCGACCAAGGAGCCGTCGAATCCTTAACCTCAGCGCGTTCAGGCGTATGAAACCCTCAGCATCTCTCTGGTTGTAGACCGAATCTTCCTCGAAGGTCGCAAAATCACCACTGTACAGGGATTTCTCCGATTTCCTCCCGACGATACTGCAATTTCCCCTGTAAAGCTTCAACCGGACAGTCCCCGTCACGTCAACCTGTGTCTCCTCGATGGTCTTTTTGAGTACATCCATCTCAGGAGAAAACCAGTAGCCGTAGTAGATGAGCTCCGATATTTTGGTGACAAGCCCATCCTTCAGACGCATGACTTCTCGGTCTAAGGTGATGGACTCCATCGCTCTATGGGCTGTATGGAGAATTGTCCCCCCAGGCGTCTCGTAAACCCCTCTGGACTTCATCCCGACATATCGGTTTTCAACCAGATCTACCCGGCCGATGCCGTTCTCTCCTCCGAGCTTGTTCAGTCGGTCGAGCAACTGCGCTGGGCCATAGGGTTTCCCATCGAGTCGCACCGGGACACCCTGTTCAAAATCGATTTCCAGGTAAGTCGGTCGATCAGGGGCTTTTTCTGGCGAGACAGACAAGACGAACATCTCCTCCTGGGGCTCAAACCAGGGATCCTCCAAGATGCCACCCTCGAAGCTTATATGGAGGAGATTGCGATCGACGCTATAAGGTTTATCTTTGGTTGCAGTGACCGGAATGCCGTTTTCTCTGGCATAATCCATCAGTGCCTCTCGGGAACGGAGATCCCACTCCCGCCAGGGCGCAATAATTCTGATGCTGGGCTCGAGAGACAGATAGGTGATCTCGAACCTCACCTGATCGTTCCCCTTGCCCGTTGCACCATGGGCGACAGCATCAGCCCCTTCCTGTCTTGCAATCTCGATCTGTCTCCTCGCAATGAGCGGTCGAGCGATCGATGTTCCAAGCAGGTAGGCCCCTTCATAGATAGCGTTCGCCTTGATGGCGAAAAAAACGTAATCTCGGACAAATTCCTCTCTCAGATCTTCGATATATGCCTTGCCGGCTCCCGTGGCCATGGCTTTCTCGTATAGCCCTTCAACTTCCTCACCCTGGCCGATGTCGGCGGTAAAGGCAATCACCTCACAGCCGTACTCATTAAGGAGCCACTTGAGAATTACAGACGTGTCGAGTCCTCCTGAATAAGCCAGAACGACCTTCTGAACATCCTGGCTCATTTCTCCTCCCCCGATTCTTCTTTGGAGGAGGCCTCTTCCTCCTTCGGCTCCTTCTCAGCAGCGGCCTGCGTCTCGGCTTTCTCTTGAGCAGCAGAGCGGATTTCCGAGACAAAAAAGACCACCAAAACCACACCGATCACGATCATTAGCGCGGGAACCACGGCCAGGAGGGCTTTGACAAAAAAGCCCCACCATGTGACAATTCCCCACAAACCGAGAACCACGAGAACAACACCGATGATAATTCCCAATACCTTTCCCATTCTCACACCTCCTTGGAGTTATTATTTCAGCAACCTTTCCAGGATTGCCTTCTGAACGTGAAGCCGGTTTTCTGCCTGATCCCACACAATCGAATTGGGCCCGTCAATCACCTCATCGGTAATCTCCTCACCCCGGTGAGCCGGGAGACAATGCATCACGAGAACATCCTTGGCGGCCCGCTGCACCAACTCGCGATTAATCTGAAACGGGCGAAAAACCTCTGTCCTTTTGGCCGCCTCCCTCTCTTGGCCCATGCTAGCCCAAACATCAGTATAAATTACGTGAGCCCCCTCAACCGCCCTCCGGGGATCTTCAGTGATCCTGATTTTTGATACTTCTTGCTGAAGGGCTCTCGCAAGAATCCCCTGATTTGGTCGGTACCCCTCTGGACATGCCAGGGTGAGGGTGAATCCGAGGCGGGCAGCCGCGTTAATCCAAGAATTGGCGACATTATTCCCATCTCCCACATAAACGACCGCGAGTTCTTCATAGCTCCCTTTTCTCTCCTGAAGGGTAAAGAGATCGGATAGAATCTGGCACGGATGGAGGAGATCGGTCAGTCCGTTGATGACCGGAATGTCCGCGTGGGCAGCAAAATCCTCAACCGTTCTATGAGAAAAAGTGCGAATCACCACCCCATCTACGTACCGAGACATGACCCTGGCGGTATCAGCGATCGTTTCGCCCCTCGAGAGCTGAAGTTCTCCCGCCGAAAGGAAGATCGATTGACCGCTCAACTGAGCCACTCCCGCTTCAAATGATAGTCGAGTCCTTGTCGAAGGTTTGTCGAAAATCATCGCGATCGTCTTTCCCTTGAGAGAAGACCGGATCTTCCCCTTTCTCTTTTCCCTCTTCAATTCCCCGGCATGGGCCATTAGCTTATCGATATCATCTTTTGACCAGTCAAAGAGGGAAAGAAAATCTTCTTTCATGGCCTTCACCTTCCATCGCCCTTCAGCTTAGGAGGCCTCCTCTTTCAATATCTGTGTGCCAATTCCCCCATCCGTAAGGATTTCCAGGAGAATAGCGTGTTCAATCCGTCCATCAATGACATGGGTTTTCCTGACCCCCTGAGTGAGTGCATCGATACAACACTGGACCTTGGGAATCATCCCACCCGAAATAAGGCCTTCCTCGGCCATGTCACGGACAGTTCTCGCATCGATTGACCGGATGAGTTCCTTTTTTTGGTTCATCACGCCCTCTACGTCGGTCAACAGGATCAATTTCTCTGCTTTGAGTGCTGAAGCGATCTCTCCGGCCACGGTATCCGCATTGATGTTGTAAGTCTCGCCCTTATCGCCTACCCCTACCGGCGCTATGACAGGGATGAAATTCTGGCTTTCCAGTGTGCGAATCACACCGGGGTTAATTGACTCCACTTCCCCGACCATGCCCAAGTCGATGATCTCAGGAGGACTCTCCCCAGCGGGGCTAGAGAGGTTTAGTTTCCGAGCGGTTATCAGCTGCCCATCCTTTCCGCTCAGCCCCACCGCCCTGCCTCCATGTTTGTTAATCAGAGCAACAATCTCTTTATTGACCTTCCCCACAAGCACCATCTCGACAACGTCCATTGTTTCATCATCGGTGACCCGCATACCATCGACAAATCTCGACTCAATCCCCATCTGACTAAGGACCTTCGCAATCTGCGGTCCACCGCCATGAACCACGACAGGATTTATTCCAATATATTTGAGGAGAACCATGTCCAAGGCGAAGCTGCCCTTTAATTGCTCATTCACCATGGCAGCTCCACCGTATTTGACCACTATGGTCTTATCATAAAAGCGTCTGATGTAGGGAAGTGCTTCTATCAGGACCTTTGCTTTTTCAATGAGATCTTCCATACCTGTATCGAATTTCGATATTGGGACTTCGAATTTCTCACAAAATGTACCGACTCAGATCCTCGTCTTCAACGAAATCTCTGAGTCGATCCCGAACATATTGGGCATCCACGTTTATTCTCTTCTCACGGATTTCCGGTGCCCCAAAAGAGATTTCCTCGACGAGCTTTTCCATGATCGTATAGAGGCGACGCGCTCCAATGTTCTCCATCCTCTCATTAATGACCGTCGCAATCTCGGCGATCTCGGCGATGGCATCCGCTGTGAAAACCAATTCAATCCCCTCGGTTTCGAGCAGGGCTTCGTACTGTTTTATGAGAGCATTTTGAGGCTCTGTGAGGATCCGGATGAACTCTCCTTTGCCGAGAGAATCCAATTCGACCCGGATTGGAAACCGGCCCTGCAATTCTGGGATGAGATCCGAGGGCTTAGAGACATGGAAAGCACCCGCGGCAATGAACAGAACGTGGTCGGTCGTGACCGGCCCATATTTGGTCGTTACCGTGGTCCCTTCTACGATTGGCAGAATATCTCTTTGAACGCCCTCACGAGAGACATCGGGGCCATGGGTTCCCTCTCTCCCCGCGATCTTGTCGATCTCGTCGAGAAAGATGATGCCCGATTGTTCGACCCGCTCAATCGCCATCTTGGTCACCCGGTCCATATCGACAAGCCGCTGAGCTTCCTCTTGAGTCAGTATATTCAGGGCTTCTGGAACTTTGACTTTCTGCTGCTTCTTTTTCTGGGGAAGCATATTCCCCAGCATATCTCGAATATTGATGTCCATCCCTTCGAGGCCGGCAGCCGAGAATATCTCAACCATGGGTAGACTTCTGTCCGTTGTCTCAACATCGACATAGCGCTCATCGAGTTTGCCGCTCCTCAAAAGCCTCCGAAGCTTTTCCCGCGTCGAGTTTTCGTCTTCGATTCTCGAGAGTTCAGAATCGAACTTACCAGGTTGTCCCGCGTCTGCGTTGTCCGGTTCTTCAGCCTCGGCGCGCTTCGGCCTCCGGATCGGGGGCAAAAGGATATCGAGAAGCCTCTCTTCGGCAATTTCACGGGCCTTCCGCTGGACTTTCTCGGTTTCTTCGGCTTTGATCATGTTGACGGCTTGGTCTGTCAAATCTCGGATCATCGATTCCACGTCTCTTCCGACATAACCGACCTCGGTGAATTTCGACGCCTCAATTTTCAGGAAAGGAGCCTGAGCCAGTTTTGCCAGCCGCCGGGCAATCTCTGTCTTTCCCACACCAGTCGGGCCAATCATCACAATATTCTTAGGATAGATCTCATCTCGAAGATCTTCAGCTACCTGTTGACGCCGCCACCGGTTTCTCAGAGCAATGGCAACTGCCCGTTTTGCATCGTTCTGTCCCACAATGTATTTGTCGAGTTCCGAAACGATTTCCCGAGGGGTGAAGACCGTCATCTATGCAAGCTCCTCCAAGAAAATCCTATCATTGGTGTAAATACAGATACTGGCGGCGATCCGCATGGCTTCCTCTGCCAAGTCCTTGGCATCCAAATCTGAATGGTAAACGAGGGCTCTGGCTGCTGCCAGAGCATAGGGACCGCCACTCCCGATGGCCGCGACCCCTTCATCCGGTTCGATGACGTCGCCCGTGCCAGAAATAATCAAGGCGTTTTCCTTGTCAGCCACGATCAGGAGAGCCTCCAGGCGTCTCAAGATCTTGTCCGTCCTCCAGTCCTTTGCCAGTTCCACGGCCGCTCGCACGAGGTTTCCATTATACTGTTCGAGTTTCTGCTCAAATTTGGCAAAGAGCGTAAATGCGTCGGCCGTCGCGCCAGCAAAACCAGCCAGGACCTTCTCGTTAAACATCTTCCGGATCTTCTTCGCTGATTGCTTCATGACGGTCTTCTCGAGCGTGACTTGTCCGTCACCCGCCATGACGACCCGACCTTTGTGTCGCACACAGAGAATGGTCGTGCCTTTCACGTGATGTTTTTTATCGTTCACTGGGGTCATCGGTCGTTCGTCTCCCTTTGTTCCGCCAGCTTCTCGGATGTGCCTTGTCGTAGACTTCGATGAGCCTGTCGATACCGACGTGGGTGTATTTTTGGGTCGTTGAGAGACTCACGTGTCCCAAAAGCTCTTGAATTCCTCTCAGGTCCGCTCCACCATTGAGCAGGTGGGTCGCAAAAGTATGCCTCAGGCTATGGGGCGAAACCCGCCTGGAGAGATGACTCCGCTTGGCATACTTCTCGACAATTCTGGCCACACTTCGCGTGGTGAGCCGCTTTCCCGAGGCGTTCAGAAACAGCGCTTCTTCGCCTCCGTCACCCTTCTGAAATACCCCCCGCTGATCCAGGTAGTCTTTCAAAGCATCCGCTGCCTTGGATCCCAAGGGGACGATCCTCTCTTTTCTCCCCTTGCCCATGATACGAACAACACCGAGATCCAGGTCGATGCTGTCCACATCGAGACCAACCAGCTCTCCAACACGAAGGCCGCTGGAATAGAGGGTCTCCAAAATCGCTCTGTCCCTTGCGGCACTCGGAGTTCGCTTCTCCGGGGACTCCATCAGTCTAAACGCATCATCCACGGAAAGGACATTTGGAATCGTCTTCTCTTGCCTGGGCGTGTTGACTCGCTCAGCCGGGTTCGATGGGATCGCCTGCTCTCTTACCAGAAATCTAAAGAACGACCTCACCGATGCGACCTTCCGGGCTATGGAACTCTTCCGGTTCCTCTTATAGATAGAAGCCAGATACGCCCGGACCATGACATGGTCGATTTTTCCCACGTCCACGCTTTTGTCTGAGGCAACGGCGAGACCGTTCTCCCTGAGAAACTCCTCAAATTGGCGAAGATCGTTGAGATAACCTCTACAGGTGTGATCCGAAAGATTCTTCTCAATAGAGAGATAGCTGAGGTACTTTTCGATAAACCCTTTCATGATTGATCCACCCGCCCTCGGAACTGCTGTGGAGGTATTTAGAACGATAACATATATCATCGGACGGCAAATAATCAACTTCTATTTGAAATCAAGAGGTTCAGTGACGATTGATTATCCGTGAGACACGTCTCCCCCTCACCCGTTGAAATCGATAGGAGGAGTTGGATACACTCTCGCTATTCGTTACCCTTTCGTGTCACTTGGCGACGGGAGAATCGAACGCAGATTCCAAACCTCCTGATTCACCGTATCTATTGGATTCAGGGGGATTTCCGTCCATATCAACATCCCTCGGGCTTGAGTATGTCTCTGCATCGTCGGTATATGTTCAAGATGATCGTCCGAGTATTTGCGAACGTTCTCATTGCTGTGGGTCTATTGGTGCTTGCCAGGTTAATTCACACCACAGTTACCGGCTCTTTGGTGGCGCAGCTCTTCCCGCAATCACACGGTTTATGGATAAGAAATGTGTATGCCCTCGGTCTGAGTCTTCCAGTTCCCCTCCACATGATCTCCGTTGGCCTGCTCTTACAGCGGAGGTGGATTCCACCTCTCTGGGCTCGAGCCGTCTGGCTTCCGGTTCTGGTCTCTGGGTGTTGGCTGGGCGTCGTACTGGGAGTTAAGGTGCTGATTCTATGAGGAAAGCCTCATGTG
>CAYFYO010000035.1:24167-36669 GCA_964347335.1 uncultured Thermodesulfobacteriota bacterium
TGGGTGTTCGCGAGGGGATGCTGCTATGGTGCTATCCGAGGACGTCATCTGTGACTGAGGAAGAGTACAACCTATGCATGAGACAGTTTGACAGTATGCCCAATCTCTTCCGGATGCTCGCCGACGCCGGCAAGATACCTTCCTGGGTGGTGGGAAGCACTGAGAGATCAGAGGAGTAAAACGAATTCGCAGAGGGAAGGTCTAACAAGTTGCGCTCGATCGCCTAACCAAAACTCTCCCGAGCCAACCGTATTCGCAGTGAACGATTTCCATCAGAAATATTGCATCCTCGAAGGGGGGACAAGATCGTCGATATTATCTTGGATTCTTCAGGTGGGTCAGATGAAAAGGGCAGCCGAAAACGACACACCGATGACCGACAGGGGGGACCACCCTCTTTTGGCTCATCCATTGACCGCAGACTGCGCGATTGTTCTCACCTTGCGCTATTGGAAACTGCCGTCGTGATGAAGCAGCCTACACCGCCTGAGCCAGACCCCGCCGTGGGTAGCTCGCCAGCCCCGGATTTGTTAGGTTCAAGGATTATCGTGTCAATCTCGTCGCTCTCAGTTGGCACGGCCCCGTCTGTTTCATAATAATGCACGGTGGCAATATCAGGATCGACCTCGATGATCATGACGCATACGTGGTTGTGCCACGCCTCCCCAGAGTCCAACTGGTAAACCCCGTCCTGCAAAACCACACTATAGAAATGAGTATGGCCGCAAAAGAACGCCTGCACACCTTGGTCAACAAGTATCTGCCAGAAAAGATCGCGCATCTCGGGTTCAGCATCAAGAGAATCACCTATGTGACGGTGCTGGGGAAATGCTGGTTCGTGCCCCACGACGAACTTGTAAGGCCGATCGCTCCCTGCCAGATCCTGCTCAAGCCAGTCCAATTGCGCCTGCGTATAGCCACCGGTTGGGTAGTCCCAATACTGATTGGTCACGGCGAAGTGGGAGTCCCCCCAATCGAATGAGAAAACGGTTCCCGTCGGTGCAGAACGAGGCCCATTACTCGGATAATAGGGTGCAATATAGTCCCTGAAAAAGAGCTCCCCATCCGGGGGAGCATCATGATTACCCAGTACAAAATAGATTTGTTGATCGTCTGGGCCGATGGTATAACCGTGCATCGAATAGTGCTCATAATAGTTATCTTCTATCGGAGCGAAATCACCGACAACCAGGATGAAATCCACATTCTGTTCATCGATAAACGTCAGTGCACTCTCTAAACCGCGGGAATTGGAACGGTGATCGGATATTACCGCAAACCTGAGATCCTGCCCCCAGATTATGGCAGGCGAACAGAACCAAACCACGACAACGAGGCAGACGAAACAGATTCCCCGCTTCACCACATTCACCTTGTTTCTACTTCACCTAATGGCAAATTGAGAAAGCCTTTTCCATGCTTCAAGTCCGCTCTGACCAGAAAGGTTCGGTCGTCCGAGCGATGCTACCGCATTTGTGGAATCATGCCAAGTGCGAAGTGAATAATGGTCAATCGAACAGCAGCTTCCTTGGGACGTCAGGTTTTGATTTGCCTCGAACTTTCTTCCATCCGTCCCGGCCTTCGACAATGTCTCTAGCCGAATTCGAAGGTCACCACTCTATCCGAAAACTGTTGAATCCCGAATAAAATAAACACCGGCCCGTATTTCTCATGTCATGTTTCCGTTTGAGGGAAGTGTCATGATTTCTGATTCACCGTGTCGGTCTTGCTCGAGTGGTACGAATAAGGGGTTTTAGGTCTCATCTCAGATCAGAGACCGAGAACCTCCAAAACCGCATCCATTTTAGCAGGAAGTGAAATCGGTTTTTCAGCGGATCCAACCGCCGCGTCAGGATCCTTTAGCCCGTGTCCCGTAAGCGTGCAGACAACAGTCTCCCGCCTTTTGAACAGGCGTTTTTGGCTGAGTTTGATGACACCCGCGACCGATGCCGCTGAGGCAGGCTCGCAAAAGACACCCTCCTTTTGTGCGATGAGACGATACGCGTCTATGATTTCCTGATCGTTGACCATGCCAATGAGCCCCCCCGACTCGTCTCTCGCGGCCTCAGCGCTTTTCCAGCTCGCCGGATTTCCAATGCAAATCGCCGTGGCAATTGTCTCTGGCTTCTCCACGGCCCTTCCCCGGACAATCGGCGCGGCCCCTTCGGCCTGGAAACCGAGCATTTTGGGTCGGCTCCGCACCAGCCCCTTCTCGTAGTATTCCCTGTAGCCTCTCCAGTACGCTGTGATGTTCCCGGCATTTCCCACGGGAAGCGCATGATAGGTAGGCGCCTCTCCCAAACGATCACAGACCTCGAAAGCAGCCGTCTTCTGGCCTTCGATTCGATAGGGATTCAGAGAATTAACCAATGTCAGGGGGTGCTTTTCTGAGATTCTCAAGACAATCTCGAGGGCTTCATCGAAATTTCCCTTTACCTCTATTACCTTGGCTCCGTGCATCATGGCCTGAGACAGCTTTCCGAGGGCAATCTTTCCCTGAGGAATCAGAACCACTGCCCCCAGTCCTCCCCGGGCGGCATAGGCGGCTGCTGAAGCCGAGGTGTTGCCCGTTGAGGCACAGATCACAGAGCGAGCACCGTCCTCAAGGGCCTTTGAGACGGCCACCGTCATCCCCCTGTCTTTGAAAGACCCTGTTGGATTGAACCCCTCGCATTTCAGAAACAACCTGACATCGGCATGAATGGCCTCCGTCAACCTTTGCGCCGGGATCAACGGCGTATTCCCCTCGTGAAGGGTCACAATGGAAGCTTCCTCTCGAATGGGCAAAAAATCCCGATACTGCTGGATAACTCCCTGCCAAACCACCACATCCTCCTCAGGAAAGCCTGTTCTCAACCCGGATCCGTACAGTCCGGTCTAGGACGACAGGGAGCTGGTCGATGGCTTTCAAGGCTCGCATAACGTCACGTCCTCTCGCTTCGTGCGTCATCATAACCACTGGAACGGCCTCCTGAGCCTGTCTCCCCTTCTGAATCACTGCAGCGATACTGATCCTGTTCTTCCCGAGAATTCCTGAGATCTTAGAGAGGACCCCAGGTCTGTCCACGACGGAAAATCGCATGTACCAGGGAGTTACCACACGGTCGATGTCTTCGATCAAGATCCTCTTCGAGCGAGGACCCTGATGAGAAAACGTCAATGCCCGCCCTGGAGATTGGAACCGCACTTTTCGAGCAAGCTCAACGACGTCGCTCACAACGGCACTTGCCGTGGGCATCTTCCCGGCTCCCTGTCCATAGAACATCGTCGGGCCCACGACGTCTCCTGTGACAAATATCGCATTGTCAACCCCATTGACCGCGGAAAGGGGATGTTCAATGGGGACCAAGGTGGGATGGACCCGGACTTCCGCCCGGTTCCCCTCGATTTTGGCAATGGCGAGGAGCTTTATTTTGTAGCCAAATTCAAGGCTGTACTGAATGTCGAGGGGAGACATCTCCGAAATACCTTCTGTATAAATGCCGTCGAAACGCACCCGACCGCCGCAGGCCAAGGAAACCAGGATGGCGAGCTTATGGGCCGGATCGATCCCATCGATATCCATTGAGGGGTCAGCTTCTGCATACCCTTTCTCCTGGGCCTCCTTCAGGACCTGTCCGAATTCTAGCCCCTCATCTGTCATCTTGCTGAGTATGTAGTTGGAAGTGCCGTTGAGAATACCGAATAACGACCTGATTTGATTGGCCACCAACCCCTCCCGAAGGGATCGGATGATGGGAATGCCGCCTCCGACAGAGGCTTCAAAATTGATCTCAACACCGTGGCGCCGGGCTTCTTTGAATATCTCATCACCATGAATCGCCAGGAGGGCCTTATTCGCCGTGACGACATGCTTCTTTCTCTCAAAGCACCTTAATATGAAGGACCTCGCCGGCTCATCCCCGCCAATCAGTTCAATCACAATGGATATCTCCGGATCTTCAATCACCTCCGTTGCGTCTCGAGTCAGTTGAATGTGATCGACAGAGACTCCCCTGTCCGAATCAAGGTCAAGATCGGCGATCCATTTGAGGATCAGAGGTTGTCCAAGTCGTCTTTCGATGAGATCTCCGTTCCGCTGCAATACGCTAACCACGCCGGAGCCCACAGTCCCAAACCCGATCAGACCAATCTGAACGCCCCTCATCTTCTTCTCCAGACCCGTCAGCGGTATGCTCCCAAAGCTGTTGGCCGATATCTGAAAAACGTCCCCATTTGTTATCACATCGAATAGAATTCTTCAATTTTGTATCCCCCTGGAAAAAGTCGTGACGAACCGAATCGCCGGTTCTTTTTTCTTTTCGGCCTGGCTCATTTATAATAGAATCAAAATGGTGCTCATCATGTACGCAAATCACTTCACGTTATTTCAATTAAAAACCGAGAATCCCTCGATTCTCGTGCAAGTGCATTGAGTCAGTTTCCATCTCTCGCAGCGCACACGGAGATCTCTGAATTTCGACCTGAATCGCTGAGAGGGCGATTCAGGTCAAGAGCGCCAACGCTTCGCATGTATCCATTGAGTCGGTCCCACCACGCGATTCGTTGTGACACCTGTATTGCATGGCCCCGAAGGGGCTGAGTGGGTGGCCTGATTTTTCCTCTCAAGAAATCAGGCCAGAGTCAAAACCATCTCTTGGGAACTCTGTGGACTCAAGAGAGAGCGGTAGGGCATTGTCCTGAAAAGCCAATGTGAAGACATCTAATGCATCTGTATTCGTTCGACCAGTGAAATGTTCGTCCTGGAGGTCCCAGTTGGCACGCGATCATCTAGGTCCATTCCATAGACGGAAAATCCCTGAGGAGATGCACCCAAACGATTGGAATTCCACGAACTCAGAGATGAAGTCGTTCGGAGGGAAATCATGAAAAGCCTTTTCAAACACCTAAGGGCCAAAGCCGTGGCCGGAATTCTTCTCATTCTCCCCGTTGGGATCACCCTTTTCGCCCTTCAATTCTTATTTAGGATTGTCGAGGGGATCTTCGCTCAGCCCATTGCCCAGATCCTGAGTCGCCTCCTGCAGCGAGAGATTACCATTCCCGGGCTCGGAGTTCTTTTTTTTCTCGTTTTGATTTATGTGGCAGGGATTATTGCCACCAACGTGGTGGGAAAAGGATTTGCCTATCTGACGGAGCGGTTCTTTACCTTTATCCCTCTGGCGAAGAGTATCTATTCAGCGGCCAAACAGCTCACCATCGCTTTCGCTCCTGAGAGAAGGGAAACCTTTCGCCAAACGGTTTTTGTGGAATTTCCCAAGACCGGCTCCTACACCATTGGGTTTGCCACAAACGAATTTAAGGATGGCCAGGGGAAGATCTTCGTCTCGGTTTTTATTCCGACCACACCAAACCCCACATCAGGGTACATGCTCCTTGTCCCCAAGGAGAGAGCGATTCCGTCAACGCTAAAGATGGAAGACGCAATCAAATCTGTCATGTCTGGAGGATTTGCCCTGCCTCCGAGTATCGGAGCAACCTTACGCTAGCCCCAACGCCACAGAGCGACACAGAATATAATCAAAAAAGAAATCACCAGAGCGGACTTAGCGAGAATGAGAAATGTCTTTCTTACGCCCGTGAACTCAGGTTGAAAATCGGTTTGCCCCTCCCAGAGTCTTCCCTTCTTTTCGTACTTCGCAAGAACCTCCCGACCGTGAGGCGCCCCTGAAAGGGCGTCTGAGAGATCACGGCCTGCAAAGTGCTGACCCATGTGCCTCCCTTCTTTCCATGTTGGGCTTTCAGAGACATCGTAAACCTCCCTGTCCACGGCAACATAGACGGGCTGTGAACCTGTACCATCAAAGGTCAGCAATTCTGTATGGGAGAGGAATTCCCCGGCTTGCGCTTTCCTTTCCTCCTGTCGCTCGGCTCTCCGCTTTAACCTTTTCTGAATGACCAAAGAGGTCGTCATGGCAATGCCCACCATCAACAGAAAGAGCACCGCCTTAACCGATAAGATGATTCCAAATCGTGTCGTATGAAGCTGTGAGAAGTTGTCGATTCTGTGGATGCTCAGCAGCGCTCCAGTCAACCCCGCGACAATAATGCACGTCCAACCCAAAATCAGTTCCGATTTGGGGAGACCCTTAATCAGTCTCTCGGGTTTTATGATAATATGGACATAGAAGATCGTTCCGAACCAGACAACACCGGCAGCAATATGGAGATAACCAATGACCAGCAGAATGGCTCTCTGATACCAGGGCGCCGCCCGAAAAGCCTCATCGGCGACAGGGTATTGGTATCCACCTCTCTGAAAAGCCTCCCCGTAGAATGTCAGATCCGGCCCCCCCCGAAGGACTCCGATGGCAGGTCTTACAGTCCTTACCGGTCTGGTGAGCGAATTCCACGTAGGCCTTTGTCGGAGAGGGAAAGAGAAAAAGAGAGAGCGAAAACAGGATGAGGAAAGATCCCCTCATAAAATGGAGGTTAACGGGTTTCATAAAACCCAACTCCGGCAAGCATTCCCCGGACACATAGGTTTTGGGCCAGGCTATCAGAAGCGTTACCCCCTTGTCAACGCTTTAAGACCTGGAGTTTCCGGACTTTTTGGAATCAGATTTTGTACTTATCTCAATTCGTGCAAGCGCATGAAGTCAGTTTCCATCTCTCGCAGCGTACACGGAGGTCTCTGAGTTTTGACCTGAATCGCTGAGCGGGCGATTCAGGTCAAGAACGCCAACGCTTCGTATCTGTCAATTGATTGGGTACCTCCACGCGATTCGTTGCGAAATCTGTATTGCATGGTCCCGAAGGGGCTCAATGGGTGGCCTCATTTCTTGAGAGGAAGAATCAGGCCTGAGTCAAGAATTATCTCTTGCAAACGCTGGTGGGCTCCAGCAGCCCTGAGCAGAGTCGAAGGGGAGCGAGAGAGGGTGGTAGGGTATTGCCCTAAAAAGCCAATGCGAAGACGGTTCATGCACCCGTATTGGGTTATGAAACCCATCACCCGCTTTCTCAGGAAAATCCAGATCAAGATTCATGACAGAGGGAGAATGGAGATCAACAGAGTAAAGCTTGTTATCATGCCCTTCATCTTGACTTCGGTGTATTCCCTGATTAGCATTGACTGAGAGAACCGAGCGATCGACGACGAGCCATACGGATGAGGAAGACAAAAATCGTTTGCACAATTGGGCCTTCCAGTAACCGATCGAAGACCCTATCCCGCCTCATCGAAGCGGGCATGGATGTGGCGAGGCTCAACTTCTCACACGGAACCCAGGAGGAACACGGTCGGATCATTCGGACGGTAAGAAGACTCGGGAAACAATTGGGAAGAAATGTGGCTGTCCTTCAGGACCTGGCTGGGCCCAAGATCCGGATTGGAAAGATCAAGAACGGCGCCATCGTGTTGAAAGCTGGGGAGAATTTCGTCCTGACGACCCGGAACGTTCTGGGCACAAAGCGGGGAGTTTCGGTCACCTACCCCGACCTTCCCCGACAAGTGAGGCCACAAGACACGCTGCTCCTAGCCGATGGAGCCCTAGAGCTTTCGGTCATGGAAGCCAACTCCCACGACATAAAATGTCGGGTGATTACCGGCGGGACCCTTACCTCCCACAAAGGGGTTAATCTTCCGACGAGGTCTATCAAGCTTCAGGCACTCACCAAGAAAGATAGGAGGGATCTTAACTTCGGCATTGAAAAGGGGGTAGACTTAGTGGCAATTTCCTTTGTGCGGGAGGCCTCGGATGTTCTTCGTGTAAGAGAGATAATGAAGCGGCGAAAGGTCTCCACGCCCATCATCGCCAAGATCGAGAAGCACGAGGCCTTGGAGCATATCGACGAGATTCTGGATGCCGTCGAGGGTGTTATGGTGGCTCGAGGGGATCTCGGAATCGAGACCCCATTGGAAAGGATCCCTATGATCCAGAAAATGTTGATTCGCAAGGCCCTCCAGCTCGGAAAGCCGGTGATCACGGCAACCCAGATGCTTCGATCCATGGTCGAGAGCCCCAGACCAACGCGGGCCGAGGCAACAGACGTCGCCAATGCCGTCTTCGACGGGACTGACGCACTCATGCTCTCTGAAGAGACCGCCTCAGGAAAATACCCGGTCGAGTCGGTGAGCACGATGGCGAGAATCGCCGAAGTAACGGAACAGGATTTTCCTCAGGAATTTTTCCTTGAGACGGAAGCCTCGCCCCAGGATCATGTCTCAGACGCGGTGAGTCTTGGGGCGTGCTTTCTCGCTCGAAAAGTTAACGCGAAGGCAATCATCACGCCGACAGAGTCCGGGTTGACTGCTCGCCTGGTTTCAAGGCACAAGCCACCTCAGCCAATTATCGCGCTAAGCCCCAGCGAGGGAACGGTCAGAAGCCTTGCTCTCTCTTGGGGGGTAACTCCAGTGCTGGTCTCCACGTTCCGGAACACAGATGATATGCTCTCCAAGGCGGCGCGTGCAGCCAAAGAAACGGGGCTGGTGAAAGCCTCCGATAGAGTTGTACTCACGGCAGGGCTGCCGACTGGGGTTCCAGGCTTTACAAATATGATAAAGATCATGACGCTTTCCTGAGGGGAATTGAAATGGAACCTGAAACCCTCTTTTACATCGGCATCATACTTGGATTCATCGCCGGAGTCGTTTTGACCCTGATTGTGGTTCGGATAAAATCCCTGTTCGTCTCGAGTGAGGTCAAGAAGCTTCGCCAGGAGAAAAAGGGACTTGAGAAAAGACTCCTGGAAAAAAACAGATACATCGATGACATGCTCGGTCATGCCGAGAAACTCGCTCATGACTTGGGGAAACAGAAGCCCTCCCGCAGGCGATGATTGACAGGAGCGCTTGGAGCAAGGAGCGAGGGGGGAATGCTTCCTTCCGAAATCTCGCCGATCGAAGAGGAGATACCTGATGGAAGAGAGAAAATTGAGTCTCCCTGGTGCACTCGTCGGGGCACTGGTCGGACTCGGTGCGGAAATCGCTATCCAGGAGCTGACAGGGTTCGATGTGGTTAAAGGACTTTTGGAGATCATCGGCGCTGGATTCGGTCTCATACGGATCGACAGGCGGATTTACGAATCCACCGTGAAACTCCTCAAGGGGATGGATGTTGAGCCCGACGATGACTATCAGGGTATTTTGCGAAGAATCGATGAACTGACGCTGGATCTGCCTGAACTCAGGGAGAGTTTTCTCAGACTCATGGAAGCCGGTCTACGGGCCAAAACAGCTTGATGGATCATGGTTGGCCTCGGAATTCTGATGAGAGTCGTCAAGGCATTCGTGGGCAAACCCCTTCAGGATACGGGCGTTTTGCCAACCCGTTACTATTTGCACGAGGCCCTTCGATCACTCGATCAGGACAACATTGGAGAGGCCGTCAACCTCCTAAGAATCTCAAAAGGAGCGCTCATCGACAGGTCTCGATGGAAGCTCGTTCGCCAACTGGTCCTCTTCCGCTGTCGTATTTTGAGAGATCGGCACAAGAAGCGCATCCACTTCGTCGAAGGCCGAATCGAAAGGCTCAAAAAAGAAGAGAAACTTCCGTGGCGTTGGTTCCGAAGAGAATCCGCCGCAAAAACCACTGAGTACAGAAGGATCCTCCTCCTAGAGAGAGAGGCGGAGGCCCTACTCGAGAGTTACGAGAGAGAATTGAAGCGCCTATGACGGAAAGCCATCTAATTCCCACGCCCTCTGGTGTCCTTCAACCCGTGGTCGCGAGTCAATCGCTCGAATCTTCTAGAGGACAGGGGGGACCAGGGGCTTTAGACGAAAGCCCTCTCTGTGATATGATATACGGCAATCCGTGGCCATCACAGAGAACCCTCCAGGACTGCCAAGAACCTTTGTTTTCGGCCTATTTGGGAGAATAAACATGCATCGTATCAAAAGTTTTGAAGAGGTCCCTGTTGAAGGACTCCGCTGGCAGTGTAATCCAGAGGCCCTCCCATTTAAAACGACACAAGATCTTCCTGCATGTGAGACCATTATTGGACAAGTCAGCGGAGTCAAGGCCTTGGATTTCGGACTCCGGATCACAAGCTCCGGATACAACATCTTCATTACCGGCACGAGTGGAACGGGCAGAAATTCGGCCCTGAAATGCTGCATGGAAGCCGTTGTGGCCGAAAAGAAAATCCCAGGAGATGTCTGCTATGTGAACAATTTCAAAGCCCCAGATAATCCGATGGTCCTCACGCTTCAAGCCGGCCAAGGCAGAGCGTTTAAGAACAATATGGCAGAATTCATCAGCGCCCTCAAACGGAACATCCCTCAGATCTTTGAGAGCGAAGAATACAGGACCCAGCGAAAGGCGCTCACAGACCAATTCGGAGAGATTCAGAAGACAAAGTTTAAGGCTTTTGAAAAGAAGATTACCACCGAGGGGTTCACCCTGGTCCAGATTCAGATGGGACCATACACACGGCCGGAGATCCTTCCTGTCATTGCGGGAAATCCATTGAATCTCGATCAACTCGAATCGCTCGTGGAGAAAAACGAGTTCCCCAGAGAACGGTTGGAGGTCATCCAGTCCCAACTCCCTGAACTCATGGAAGAACTCCAACAGATCATCAAGGAGACTCGGAAGGATGAAAAGGAACTCATTGAAGAGCTGAAGCGGCTGGAAATCGACGTGGTTAAACCGATCGTTGCCGAGGGAATTGCTGAGATTCAAGACAAATTCCGAGTCCAAAAGGTTCAGGAGTACCTCCACGAGGTCGAGGAGAATATTCTCGCCAATCTCTCGGATTTTCAGGAAAAACCAGAAGGTCAGACGCCGCCTGGGATCGGCCGACCTGAGGCTTCTTTCACCGAATACGAGGTAAACGTGGTGGTCGATAATTCAGAAAAAAAAGGGGCGCCGATTGTCGAAGAGACCTACCCCACCTATCGGAATCTCTTCGGCAGTGTCGAACGTATGATGGATAGATCCGGTCTCTGGCGCACCGATTTTACAAAAATCAAAGGTGGCTCCCTCCTCAGAGCGAATGGAGGCTATCTGATCATTAACGCCAAAGACGCCCTCTTGGAACCCGGCGTCTGGCCAGCTCTCAAGAGAACCCTCAAAACGAAGCGGATGGAAATTCAGGCCTATGACCCGTTTTTCCTCTTCACAACTTCCTCGATCAAGCCAGAACCCATCGATGTTGATGTCAAGGTCATTATGATTGGCGACGATTTCACGTATCGTCTCCTTTACCAGTACGATGAAGACTTTGAGAAGATCTTCAAAGCCAAGGCCGATTTCGATACCGTTATGGATCGAAATGAGGTTTCGATCAGCGAATATACGAGCTTTATTCAGAAGATCTGTCAAGACGAAAAACTGAAGCCCTTCGACCGATCCGGTGCAGCCGCTGTGGTGGAGTACGGGGCTCGTCTCGCGGGAAAGCAGAAGAAACTCTCGACGAGATTTCATCAGGTTGCCGACCTCGTCAGAGAAGCAAGCTACTGGGCGAGTGAAGAAGGGACGAAGCTTGTCACTGGAAAGCATGTTGACCTGGCCATTGAAAATCGCATCGAGCGGCTCAATCTCATCGAGAGGAAAATCCAGGAAATGATCCAGGATGGTCAGATCATGATCGATACGAAAGGCGCGGTGGTGGGACAGGTCAATGGTTTGTCCGTATTTGACATGGGTGACTACGCCTTCGGGAGGCCATCACGCATTACCGCCAAGACCGCGATGGGAAAGGCTGGCGTCATCGATATTGAACGAGAAGTCGAGATGAGTGGCCCCATCCACACCAAAGGAGTCTACATACTGAGCGGCTACCTCCGGGGCAAATACGCTCAGGATAAACCTCTCAACATGTCTGCGAGTATCTGTTTTGAACAGTCTTACAGCGGTGTAGAAGGGGATAGTGCCTCTTCAACCGAGGTCTACGCGCTCCTCTCGAGTCTCACGGAGGTCCCCGTGAGACAAGACATCGCCGTAACGGGTTCTGTGAACCAGAAAGGTGAGGTCCAAACCATTGGCGGTGTCAATCAAAAGATTGAGGGCTTTTTCGACGTTTGTCGGGCAGGAGGCCTGACGGGAAGTCAAGGCGTAATCATTCCTCATCAAAACGTCACGGATCTTATGCTGAGGAAAGACGTGATCAATGCGGTCAAGGAGAAGAAATTTCACATCTACCCGGTGACGACGATTGATCAAGGGATGGAGATCCTCACTGGCATGAAAGCAGGGGAGCGGGGGTCCGATGACACCTATGAGAAAGGAACGATCAACCACCTTGTTGACGAAAAGTTGCGAGCACTGGCTGAAAATCTCGAGAAGTTCGGTGAGACCGAGGAAAAGGAGGGGAAATAGAACAGAGCCGCAGAGTGTCCCCTCGAGACGGAAAAAGGGACTTGAGGAAAGTCCTGGATTCGATTTTTGACAAAAGAGATGGAAAGGAGAACCAACGTGAAAACAGGAAGCTCAAGAAGAGTACAGAGGAAGGGATTGGCGATTTTCATCACCCTATTTACCCTTCTCCTTTTCTCCATGACGGCCTGGAGCAAGCCCCTTTGGACAACCCTGGATCGACATGACCGTAAAAAGTCGATCAGAAT